>NZ_JBIAGM010000005.1:0-466907 GCF_042869815.1 Streptomyces sp. NPDC006739
GGCCGACAGATCGGCGCTCAGGACACCTTGGTCAGTCGCAGACCGGGTCAAGCCGCGGCCCCGTGCGGAACACGATCATCCTCACAGTCGCAGACCTCCACATCTGACGGTACGTCAATTACCGTGCGCCCCATGGAATCCAGGGAATCCAGGGGATCCAGCGGATCCGAGGAGGCCGGGGGGCGCACGGTCGCCGAATTGGTGGCGGCACGGTGGGGCGACCACCGGCCGGGGCTGTGGTGCGAGATGGGGGTCCCCCCGGCAGGAGCGGAGCCGGGAGCCAGGGGGAGGGTGCTGACCCACCACGAGGTCGCGGCCGGGGCGGCGGTCCGGGCGGCGCTGCTGGCCGACCTGCTGCCACCCGGCGCCGAACCGCACGTCGGCGTCCTGCTCGACAACACACCGGAGTTCCCGCTGTGGCTGGCCGGGGCCGCCCTCGCCCGGGCAGCGGTCGCCGGGATCAACCCCACCCGCCGGGGCCCCGAACTGGCCCGCGACATCCTGCACACCGAGTGCTCGCTGCTGGTCACCCGGACCGACCATCTGCCGCTCCTGACCGGCCTCGACCTGCCCGGGGTGCGCCTCCTGGTCACCGACACCCCGGAGTACGAGGACCTCCTCGCCCCCTACGCCGGCGCCGTGCCCGACCCCTCGGGGGCCACCCCGGCCGACCGGTTCCTGCTCTACTTCACCTCCGGTTCCACCGGCGCCCCCAAGGCCGCCCTGTGTTCCCAGGGCCGGCTGGCCGCCGCCGGGCACTCGCTCGCCGGGCGGTTCGGGGTGCGCCCGGACGACGTCCACTACGTGTGCATGCCGATGTTCCACGGCAACGCGGTGATCGCCGACTGGGCGCCGGCGCTGGCGGCGGGGGCCGGGGTGGCGCTGCGGCGGCGGTTCTCGGCGTCCGGGTTCCTGGCGGACGTGCGCCGGTACCGGGCGACGTACTTCACCTACGTCGGCCGGGCGGTGCAGTACATCCTGGCCACCGAGCCGCGCCCGGACGACCGGGAGCATCCGCTGCGGCTGGGCTTCGGCACCGAGGCGGGGGCGGTGGACGCGGCGGCCTTCGAGCGGCGCTTCGGGGTGCGGCTGGTGGAGGGCTACGGCTCCTCGGAGGGCGGGGCGGCGATCCAGTGGTCGCCGGGCACGCCGGCCGGGGCGGTGGGACGGGCGGCGCCCGGTCTCGTCGTCCTCGACCCCGACACGGGCGAGGAGTGCCCGCCGGCCCGCTTCGACTCGGCCGGACGGCTGCTGAACGGGGACGAGGCGATAGGGGAACTGGTGAACCAGGGGCCCAGCCTCTTCGAGGGCTACTGGCGCAACCGGGACGCGGAGCGGGAGCGGCGGCGGGAGGGCTGGTACTGGACCGGTGACCTTTTCTACCGGGACGCCGACGGCTGGCTCCACTTCGCGGGCCGCGGCGACGACCGCATCCGGGTCGACAGCGAGAACCTGGCCGCCGCGATGATCGAGAACATCCTGGCCCGGTACGAGGGTGCCGCCGCGGTCGCCGTGTACGCGGTGCCGGACCCGGTGACCGGCGACCAGGTGATGGCGACGATCGCCGGGACCTTCGATCCGGCCGCCTTCGCCGGGTTCCTGGCCCGTCAGCCCGACCTCGGCACGAAGATGGCGCCCCGGTTCGTCCGGGTCGTGGAGCGGATGCCGGTCACCGCGACGAACAAGATCCACCGGGCGGGACTGCGGAAGGAGGGCTTCCGGTGCGCGGATCCGGTGTGGTGGCGGCCGCCGGGGGAGGAGGCCTACCGGAGACTGACCCGGGCGGACGTCGAAGGGCCCCTCGCTCCCGCGAGAGGCCCCTCATCTGTGCGCCGCCAGGGACTCGAACCCCGGACCCGCTGATTAAGAGTCAGCTGCTCTAACCAACTGAGCTAGCGGCGCATGACTCCCGCCCTCCGCCTTCGGCGGCCGGCGACGAAGAAAATACTACCTGGTCCGCGGGGGTGCTGATGACCACCCCCGGTCACGGCACTAGATCGCGAGCGACAGCAGGACCGGTGCCGCGCCCCGGTTCAGCCGGTCCGCCGCCTGGCGCAGGCGGTGGGCGTGCTCGACCGGGAGGGAGAGGGCCAGGCAGCCCACCGAGGAGCCCGCCGTGATCGGGACCGCCGCGCACACCGTGCCGATCGCGTACTCCTGGAGGTCCAGCACGGGCACCGTGGGCGGCTGGGACTCCAGGCGGGAGAGCAGGAGCTTGTCGCTGGTGATGGTGCGCGAGGTGAGGCGGGCCATCTTGTGCCGGGAGAGGTGGTCGCGGCGGCCGTTGTGGTCGAGCTGGGTCAGCAGGCTCTTGCCGACGGCGGTGGCGTGTGCGGAGCAGCGGAAGTCCACCCACTCGTTGACCGCCGGGGTGGCCGGCCCGTCGGCGTACTGGGTGACCCTGACCTCGCCGTCCACGTACCGGCTGATGTAGACGGCCGCGCCGACCGAGTCGCGCAGCCGGTCCAGGGTGAGCTGGATCTTCTCGCGCAGGGCCTGCTCGCGGTGGTGGGCCGAGCCGAGCCGGCTGAGCGCCGCCCCGGTGACGTACGCGCCGTCGGTGACCTGTTCGACGTACCCCTCGCGGCGCAGCATGCGCAGCAGGGCGGCCAGCCGCTCGGGCTCCAGGCCGGTGTGGCGGGTCAGCTCGGTGTCGGTGACGCCGGTGGAGTGCCGTGCCACGGTCTCCAGGACGCGCAGCGCGTCCTGGGCGGAGTGGTACGGGGCGGTCGGCTCGTGCATCAGCGCCACGGTGGTCCCCCTGCGCTCGCTCTCTGGGCCGCGATCCGGTTGCCGGAACCCCTCCACGATAACCGGCAAAGGCCGGATGGGAAGCGGTTGTTGGCGAGAATGTGGCGCTGCCGGTGCCTCTCAGCTGCGGCACCAGCCCGCTGGCATGTGCCAGCGACATGCGCCGTCCATCGGACCTGGTGTAATCGTGCGTTCACTTCTCGTAGTCGGAGGATCACGGTCACAGGATCGCGCTGAGAAATTCCCGGGTCCGCTCCTGCTCCGGATCGCTGAAGATCTTCTCCGGCGGGCCCGCCTCGATGACCCGGCCCGAGTCGAACATCAGTACCTGGTCGGAGATGTCGCGGGCGAAACCCATCTCGTGGGTCACGCAGAGCATGGTGATGTCCGTGCTGCGGGCGATGTCCCTGAGCAGGTCGAGGACGCCCGCGACCAGCTCCGGGTCGAGCGCCGAGGTCACCTCGTCCAGCAGCAGCACCCGGGGCCGCATGGCCAGCGCCCGCGCGATCGCCACCCGCTGCTGCTGCCCGCCGGACAGCTGGGTGGGCCGGGCGTCGCACTTGTCGGACAGGCCCACCAGCTCCAGCAGTTCCCGGGCCCGCTCCTCCGCCTCGTCCTTGGACAGGCCGAGCACGGTCACCGGAGCCTCCGTGACGTTGCGCAGCACGGTCATGTTCGGGAACAGGTTGAACTGCTGGAACACCATCCCGATCGTCTTCCGGACCTCCCGGACCTGCTTCTCGGACGCCGGGAAGAGCCGCTCGCCGCCGACCGTGATGGTGCCCTCGTCCGGCTTGAGCAGGGTCATCAGCAACCGCAGGATCGTGGTCTTGCCGGAGCCGGAGGGGCCGATCAGGGTGACGTGCCGGCCGGTGTCCACGGAGAGGTCGAGACCGTCGAGGACGGTGTTGTCCCCGAACCGCTTGGTGACGCCCTCCAGACGGATCAGCTCGCTCGCTTGCGTGCCGGCGGTGGCCGGCTGTTTACGGGTCTCAACGGACAAGACGTCGCTCCAGGGTGCGCAGGAGAAGGGAGGCCAGGTAGGAGATGACGATGAAGGCGACGCCGATCACCGTCAGGGGCTCGGTGAACTGGAAGTGCTGCTGGGAGACGAGCCGCGCCCGGCCCAGCATCTCCAGCACGCCGATCGGCATCAGCATCGGCGTGTCCTTGAGCATCGAGATGACGTAGTTGCCGAGCGGCGGCACCACCCGGCGCACCGCCTGCGGCAGGATCACCGCCGTCCAGGTGCGGCGCACGGGCAGGCTCAGCGCCGTCGCGGCCTCCCACTGGCCCGTCGGCACCGCCTCGATGCCGGCCCGGTAGACCTGCATCGTGTACGTCGAGTAGTGCAGCCCGATCCCGAGGACACCGGTGGCCAGCGGGGAGAGGGTCAGTCCCCACTCGGGCAGCACGTAGAAGAGGAAGAACAGCTGCACCAGCAGCGGGGTGTCCCGGACGAACTCCGTGACGACACCCACCGGCCAGCGCACCCAGCGTGTGGGCGACCGCATCAGCAGGGCCCACACCAGCCCGAGGGCGAACGAGATCACCGACCCGAGGGCCAGTGCCTCGAGGGTGATGAGCAGGCCGTCCCAGAAGTACGGCATGAAGTCACCGACGGCTCCCCAGTCCCACTTCATCGGGCCACCCCCGCCTTCGTCCGGCGTTCCAGCGTTCGCATGCCACGGGTGAGCAGGAACGCGATCACGAAGTAGATCAGCAGCAGATAGGTGTAGATCCGCCCGCTCTCCTGCAGCGCGAGGCGCACCAGGTTGCCGCTGAACGCCAGGTCACCCATGCCGGTGATGGAAACCAGCGCGGTGCCCTTGAGCAGTTCGATCAGCAGGTTGGAGAAGGAGGGGATCATCTCCGGCACGGCCTGCGGCAGCAGGATCAGCCTCAGCCGCTGCCAGGGCGAGAAGCTGAGCGCGATGCCGCCCTCCCGCTGCGCCGGGTCGACGGACCGCAGCGCGCCGCGCACGATCTCCGCGCCGTACGCGCCGTAGGTCAGGCCGAGCGCGAGCGTGCCGGCCCACATCGGCACCAGCTGCCAGCCGAAGGCGACCGGCAGCACGAAGAACACCCAGAAGATCATCACCAGCGCGGAGGTGCCGCGGAACACCTCGGTGTAGAAGCCGGCGAGGAAGCGGACGGCGCGCGACCGATGGGTGCGCGCGACGCCGACCACGAAGGAGACCACCGCGGCCAGCAGCGCGCTGTACACCAGCAGTTGGACGGTGATCCACGTCCCCTCGAGCACGATTTGCCACAGGCCCGTGGTCATCCCCGGCACAGCTCCTTCGCGGTCAGGTCGGTCATCTCGGCCCGGGTGAAGCCGAACGGCCGCAGGATCCGCGCCAGTTCACCGCTCTTCTTGAGCCGGTGCAGCTCGACGTTGAAGGCGTCCCGCAGCCTCGTCTCGGTGGGCCGGAACGCGAACGCGCCGCCCTCGATGTGCGGTTTGCCGCCCACGATCGGCACGAAGGGCTTGACTGCCTCCGCCTTGCCCGAGCCCGCCGCCACCTGGCGGACGGTGACGGCGGTGCCGGCGAAGAAGTCGACCCGCCCGGTCTCCACGGCGCTGAGCCCGGCGACCTGGTCGGGGACGATCACCAGGTCGTCCTGCCTGTACCCGGCCTCCACCGCGTGCTGGATCTGGGCGTACCCGGTTCCGGTGGCGCACCTGGCCTTCTTGGCCAGGGCGTCCTTGAAGTCGCGCAGCCCCTTCGGGTTCCCCTTGGGCACGACGAAGGAGTCCAGCATCTGGTAGTCGGGATCCGCGAAGATCACCTGCTGGCAGCGTTCCGGGGTGACGTACATCCCGGCCGCCACGACGTCGAACTGCTGCGAGTTCAGACCCGGGATCAGCGAGCCGAACTCGGTCGGCACCGGCTGCACCCGGTCCACGCCGAGCCGCTTGAAGACCGCCTTGGCCAGCTCCGGCGCCTCACCGGTCAGATGGCCGTTCCTGTCGATGTAACCGAAGGGGATCTCACCCGCGATGCCGAGCCGTACGACCCCCTGCGCCCGGATCCGGTCGAGCAGTTCGCCGCCGCTGGTGGCGGAGGCGGTGGCCACGCGCGAGCAGCCCGCGACGCCCAGCGCGCCGATCGCCAGGGCGCCCGCGAGCACGGACCGTCGGCTGTGTCTGAGTTCGTGTCCGGTGTGGTTGTCGTACCGAAGTGGTGGAGCCATGGCGGCGCAGCTACCCGAGCGCACTCGACTTATGCACCATGGTTTGCATGGCCGAACGATTCGTCGACGTCTCGCTGGTCACGCGGGACGTGCACTGCACGGCACGGCTGCTGGCCGACCGCGCCCCGCTGACCTGCGCCGCCGTATGGGACGCCCTGCCCCTGTCGGGCGACGTCTACCACGCCAAGTACGCCCGCAACGAGATCTACGCCCTGTTCCCTCCGTTCGCGACGGCAGAGCCGCCGCTGGAGAACCCGACGGTCACCCCCATCCCGGGTGACCTGTGCTACTTCTCCTTCGCCGGAACCGAGTTGGGCACCCAGGCCTACGGCTACGACCGGGAGGTCCGCCCCGGCAGCACGGTCGTCGACCTCGCCCTCTTCTACGAACGCAACAACCTGCTCCTCAACGGCGACGTCGGCTGGGTCCCGGGCATCGTCTGGGGTGAGGTCACCGACGGCCTCGACCGGATGGCCGAGGCCTGCAACGACCTGTGGCGCACCGGGGCGGCGGGGGAGACGCTCAGCTTCCGAAGGGCGTGAGCCCGGCCCCGTACAGCGCGTGGGCGGCCCGCAGCACCAGGTCGTCGCGGTGCCGGGCGGCCACGATCTGCAGGCCGGCCGGCAGCCCGTCGGCGTCCACGCCGACCGGTACCGTCGCGGCCGGCTGCTGGGTGAGGTTGAAGGGATAGGTGAACGGCGTCCAGCCCGTCCAGCGCTTCAGACCCGAGCCCTTCGGCACCTCCGCGCCCGCCTCGAAGGCGGTGACCGGCAGGGTCGGGGTGAGCAGCAGGTCGTACCTCTCGTGGAAGCGGCCCATGCGCCGGCCGAGGTCCATACGCACGTCCACCGCCGCCAGATAGTCCAGCGCGCTCGACCTGCCGCCCCGCGCGCAGATTTCGCGCAGGCCCGGATCGAGCAGCGCGCGCCTCTCCTGCGGGAGGTTCTGGACGACACGGGCCGCGCCGCTGAACCACAGGGTGTGGAAGGCGTCCACCGGGTCGGTGAAGTCGGGGTCGGCCTCCTCGACGTACGCGCCGAGGTCCGCCAGCGCCGCCACCGCCCGCCGCACCGCCGCGGCCACCGCCGGGACCACCGCCACCTGGCCGCCCAGCGACGGCGAGTACGCCACCCGCAGCCCGCGCACCCCGTCGGCCAGCGCCGCCGTGAAGGACCCCGGCGGCGGTGGCAGCGCCGACCAGTCGCGGGCGTCGGGCACCCCGATGACGTCCAGCATCAGGGCCGCGTCCGCCGCGTCCCGGGTCATCGGACCCACGTGCGCCAGCGTGCCGAACGCGCTCGCCGGGTACAGGGCGACCCTGCCGTACGTCGGCTTCAGCCCGAAGATCCCGCAGAACGCGGCCGGGATGCGCACGCTCCCGCCGCCGTCCGTGCCCAGCGACAGCGGGCCCGCGCCCAGCGCCACCGCGGCCGCGCTGCCGCCGCTGGAGCCGCCCGCCGTGCGGGACGGGTCGCGCGGATTGCGGGTCACCCCGGACAGCGGGGAGTCCGTGACGCCCTTCCAGCCGTACTCCGGGGTCGTCGTCTTGCCCAGGAACACCGCGCCGTGCTCGCGCAGCCGGGCCACCGACGGCGCGTCCTCCTCCCAACTCCCCTCCTCCGCGATCGTCTTCGAGCCGCGCAGGGTGGGGTGGCCGCGCAGCAGCAGGATGTCCTTCACGGTGACCGGCACCCCGTCCACCAGCCCGGCCGGCTCGCCGCGCCGCCATCGCTCCTGAGACCGGCGGGCCATCGCCAGCGCGTCCTGCTCGGTCAGCCGTACGAACGCGTTCACCTCCGGCTGGATCCGCCGCGCCCGCTCCAGGGCCTCGGTGGTGGCCTCCACGGGACTGAACTCGCCCTTGCGGTAGCCGTCGAGGAGCTGTACGGCGGTCAGGTCGGTGAGCTGCATGCACCCTCCAAGGGGTCCGTGTCAGTGACCGGGCACGTATCCGCGTTTCTTGTCGACCACGTTCACCAGGGGCCGGCCCGCCGCCCAGCGCTCGTACAGGTCCAGGAACTGGGCGCCGAGGTCGTCCCGCCAGCCGACCGTGTCACCGCTCATGTGCGGGGAGACGATCAGCCCGGGCAGCTCCCACAGGGGGCTGTCCCCGGCGAGCGGTTCGGCGTCGAACACGTCCAGGGCGGCGCCCGCGATCCACCGCCGGGTCAACGCCTGGACCAGGGCGTCCTCGACGACCAGCCGGCCGCGCCCGACGTTGAAGAAGTACGCCGAGGGCTGCATCACGCCGAACCGGCGGGCGTCGAACATGCCGTCCGTCTCCTCGGTGAGCGGCGCCGCCGCGATCACCCAGTCCGCGCGGGCCATCAGCCGGTCCAGGTCGTCGGGCCCGTGGATCCCGGTCCGCGGCACCCGCCCGACCAGCGCCGTCGTCACACCGAGGGCCTTCAGGGTGCGGGCGATGGCCCGGCCGATCGGCCCGGAGCCGACCACGCACGCGTGCGTGCCGGCCACCCGTCTGCCCTCCCGGTGCCGCCAGGTCCGCTCCCGCTGCAGGTCCAGGGTGCGGGGGAGGTCCTTGGCGACCGCCAGGACCAGCGCGGCCACGTACTCCGCGATGGGCTGGTCGAAGACCCCGCGCGCGTTGGTCACCACCGTGTCGGAGGCGGCGAGTTCGGGGCACATCAGATGGTCCACGCCCGCGCTCGCGGTGTGCACCCAGCGCGGCCGTGGCCCGTCCCCCGGCCAGGCCTCGCGCACCGCGTGCGAGGCGAAGTCCCACACCAGCAGGGCGTCCGCCGTGGGCAGCCGCTCGGCCAGGTGCGCCGCGTCGGTGCGTACGACGCGGGCGCGTCCGGTGAGGCGGCCGAGCCGGGGCGGCGGATCGGCGTCCAGGACCAGCAGGGTGGGCTGTGTCGGCGTCATACGGGGCGGCTCCGGGCGTCTGACATGCGCGGATTGACCACGCTCGCACCCGAATCTACCTTCGTCAACACGGGCGTACCCACGATCCGTTGCCCACTCGTCTCCGAGCGTGAGGCCGGTGTCTGCCATGGACGTCTCCTTTCTCGGCGGTCCCCGCCCCCAGCGCGGTGTCGGCGTCGTGGCCCCCTTCGACTTCGCCCTCGACCGCGAGCTGTGGCGCTGGGTGCCCGACGAGGTCTCGCTGCACCTGACCCGGACCCCGTTCGTGCCGGTCGAGGTGAGCCTGGACCTGGCCCGGCTGGTCAGCGAGCACGAGACCCTCGGCGATGCCGTGCGCGCGCTGACCGCCGTCGCCCCCGAGGTCGTCGCCTACGCCTGCACCTCCGGCAGTTTCGTCGGCGGGATCGCCGGCGAGCGGGCGATGTGCGCCGCGATGAGCCGGGCCGGCGCACTGCCCTCGCTGACCACCTCCGGCGCGCTCCTGGAGGCGCTCGCCGAGCTCGGCGCACGCCGGGTCGCCCTGGTCACGCCGTACACCGTCTCGGTGACCCGGGCGCTGGAGGAGTACGTCGCCCAGGCCGGCGTAGAGGTCACCGGGTGCGCGTTCATGGGTCTGACCCGGCACATCTGGCAGGTGCCGTACCGGGACGTGGCCGCCATGGCCCGGCGGGCGGCGCGCGGCGGCGCGGCGGACGTCCTGTTCATCTCCTGCACCAACCTGCCGACCTACGACGTGATCCCCCAGCTTGAGGCCGAGCTGCGCATCCCGGTCCTCTCGGCCAACCAGGTCACGATGTGGGCGGCGCTGCGCCGACTGGGTACCCGAGCCGTGGGGCCGTACCAGGCGCTGCTGGACGAGGCGGCGCGCGCATGGCCCGTACTGCCGGAAGAACAGCAGGAAGGGTGGACATGACAGCACTCGGATTCCTTTACCCGGGTCACTCGGCCGAGGACGACTATCCGCGCATCGAGCAGCTCCTGGGCAGCGACATCCGGCTGGATCTGGTCCACACCGACATCGGCGAGGACGCCCACCGGGTGGATGCGCTGCGCGAGATGGGCTCGGCGGAGCGGCTCGCCGAGGGGGTGGAGACGCTGCGCCTGGCCGGCGCGGAGACGGTCGTGTGGGCGTGCACCAGCGGCAGCTTCGTGCACGGCTGGGAGGGCGCCCACGAGCAGGTGCGCGGACTGGCCCAGCGCGCCGGGATGCCGGCCTCCTCCACCTCCTTCGCCTTCGTGCACGCGGCGCGCGAGATCGGCGTACGGCGGGTGGCGGTGGGGGCGACCTACCCGGAGGACGTGGCCGCGCTGTTCGCGCGGTTCCTGCGGGCGGGCGGTCTGGAAGTGACCGGAACACGGTCCTCCGGGATCGTGACGGCCGCCGAGGTGGGGACGTGGACGGAGGAGGACGTGCTGACGCTGGCGCGCGCCGCGGACGCCGCCGACGCGGACGCCGTGCTGCTGCCGGACACCGCGCTGCACACCGCCGCGCATCTGACGCTGCTGGAGAAGGCGCTGTCCAAGCCGGTGCTCACGGCCAACCAGGTGACCGTGTGGGAGGCGCTGCGGCTCGTCGACCGGCGGGTGAACGCCCCGGCGCTCGGGTCGCTGTTCACCCGCGAGCCGATCGTGCAGGTGCGCTGAGGCCGCGCTCCCGGGACCGGTGAGGCCGCGGGGACGTCGGGCGTCCAGGGGGTTCCGCCCCCCGGACGCCCCTCCGGAATAAACGGAGACTCTCTCCTGTTAGGTGCCGGAGGACATCGCAACGGCCGAAGAAACAGGAGGCACGCACCGTGTCGGCAGACGAGATCCGGGGCACCACGCACGGGACCGCCCCCGTCCCCCTCTCCGTACTGGACCTGGTGACCGTCGGCGCGGGCCGCACCGCCACCGACGCCCTGCGCACCAGCGTGGAGCTGTCCCGGCTGGCCGAGGCGCGCGGGTTCCACCGGTACTGGGTGGCCGAGCACCACTCCATGCCGGGTGTCGCATCCTCCTCGCCCGCGGTGATCCTCGCCCACCTCGCCGCCCACACCGACCGCATCCGGCTCGGCTCGGGCGGCGTCATGCTGCCCAACCACGCGCCCCTGGTGATCGCCGAGCAGTTCGGCACGCTGGAGGCGATGGCGCCGGGACGGATCGACCTGGGGCTCGGGCGGGCGCCCGGCACGGACGGGGCCACGGCCGCGGCCCTGCGGCGCACGGACTCCCTCAACGAGGGCGCCGACGACTTCCCGCAGCAACTCGCCGAGCTGACCCGCTTCCTGGACGACGACTTCCCGCAGGGGCACCGCTACGGGCGGATCCACGCGATACCCGGACCCGTGCAGGGCACCAGCCCCGGCGGCGTCCAGTCCCCGCACCGCCCGCCCATCTGGCTGCTCGGCTCCTCCGGCTTCAGCGCCCGGCTGGCCGGGGTGCTCGGGCTGCCCTTCGCCTTCGCCCACCACTTCTCGGCGCACAACACCGTCCCCGCCCTGGACCTGTACCGGGAGTCCTTCCGGCCCTCGGAGGTCCTCGACGAGCCCTACGCCCTGATCGGCGTCTCCGCGCTCGCCACCGACGAGGCGGCCGAGGCCCGCCGGCAGGTACGGGCCACCGCGCTGAACATGATCCGGCTGCGCACCGGGCGGCCCGGCCTCTTCCCCTACCCCGACGAGGCGGAGAAGTACGAGTTCAGCCCGATGGAGGAGGAGTTCGCCGCCTCCTGGACCGGCAACATCGTGCACGGCACGGTGGACGAGGTCCGCTCCGGCCTGGACGAGCTGCACCGGCGCACCGGCGCCGACGAGCTGATGCTCACCTCGCACGCCCACCGTGGCGAGCTGCGCCTGCGTTCCTACGAACTGATCGCCGACGCCTACGGCTTGCCCACCGCGTAGGACTGCGTCCCCAGCAGCTCGGAGATACGATCCGGCGGCACCGGACGGGAGTACAGCCAGCCCTGCCCGGTGTCGCAGCCGATCCGGCGCAGCCGGGTGGCCTGCGCCGAGGTCTCCACGCACTCGGCGGTGACGGTGAGCCCGAGCCGGTGGGCGAGCTGGATCATCGCCTCGACGATCACCTCGTCGGCCGGGTTCGGCGGGACGGCCGCCGTGCCCTTGGCGGTCGTCTCCTCGTACTGGAAGCCGCGCACGAAGGAGCCGTCGAGCTTCAGCACCGACACCGGCAGCCGGCTCAGGTACGCCAGGTTCGAGTAGCCGGTGCCGAAGTCGTCGATGGCGATCCGCACGCCCATGTCGCTGAGCGCCTGGAGGACCTGGAGCGGCCGGCCGGCCGAACCCATCACCGCCGACTCGGTCAGCTCCAGCTGCAGCAGGTGCGGGGCGAGACCGGTCTCGGCGAGGGTCTCCGCCACGTCCGCCACCAGGTCGGAGTCCCACACCTGGCGGACGGCCACGTTCACGCTGACGAAGATCGGCGGCTCGCCGGGGTGGTCCAGCTGCCAGCGGCGGGCCTGCCGGCAGGCGGTGCCCAGCGCCCAGCGGCCCAGCGGGACGATCGAACCGTCCTCCTCCGCCAATCCGATGAACCGATTCGGCGTCAGTCTGCCGAACTGAGGATGATTCCAGCGGATCAACGCCTCCACCCCGCTCAGCGTGCCGTCCTCCATCCCCACCAACGGCTGGTACTCCAGGGCGAACTCACCCCGGTCGATGGCCGGGCGGAGCGTGGAGGACAGGGCCTGACGGGTCATCCGGTGCGCGTTGCGCTCGGGGTCGAAGAGCGTCCAGCGGGACTTGCCGTCGGCCTTGGCCCAGTACAGGGTCGTGTCGGCGGCCTGCATCAGACCGGTGGCGGTGGTGCCGGCCGCGTGCCGCTCGACCACCCCGATCGACGCCGACAGCGACAGCCGCTGCCCGGCCAGGTCGAAGGGGGCCTGAAGGGCCGTCAGGCAGGACTCGGCGAGGTCGGCGACCTGTTCCGTGCCGGTGGAGTCCTCCACGAGCAGCGCGAACTCGTCGCCGCCGAGCCGGGCCACCAGGGGCGTGCCCGCACGGGCGCACCCGGCCTCCTCGGCGACCCTGGTCAGCCGCTCGGCGACGGCTGCCAGCAGCCGGTCTCCGACGCGGTGGCCGAGGGTGTCGTTGACCGCCTTGAAACCGTCGAGATCCAGGTAGCACAGGCCGATCCGGCCGGTGCCGCTCTGTTCGTACGACTCCGCCTCCAGCGCCGCCGTCAGGCGCTCGAAGAACAGGGTGCGGTTGGGCAGCCGGGTCACCGGGTCGTGCATCTGCAAGTGCCGCAGCCGGGCCTGGAGTTCCCGCCGGGCGCTGACGTCGGCGACCGACACCAGGACGCCGGGCGCGCCGTCCGCCAGCGGCGAGACGGTGACCTGCGCCCACACCGAGTGCCCCTCGGGGTGTTTCAGGCGGCGGGTGCAGCGCAGCCTGGCCTGCCGGCCGCGCAGCACCTCGCGGTAGGCGTGCCAGGTGCGGGCGTCCGAGGCCAGGTCGACCAGGTCGGCGGCGGGCCGCCCGGCCAGCTCGGCCGGATCGGTGCCGAGCAGCTCGCCGAAGGCGGGGTTGGCGCTGACCACCAGCCCCTCGCGGCCGACGACGGCCATGGCGTGCGGTGCGGCCGCGAAGACACGGTAGTAGGTGTTGTCGTTACTGTCTGTGACGGCTGACCGGTCGAGGTCTGCCGCGGGCGTCGGCCCTTCGGACGTTCCGCTCACCGCTCGCTCCCGCAGTGCACTCGATCGCTGTCGTGCCGGAAAGTGTGCCGATCATAGAGGCTGGCCCTGGGGCCTTCCAGCCACTGTCCAGTCTCGCGGATGGACCGGCCGTTCTGACAGATCGTTTCTGCCCGCACCTGGACGGCTTCTTCAGGCCCCCGACCAGTTGTGACGTTCCGTGAGTGTTTCGGGGTGTCGGCCATTCGGGTGTGCCGGGAGCCCCTCACCCTTCTGGTGCAGACAAACAGGGCACAGTGCGCAAAAGTCGCACAAGCTGGGTGCGGCATCCCGCGAACCGTATCCGGAGGTCCCGTCGTGCCGCGTCCCCAGCTGCGCAGCACCGCCGCCGTGCTCACCACGATGTCCGCCCTGGCCGCGACCACGGTCCTGACCGGCCCGTCCGCCGCCGAGCCCTACGACCCGGCCCCCTGTGCCCTGCACCGCACGGACACGCACCACTCGGAGGGCGTGGACACCTGGAACCGCGCCTACACGCGCCCGACCAGGCCGCTGTCCGCTGTGATGATCTTCCTGTCGTTTCCGGACGCCACCCCGCGCACCACACCCGCCGAATTGACGGCCGACCACTTCCCGGCCACCAGCCGCTTCTACGAGCAGGCCTCCTACGGCCGTTCGACGATCCGCCCCTACCCGCTGAACCACTGGCTGCGCATGCCGCACCCGTCGACGTCGTACGCCATAAGGCGCGACTGGAGCGCCGAGAACCGGGCCGCCTACCTGCGCGACGCGTTCTCGGTGGCCGACGGCGCCGTCGACTTCTCCCGCTACGACATCGTCTACTTCGTGGCCGACCCGGACGCGCCCGGCGTGGACTCCGACGCCACGAAGGTGGTCAATCTGGACACTCCGGTGCGGGTGGACGGCGCGGAGGTGCGGCGGGTCGTCACCGTCTTCGAGAAACACCCGCCGGACCGGCTGGTCCTCGCCCATGAGACGGGCCATGTCCTCGACCTGCCGGACCTCTACCACCGCCCGGTCGACGGCAAGGGTGACTGGGACACCTATGTCGGCGACTGGGACCTGATGGGCAGCCAGTTCGGGCTGGCGCCGGATCTGTTCGCCTGGCACAAGTGGAAACTGGGGTGGCTGGATCCGCGCCAGGTGCTGTGTGTACGGGGCACCGGTGCCACCCGGCTGACCCTGGAACCGCTCGAGGCGGGCCCGGGTGTCGCGGTGCAGGGCGCGGCGGGGGCGCCCGCGTTCGGACTGGGGGACGGCGTGAAACTGGCGGTGGTGCGCACCGGGCCGGACAGCGCGCTGGCCTTCGAGGCGCGGGGGGCGGCCGGGAACGACCGGGCGGCCTGCCGGCAGGGGGTGCTGGTGTACCGGGTGCGCGGCGGGGCGGAGTCCGGCGGTGGCCCGATCGAGGTGGTCGACGCCCATCCGCACACCGAGGCGTGCTGGGAGAACTCGGTCTATCCGCCCCTGGCCGATGCGCCGGTCGCGCTCGGGGAGAGCTTCACCGTGCCCGGGGAGGGGGTGAAGGTGGAGGTCGAGGGGCGTACGGCGTCCGGGGCGTGGACGGTGAAGATCACACCGGGGGACATGGACTGAAAGCCGTCGGGCGCGTGGCCGAGAACGACGAGGGCGTGGGGCAGAGACGACGAGGGCGGTCCGGGTTCTTGCGAACCTGGACCGCCCTCGTTCTGCGCGTGCGCCGCCAGGGACTCGAACCCCGGACCCGCTGATTAAGAGTCAGCTGCTCTAACCAACTGAGCTAGCGGCGCCTGCTGACGTCGTAGACCTTAGCATCCTGATCGGCGGGAGGAAAAATCGATATCCGCACGGTCGCGCGGGCCGCCCGGACGGCCGCCCAGAGCACCACCTCGGGGCCGGGCAGCCAGGGGTGCCGGGTGTCCGGGGCGACCAGCCAGCGAGCGCCGTCCCGGGCCTCGGACGTGTCCGCACCCGTGCCCGGGCCGATGGGCGGGACGGTCACCGCGTCGCCGTGGCCGTGGCAGAGCAGCGGGGGTACGGCCTCGGTGCGGCGGCCGTCGCCGTGGCTGCCCCACTCCTCCCAGGCCAGCAGGGAGGGCAGCCGCTGGGCCGTGCCGGGGGCGGCGAACAGGAGCATGCGGCCCCGGTACACCGCCACCGGACCGGAGCCCGGGCCCTCCGCCCACAGCCGATCCAGCATCCGGCGCCCGAAGATCGCCGGAGCGTTCACCACGTCGAAGACGGTGCCGCAGGGCAGGACCACCGGGGCGTCCGGGCGCTCCTGCCAGAGGGCGAGGGTGCTGCGCGGGTACGTACCGGCGGAGGTGAGCCAGGCGGCGCCGTCTGAGGTGACGTCTGTGGTCATGGACCCAGGTCTACCGCCCGTGAGCATCCGGCTCCGGGGGGTTGCGGGAATCCGGGACAGGAAGGGACGGGGTGGAGTATCTTGCCCGCCTGGCATATGCCAGTCGGTGATCAGACCGGATCGGCGGAGCCCGGGCCCTCCGCGCCGGCCCCCTTCATCAGGTCCCGGCCGAACTCGACCATCTTCTTCGCGTAGTCCTCGGTCCACTCGGCCCGCTCGGCGATGTCCGCCGCGGTCAGCCGGTCGAACCGGCGCGGGTCGGCGAGCTGGGCCGCGGCGATGGCCTGGAACTCCACCGCCCGGTCGGTGGCCGCGCGGAACGCCTGGGTCAGCTCGGTGGCCCGCGCCAGCAGCGCCCGCGGATCCTCGATCGACTCCAGGTCGAAGAAGTGCTCGGGATCGGCGACCGCTTCCACGGGCTCGAAGAGCAGGGGCGCGGGGCGTAGCCGCGGTTCGTTCCGACGCGGCGTGGGCTCCGCCATGTCTCGTCCTCTCCACGTACGGTTCGTTCGACGGGCACCGCCTTCCGGCGGCCACGGTCCATTCTCTCGC
Source organism: Streptomyces sp. NPDC006739 (assembly GCF_042869815.1). Taxonomy (NCBI): domain Bacteria; kingdom Bacillati; phylum Actinomycetota; class Actinomycetes; order Kitasatosporales; family Streptomycetaceae; genus Streptomyces; species Streptomyces sp. NPDC006739. The sequence continues at coordinate 16,389 of NZ_JBIAGM010000005.1, forward strand.
GCCGACGCAACAGGGTCTCGGGCTACGGCCCGATCACCCGACACCGCCCCCGCCCCCGACGGCTTCCCACAGCCCGCCGCGGGCCAGGGGCACCAAGCCACCCGGTGTTCGGTCAGGTGGGTCAGTACTGCGTGGTTGGCCTCCCAGCCGTCCGGGCTGTGTCGTTCGGCCGCCTGGGGCGGCGTGCCGGACTCCGTCCGGCGGGTGGGGGTGGTGTGGCCGATCGCGGGCCGGGCAGGTGCCGGGGTGGTGGTCAGGGGTGCCAGGGGACTTGGTGTTCGGTCAGGTGGGTCAGTACTGCGTGGTTGGCCTCCCAGCCGTCCGGGCTGTGTCGTTCGGCCGCCTGGGGCGGCGTGCCGGACTCCGTCCGGCGGGTGGGGGTGGTGTGGCCGATCGCGGGCCGGGCAGGTGCCGGGGGTGGTGGTCAGGGGCGCCAAGCCACCCGGTGTTCGGTCAGGTGGGCCAGTACCGCGTGGTTGGCCTCCCAGCCGTCCGGGAACTTCACGAGGGTGCCCAGCTGGACCGGTTCCGTCGAGGGGTAGTCGTCCAGGAGGTCGGTCACCCCGGCTCGGCAGATCATGATGCAGGCCTGGCGGTGGCGGGACGCCAGGACGCACAGGCGGCCCGTCTCCAGGTGGAAGGCGGTGGCGTCGGGGCGGCCGGAGAGCGGGTGGAGGACGACCGTGACGTCGTACTCCCGGCCCTGCAGACGGTTCGCCGTGTCGACGGTGACGTCCGCCACGCCCACGTCGGCCAGCGCCGCGCGGACCGCCGCGGCCTGGTCCCGGTGGGCCGTGCCCACGGCGATGCGGTCGGCGGTCAGCGGGGACGGCTCCGGCGAGCGCTCCGAGATCGCCGCGCCGCCCCGGTCCAGCAGCCGTCGTACCACCGCCGCCACCGCCCGCACCGCCTCCGGATCCGTGCGCGGGGTGTGCCGGGCGGGCAGCTCCAGCAGGCCCCAGCCGGAGGCCGCCGCCTCGTCGATCACCCGGTCCGGGCCCGAGCCGTCCGAGGGGACCGCGAAGGACAGCCGGCGGTCGCCGGGGCCGGTGCCGCTGCGGAAGGGGGTGTAGGGGTAGAACGCGTCGGAGACCAGCGGTGCCGCCGAGGCGGGCAGCCGCCAGGAGACCGGGAGGCGGTGCTGGGGCAGGTCCGGGTTGTGGGCCAGGAGCGTGCTGACCGCCGAGGCCGAGGGGTCGTACGACAGTCCCGCCCACTGCTCGCTGCCCACGATCGCGAAGGGGTCCAGCTGGCCCGGATCGCCCACGAACAGCGCCCGCTCGAACAGGCCCGCCACGGCCAGCAGCGCGTCCGAGCGCATCTGGTACGCCTCGTCGACGATCGCGTGCCGCCACGGCTCGTCCACCTTGACGTGCGCCCACTTCGCGGCGGTGGACAGGACGACCGGGATGCCGGTCAGCTCGGCCGCCTTCGCGGACTTGCGGACGTTCGGCAGGTCGTCCAGCGCCTTGTCGTACGGGTCGGCGTCGCTGCTGTGCAGACGGCCCACCGGCAGCTCGGGGTTCTTCTCGGCGAGCCTGAGGACCAGGTCGTCGACCTGGGCGTTGGTCTGCGCGATCACCATGAGCGGGCGCCCGGCGTCGGCGAGTTCGAGCGCCGCGCGGACCACCAGGGTGGACTTGCCCGCGCCCGGCGGGGAGTCGACGACCACGCCCCGGTCGGTGCCGTACAGGGTGTCGTGCAGGATCGCGTCGGTGGCGCGGGAGGCCGCGGCTCCCGGGTCGAAGTCGACGGTCGTCACAGGATGTCCTCCCGGGTGAGGGGATCGGCGGCCTCGTGCACCGCCTCGCCCGGCGGGCCGCCGTGCGTCCACGGCGTCTCCTCGGGACCGGGCAGTTTCGCCCCGCCCCGCTGCTCGTGTTCGAACAGGGTGAAGCAGAGCCGGTCCCCCTTCTCGGGCACGGAACCGGCCTCGGGCTCCTTGCCCCGGCCCATCTTGTCGAGGATCCGCAGCACCAGGACGCCTTCGCCGTCGTACCCGGCGAACTCCGCCGACTGCGGCCTGCCGCCCAGCGAGCGGTACACCTTCGCCCGCTGCCCGAGGTGCGGCCGGTCCTGCGTGCGCACCGTCACCAGCGGGCGCGGACTCGGCCGCTTCGCCTCCGTGTACGCCATGACGACTTCGGTGACCTCGCCCGCGAACGCCTCCCCGGCGAGCCGCCGTCCGGCCATCACCAGCGGGTCGTCGAGCGCCTCCTGCGCCTCCAGCCGGGCCTGTTCGCGCTCGCGCGTGGCGAGCTTGTTCGCGGCGGTGACCGCGTCGTCGCGGCGCGGCTGCGGGGGTTCACCGGCGAGCACCCGGTCGCGGTGGCCGGTGAACGACCAGCGGTCCCGCGTCCACCGCTCCTCGACGTGCCCGCCCTCCGGCAGCGTCTTGAGCAGGTCGAGGCCGCGCCACACGGCGTCCCAGGTGGGCCGGGTACGGCTGTCCACCAGGGCGCGGATCTCCCGCTCGGCCGCGGTGAGCGCGCCGAGGCGGTCGTCGGCCTCCAGCCCGTCCTCGGCGGCGGCGAGCGCGGTACGGGCCCGGTCGTAGCGTTCGAAGGCGGGGGCCAGCAGCTTGTTGTCGAACGCCGGGTCGGTGGCGGGACCGGCCGGCGGCCACAGCAGCTGGCCGCCCTCGTCCCGCGCCAGCTCCGCCCGGCGCGCCGCCTCGGCGCCCGTGCTGCCCCCGGGCGGATCGATCCAGGCGAGCAGCGCCCCCAGGTGCTGGTCCTCGACGCCGGACTGGCCGGTGGCCCAGTGCCGGGACAGCACGTCCGTGAGGGCGAGCAGGAGGGAGGAGCCCGGCACCCGGGCCCGCTCCCCGAAGTGGGTCAGCCACCGCCCGAGCAACGGCACCCGGGGCGGCGCCGGGTAGGGCGCCTCGGGGTCCTGCTCGGCGGTGCGCCGGAACCGCATGGAGCGCCCGAGCAGCCGTACGTACTCCAGGCCCGCGCGGCTCGGCACGATCAGCTGGGGTGCGTCCGCGCACAGGTCGACCTCGACCTTGACCCGCTTGCCGGTCTCCGGGTCGGTCTCGGTGCGCTCGGCCGCCTCGACGGCGTCGGCGTGGGCGTCGATGTACGGCAGGACCACGTCGGCGAGTTCGGCGAGGAACGCGAACCGCAGGTCACGGTCGCGTGGCTGGGGGACGACCAGCAGGCGCGGGGCGTCCCGGTCGGTGCCGACGAGCGCGCCGAGCGGGGCGCCGGCCTCACCGGCGGTGGTCAGCGGCACGAACACCAGGGGCCGGTCGGACAGATGCCGGTGCCGGACGGTCGCGGCCGGCTGGGCCCGGCCGGTGCTGACGGCCTCCAGCCGGGCGAGGGTGGTGATCAGCGACAAGGGGCCACCTCCCGGCCGCCGGCCGCGAGGGCCTCCGCGCGCAGGGCCGCCGCCCGGCGCAGGGCCGCCACGGCGGGGTCGTCCGGGTCGCCGGTCTCGCCCCGGGCCGCCGACAGGACGTCCTCGACGGTGCTCAGAGCGCCCAGTTCGGCGCGGAGCGGGCGGCCGAGGGAGGTCACCGCGCCCTCCGCACGTGCGCGTTCCCGGCAGTGGAAGGCCAGTTCGCAGGCGGACAGACAGTCGGGCGCGTAGGTCGCCGGGACCGCCTCGACGGACGCCGTCAGCTCCTCGGCCGGCCGGTCGGGGGCGAAGCAGGTGCCCTCGGGCAGGGTGTCGGCGATGTCCTCGACCCGGGTGAGCCGGGCCAGCTGGCGGGCGGTGACCGCGCGCTGCTTGCGGACGTCGACGGCGGAGGCCGTGGGCATGTTGGAGAAGTCCTTGGGGCACACCAGCAGCACCCGGTGCCGCACCCGCGCGGGCGGCGCGCCGTCCGCGCCGAGGCGGGCCGCGACCTCCTCCAGGGCCAGCACGTACACCGCCGCCTGCCGCACGGCCGCGCCCACCTTCGCCGGGTCGGCCGAACCGTCCAGCATCGGGAAGGACTTGATCTCCACGACCGTCCAACTGCCGTCCGGGTGCACCACCACCGCGTCCGGCTCCAGGAACGCGAGCGAGCCCGCGACGTCCAGCGCCAGCATCGGGTGGTCCAGCAGCGTCCAGCCGCCCGCGCGGGCGGCCTCCCGCAGCGCCAGCGCCGTACGCGCCGTACGCCCCTCGGGGCCGATCGCGGACAGGTCGGGGACCGCGGCCCCGGCGGGCGGCTCGGCGGCCGGGTCCAGCCGGGTGTGCACCAGACGCAGCAGTTCCGCGCCGCCGTCCGCCTTCACCTTGGCCTCGAAGGCGTTGCCCCGGGTCAGCGCGAACTGCGACTGGCCGAACGCGGACGGCGCCCCGAGCGCGCCCGCCAGCGCCGCCTTGTCCACGCCGGCGCTGTCCAGGATGGCCCGTCTGCGGCACCCGGGGTTGGCGGCGAGCGCCGCCAGGGCGCGTGCGTCCAGGGCCTTGGCCGGTACGTCGGGGCCGCGCAGCTCAGCGAGCCGCTGCCGCAGCCCCTTCCCCCGCGTCGGTGGGAGAGACGTCCGGCTCGGCCGCGGACGCGAGTCGGGACTCGCGCTGCCGTGGAATTCGCTCACCCGGGGAAGTCTGGCATCCGCCACTGACAACGGCGGAACCAGCGTCCCGCGAACCGGCCGCGACCACCGGTGCGGACGCCGTCGCGCGAGCCGTCACCAGCTCTGCGGCACGCGTCACATACGGCGCGAGCAGGAGTCCGACGCCCATCACGGCGACGCCCGCGACCGCGTCCAGCAGGTAGTGGTTGGCGGTGCCCATGACCACCAGCGCGGTCAGCAGCGGGTAGGCGACGCCGAGCGCCTTCGCCGGGCGGGAGCCGCCGTGCCGCCACAGCATCACGCCGCACCACAGGGCCCAGCCGACGTGCAGGCTCGGCATGGCCGCGTACTGGTTCGTCATACCGCCCATGCCGCGCGGGGCGCTGGCCTCGGCGCCCCACCAGCCGTACGAGCTGTACTGGGCCATCGTGTCCACGAAGCCGTGCCCCCCGGCGAGGAGCCGGGGCGGGCAGGTGGGCAGCAGGGTGAAGCCGATCAGGCCGATGAACGTGGACGTCATCAGCCAGGTGCGGGCCGCCCGGTAGATCTCCTGGCGGGTGCGGAACAGCCATATGAGGATCGCCGGGGTGACCAGGTAGTGCAGCGACGCGTACCAGAAGTCGGCCGGCACCCCCAGCCACGCCTCCCGGGTGAACAGGCGGTTGAGCGGGTGCTCGGCGTTGATGTGCAGGAACTGCTCGGCGCGCAGGATCGCCAGGCCGTGGTCGACGGCGGAGGAGACGTCGCCGCGGGCGAGCAGCCGGCCGGCCGAGTAGCAGGCGTACACCAGCATGATCAGCGGCAGCTCGGTCCACCAGCGCAGCCGGATCCGGGCTCGCGGGGACACCTCGGTGCCCGGTGTCTCGGTCTGCGGCATCCGACCGTCATCCCCCTTCTCCTGCGCGGCGCCCGGCGGGCCGACCGTGCCACTTTACGGCGTACGTGTCCCGCGCCGGCGGGGTGCTCCAGCCCTCAAAGACGCAGGGATCGCCCGGCGGGTTGCCCTTGCCCAGGGTGCGCGATGATGGGGGAGCCCCGCCCCTCGTTTTCTCCACCGACGCTCCACCGACGTTCTACCGACTCCCTCCCGTTCCTCTCCCGGAAAGGTTCCCCATGGCACCGCGCATCCTGCTGGCCCGGCACGGACAGACCCAGTGGTCGCTGTCCGGAAAGCACACCGGCAGGACCGACGTGCCGCTCCTGGAGGAGGGCCGGCGGGGTGCCAAGCTGCTCGGGGAGCGGCTGCACCGGCCTCCGCTGGACGGGCTGGCGGGAGCGGAGGTGCGGACGAGTCCGCTGGCACGCGCGCGTGAGACGTGCGAGCTGGCCGGGTTCGGCGAGCGGGCGACCGCCTGGGACACGCTGATGGAGTTCGACTACGGCGCCTACGAGGGGATGACCCCCGCCGAGATCCAGGCCGTGCGGCCGGGGTGGCTGATCTGGCGGGACGGCGTCCCCGGCGGCGAGTCGCTCGCCGAGGTCACCGCCCGCGCGGACGAGGTGGTCGCATGGGCGCGGTCCGCCGAGCGGGACGTGCTGGTCTTCGCCCACGGGCACATCCTCCGCTCCATCGGGGCTCGTTGGCTGGGGCTGCCGTTGTCCTTCGCGGCGCGGATACGTCTGAACCCGACGTCCCTCTCGGTGCTGGGCTGGGCCTACGGTGAGCCCGCGATAGAGAGCTGGAACGACCTCGGGCACCTGGCCGGTTAGCCGCCGGGCGGGGCCGGCCCTCAGAGCATGCGCGGCAGCGAGGCGTGCCGCTCCAGGAAGTCCGACACCCCCGACGCCCGCCGGTGCGGCAGCAGCACCCGGGCCGTTCCCGCCAGCATCGTCTGGATGCGGGAGGACTGGACCTGGTCCAGCAGGTCCAGGACGTGCAGGCCGGCCAGGGCCGCCTCGTCGGGGTGGCCGCCACGGGCGAGGTCGTCGGCCAGTTCGGCCGTGTACAGGGCGATGTTGCGGGTGAAGTGCGGGTCCTGGAGCTGGGCCGCCCGCCGCGCGTGCCGGGCCGCGCGGGTCCAGTCGCCCAGCGTCGACCAGCACTGCGCCTCGAGGCCCTCCAGCTCGGCCTCGCCGTAGAAGCTCATCCACTCGGGGTCGGCGTCCGAGTGCCCTCGCGCGAACAGGGCCTGGGCCCGCGCGAGGGCCTGTTCGCAGCCGGTGCGGTCGGCGAGCCCGGCCCAGCCGCCGGCCTCGCGCAGCGCCAGCAGCGACATCAGACGGGGCGAGCCCAGGGGGCGTGCGGCGCGCTGGGCGGCCTGGGCCGCGCGGACCGCCTCGCGGGGACGGCCCGCGTCCCGTGCCAGGAACGCCGTGTTGCAGAAGGCGTGCGCCTCCAGCCCCGGGTCACCGGTCATGCGGGCGGTGGCGAGGGCCTCCGCGTAGTGCGAGCGGGCGTCGTCGAAGCGGCCGGAGTCATGGGCCAGCCAGCCCACGGAGATGGCCAGTTCACCGGCGCCCGAGTGCAGCCGGTCGGCGGTCGTCTGCCGGGTCGCGCCGGCGTCCAGCAGCGCGTAGGCGGCGCGCAGTGGGGCCGCCGCGCGCCGGTACAGTCCGTCCGCGCCGTGCCGGTCGTCGAGCAGCCGGATCCGTCGGACGGCCTCCTCCAGGGCCGCCGCCTCGGGCGAGCCGGCCCGCCGCAGCGGCCGCGGCGCCGCCGCGGCGTCGATGGTGAGCCCCAGTGGGCTCAGCGTGACGGCGGCCACCGTGGCGCCTCCGCCGGTCATGAATGCGCGACGCAGCACGTCGCTCTCCTCGTGGTTCTCGTGCGGGTCGTACGGGTCCTCGGTGTCATACGGCTCGATGGCTCCCCGCGTCTCACCGGTGGCGTACGCCGGGGGCGCCGCCCCGGCCGGCCGGGCCCCGCGTCCGCGGACGGAGGAGCGGGACGCGAAGCCGAGGTCGGCGAGCGTGCGGCCGGGGAACATATGCAGGAACACCCGTTCGTACGCGTAGTTCGGGCAGCGGATCTCACCCGCCTCGACGCGGCCGACGTAGCGCGCGTCACAGCTCACCCGCTCCCCGATCTCACGGGCGGCCCGCCGCACCAGGGCGGCGAACTCGGCCGGTGAGCGCCGGCCGCGAAGCTGCCGGAAGGCGAGGTTCGGCCGCGTGGGCCGATCGGGCTGTGACGAGGTCACGGTTGACGACGCCATGGCCGGGTCCTCTCGTGCGAACCGTCGAACCATGCCGGATCCGGGCGTTGACACCCTGATTCCAGCGGGCAAGAACGTACCTGCTGTGTCGGACCCGCCACGCAGTGTTTAGCTACAAACCGGATATCTCATACGTGATCTGCCATGAACTGCCATCCTTTGCGGCTGACTTGCGCCGTAGCCGTTGACGCCGGACGGCGTTGTCCCTCATGGACTGCAAGCATGGACTGCAAGAGGGCAGCGCGGTGGAGGCGCTCATGGGCATGGAGACCGGCCGGAGCAACGAACCTGGTACGCCGTCGTCGGTGACGGCGTGCGACCCGGCATGCGACCTCGTGACGGTTCCGGCCCGGCAGGGGCTGGAGGCGGTCGACATCCTGCGCCGCGGGGCCGGGGACGCGGTGGGCGCCGTACTGCACGACGACGGGTGCGACACCCTCGGCTTCGTGGTCCCGGCGGGTACGGCGGCCGCCTGGGACCTGCCGGGCAGCACCTGTACGGAGACCCACGGGCGGGGGCTGAGTCTGGCCCCGGAGCCGCTGGCGGGGGGCTCGGACTGGCTGGTGCCGCCCGGCGACGCCGACCTCGCGACGGACCCGGCGGTGCTGCGCCGGGCCCTCGGGGAGGCGGCCCGGATGATCGAGGCCGCGGACAGCCGCAGCTGAGGCGGCGCCCGCCCACCGGTCCCTTCCGGTACGGCACCTGCCGTCGCCGCCTGCGAAAATGGCCCAATGGGCAAGTCCAGGAACACCCGGCGCAGGCCGGCCGCCGCCGAAGCCGTCGTGGAGGCCGTCGACGGCGGGCTCGCGCAGCTCATCCCCGACCCGGACCGCACCCGGGCCTGGACCCTGCTCATCGACGGGGCACCCCAGTCGCACGTCGACCTCGACGATCCCGCGTACCTCTCCTTCGAGTACCAGCGGCGGCTCGGCCACGTCATCGACCTCCTCGCACCGCCCGGCCGGCCGGTGCACGCCGTGCACCTCGGCGGCGGCGCCCTCACCCTCGCCCGGTACGTCGCCGCCACCCGCCCCCGCTCCACCCAGCAGGTCGTCGAGCGGGACGCGTCCCTGGTCCAACTGGTCCGCCACCGGCTGCCGCTGGACCCGGCCGCCCGGATCAGGGTGCGCTCCCTCGACGCGCGCGCGGGGCTGGCCAAGGTGCCGGACGGCTGGGCCGACCTGGTCATCACCGACGTCTTCAGCGGCGCCCGCACCCCCGCGCACCTCACCTCCACCGAGTTCCTCGACGAGGTCCGCCGGGCCCTGAAACCCGCCGGGGTGTACGCCGCCAACCTCGCCGACGGCCCGCCACTGGCCCATCTGCGCGGCCAGATAGCCACCGTCGCCGCCCGCTTCGGGGAGTTCGCGCTGATCGCCGACCCGGCCGTGCTGCGCGGCAAGCGGTTCGGCAACGCGGTGCTGGTCGCCTCCGACGCCCCGCTGCCGGTCGCCGAACTGACCCGGCGGGCCGCCTCCGACCCGCACCCCGGCCGCGTTGAGCACGGCCGGCAGCTCACCGACTTCACCGGCGGGGCCGCCCCGGTGGACGACGCGGCGGCGGTGGCCTCACCGGCCCCGCCGCCCTCCGTGTTCCGCTGACGCCTGGCGTCCGGCCGTTCTGGCCTCCGGCCGTCCTGACGCCCGTCGTCCGCCGGCCCGGCGTCAGTACGTGCCCACCGTCACGTGCGGCGGCCCGTCGTGCCAGTCGCAGAACACCGACACCCGGTCCGTGCTCCTGGCGAACTCCACCCGGATCCACGTCTGCGTCTTCCACACCTGCATCGACCAGCCCGTCCCCGGGGTCGCCGAGACGAGCGCCGCGCCCGTCGTGCCGAGGTCGAAGACCGCCCGCCCGCCGTCGGTGTCGTAGCCCCTGACCTGACCGGACGTGGAGGACGCGGGGCCGGCGCCGGGGGTGTGCGAGGGCGTCGGGGCCGCGGTCGCGGACGGTTTGTCCGCGGACGACGTCGCGGGAGCGGGCGGCCGGGACGTCGGCGGGGCCGGCGGAGCGGAGTCCTGCGCGCTCGCCCCGGACGCCGTGACCGGCAGGGCGCGCGGCGGATCGTAGGCCGTGCCCGCCATCACCGTGTGCACGCCCCACCACGACAGCGTGACCGCCGCGCCCGTGGCGAGCGACCACGCCAGAACGGCTACCAGTCCTCTGCGCATCGCGGGCCATCCTGCCTCACCCGTCCCACCGGCCGCACACGGTCTGCACATCGTCTGAGTTATCCACAGGCCCCCACCGGGTTGTTCGACATGGCGTACGGTGCGGCGCATGGCAAGTGTGCTCGTGGTCGAGGACGACCAGTTCGTCCGCTCGGCGCTCATCCGGCACCTGACCGACGCCTCGCACACCGTGCGCAGCGTGGGGACGGCGCTGGAGGCGTTGCGCGAGGTCGCCCATCTCCGCTTCGACGTCGTCATCCTGGACCTCGGACTGCCCGACCTGGACGGCTCCGAGGCCCTGAAGATGCTGCGCGGCATCACCGACGTGCCCGTCATCATCGCCACCGCCCGGGACGACGAGACGGAGATCGTCCGGCTGTTGAACGCCGGGGCGGACGACTACCTGACCAAGCCGTTCTCCGTCGAGCACCTCTCCGCCCGGATCGCCGCCGTCCTGCGCCGCTCCCGCGCCGCCGCCGACACCCCGCCCTCCAGCGTGCTGCGGGTCGGTGGCCTGACCGTCGACCCGCTGCGCCGCCAGGCCGAACTGGACGGCGCCCGGCTCGACCTGACCCGCCGGGAGTTCGACCTGCTCGCCTTCCTGGCCGGCCGCCCCGGCGTCGTCGTCCCGCGCCGGGAACTCCTCGCCGAGGTCTGGCAGCAGTCCTACGGCGACGACCAGACCATCGACGTCCATCTGTCGTGGCTGCGCCGGAAACTGGGGGAGACCGCCGCCCGGCCGCGCTATCTGCACACCCTGCGCGGTGTCGGGGTGAAGCTGGAGCCGCCGGGACCGGGCGAAGCGGAGCCGGTGCGATGAGATGGGCCCTGGTCAAGGTGTGCCTGGCGGTCACCACGATGGTCGTGGTCGCCTTCGCCGTGCCGCTCGGACTGGTCGTCAGGGAGATGGCCCGCGACCGCGCCTTCTCCAACGCCGAACGGGAGGCCGCCGCCGTCGCCCCCGCCCTGTCCATCACCACCGACCGGGACAAGCTGGAGCGCGTGGTGGCCTCCGCCGGCGCCGACTCCGGGATGGCCGTCCACCTGCCCGCCGCCGACGGCCACGCCCCGGTCGACCTCGGCCGGCGGCGCGCGGCCGGCCAGGACATCGAGACCGTACGGCGGCTGGGCCGCGCCTCCACCACCGCGGTCACCGGCGGCTTCACCCTGCTCCAGCCGGTCGCGCTCAGCTCCGGCGCCATCGCGGTCGTCGAGGTCTACGTCCCCGAGTCCGAGGTCAGCAACGGCGTCGGCACGGCCTGGGCGGTTCTGGCCGGCGTCGGCATCGCGCTGATCGTCGGCTCGGTCGCGGTCGCCGACCGGCTCGGCGTGCGGATGGTCGGGCCCGCGCGGCGACTGGTCGAGGGCGCGCACGAACTGGGCGAGGGCAAGCTGGGCGCCCGGGTGCCGGAGGACGGCCCGAGCGAACTGAGACTGGCCGCAGTCGCGTTCAACTCCATGGCCGACCAGGTCGTCCAACTCCTCGCGAACGAGCGGGAGCTGGCGGCGGACCTGTCGCACCGGCTGCGCACCCCGCTGACCGTGCTGCGGCTCAACGCGGCCTCCCTCGGCGACGGGACCGCCGCCGAACAGACCCGCGCCGCCGTCGCCCAGCTGGAGCGCGAGGTCGACACCATCATCCGTACGGCCCGCGAGGCCAAGCCGCAGACGGCGGCCGTGGGTCCGGGCGCCGGATGCGACGCGGCCGAGGTGGTCCGGGAGCGGATGGGGTTCTGGTCCGCGCTCGCCGAGGACGAGGGCCGCAAGTGGCGGCTGGCCGGCGTCGACCGGCCGGTGCGGATACCCGTGGCCCGCGCGGACCTGGCCGCGGCCCTCGACGCGCTGCTCGGCAACGTCTTCCGGCACACCGCCGAGGGCACCGCCTTCGCGGTCGACGTCCACAACGGCGAGGACGCCGTGATCGTGCTGGTCTCCGACGCGGGCCCCGGCATATCCGACCCCGAGGCGGCGATGGCGCGCGGCCGGGGCTCGGGCGCCGACGGCTCCACCGGTCTCGGGCTCGACATCGTGCGCCGGCTCGCCGAGTCGACCGGCGGGGACGTCCGGATCGGCTCCTCGGTGCTCGGCGGGACCGAGGTCCGCGTCTGGATCCAGCTGGACGGCCGGGAACCGGTCAGACGGGGCCATCGCGGATCCGTGCGCCGACGCCGCCGCGGCACATTGGTCTCTACCTTTAACCGCCCCCGATCCCTCCCTTAAGCGCACCCTAAGATCCTCAACGACCGTCCGCATCAGGCCGTTTGTCCGATTGCCGCTCGCTAGCGTGCTGCCGCACCCCACCCCTTGAACAGCGAAGGCAGGCAGGCGCATGAGCACGCACCGGCGCAGGATCAGTGGCAGGAACAAGGTGATAGGCGGTCTCGTCGCGGCGGCCGTGGTCGGTGGCGGCGCGGTCGTGTTCAGCGGCATCGCCCAGGCGGCCGGGGTGGGGGCCGCGTACACGAAGACCAGCGACTGGTCGACCGGGTACACCGCGCAGTACGTCGTCACGAACAACACCGCCCAGACGGAGAAGGACTGGACGCTGGAGTTCGACCTGCCGGCCGGTGCCAGGCTCGGCTCGCTGTGGAACGGCGAGTCGAGCGTCAGCGGGCAGCACGTCACCGTGAAGCCGGCCAAGTGGGACACGGCGGGCCTCGCCCCCGGCAGGTCGGTCACCGTCGGCTTCGTCGTCGACGGCACCGGCGACCCGGCCGGCTGCCGGATCGACGGGGGGCAGTGTTCCGCCGACGGCACCGCGACCCCGGAGCCGAGCGGGCGCCCGACCGTACCGGCCACGCCGGCCCCGACCGCGACGCCCACCGCCAGGCCGACCCCGACGACCCCGGCCCCGACGTCCACCCCCACCCCGTCCCAGAGCACCGGCACGGGCACCGGCACCGCCGCCTCGGCCGGCTTCGCCCCCTACGTCGACACCTCCCTCTACCCCGCCTTCGACCTCCTCGCCGCCGCCGACGCCACCGGCGTCAAGAACTACAACCTGGCCTTCGTCACCGACGGCGGCGGCTGTACCCCCAAGTGGGGCGGGGTGACCGGCCTGACCGACGACGCCGTGGCCGCCCAGATCGGAGCACTGCGCGCCAAGGGCGGTGACGTCCGGGTCTCCTTCGGCGGCGCCTCCGGCTCCGAACTGGCCACCACCTGTTCCTCGGTGGACGCGCTGGCCACGGCGTACGGCAAGGCGATCGACGCCTACAAGCTCACCAAGGTCGACTTCGACGTGGAGGGCGGCGCCCTGCCCGACGCGGCCGCCAACACCCGCCGCGCCCAGGCCATCGCCAGGCTCCAGGCCCAGCACCCGGGCCTTGACGTCTCCTTCACCCTGCCCGTGATGCCCGAGGGCCTCACCCAGGACGGCGTGAACCTCCTGTCCGACGCCAAGGCCAACGGCGTGAAGACCGACACCGTCAACATCATGGCGATGGACTACGGCCCCTCCTACAACGGCGACATGGGCGACTACGCCGTCCAGGCCGCCACCGCCACCCAGGCCCAGGTCAAGAGCGTGCTCGGGCTGTCCGACAGCGCCGCCTGGAAGGCGGTCGCCGTCACCCCGATGATCGGCGTCAACGACGTCTCCGCCGAGATCTTCAAGGTCGACGACGCCACCCAGCTGGTGGACTTCGCCCGGTCCAAGGGCCTCGGCGGCCTGTCCATGTGGTCGGCCGCCCGCGACAGGCAGTGCGCCGGCGGCGCCAAGAACACCGCCGACGCCACCTGCAGCTCGATCGTCCAGGACCCGAACGCCTTCGCGAAGGCGTTCGGGGCGTTCAACTGACCGGCACCCGGAACGGAAGAGGCGCGGCACTCCCCTCCGAGTGCCGCGCCCCCGCCGTCGACTACGCCGCGTACCGCACCGGCGGCAGCGTTCCGGTGCGGGCGGCCTGGGCGTACCAGTGGGCGCTGGACTTCGGGGTGCGGGTCAGCGTCGCGTAGTCCACGTACACCGCGCCGAACCGCTTGCCGTAGCCGTACGCCCACTCGAAGTTGTCCATCAGGGACCACAGGTAGTAGCCGCGCACGTCGGCGCCGTCCGCGATGGCCCGGCGGACCGCGGAGAGATGACCGTGCAGGTAGGCGATGCGCTCGGGGTCGTGCACCCGGCCGTCGTCGTCCACCTTGTCGTCGTAGGCCGCGCCGTTCTCCGTGATGTAGAGCGGCAGGCCCGGTGCCTCGCGGGTGTAGCGCATGATCAGCTCGTGCAGTCCGGTCGGGTCGATGGTCCAGCCCATCTCCGTGCGCTCGCCCGGCGTCTGGTGGAACAGCACGTCGTCGGCGCCCGGCCAGGGGGAGTGCTCGCTGGCCCCGTGCCCGTCCGCGCGCGGGCCGCTGACCTCGGTGGCGGCCGCCGAGACGAGGGCGGGCGTGTAGTAGTTCAGCCCGAGGGCGTCCAGCGGCTGGTTGATCAGGCGGAGGTCGCCGTCGAGCACGTACGACCAGTCGGTGACCGGCGCCGTGGCCGTCAGCAGCGACTCCGGGTACGCCCCGTGCAGCATCGGACCGTGGAAGACCCCGTTGGCCAGGTCGTCGATCCGCCCGGCCGCCGCCAGGTCCGCCGGGTCCTTCGAAAGCGGCCTGACCACCGAGGAGTTGAGGCTGATCGCCACCTGGTTGCGGGCCGGCATCACCGACCGCAGGGCCGTGGCGCCCAGCCCGTGCGCCAGATTCAGGTGGTGGGCCGCCCGCAGGGAGGCCGCCGGGTCGGTACGGCCGGGGGCGTGCACCCCGGAGCCGTAACCGAGGAAGGCGCTGCACCACGGCTCGTTGAGCGTGATCCACTGCTCCACCCGGTCGCCGAGGGCCTCGCCGACGATCTGCGCGTACTCGGCGAACCGGAACGCGGTGTCCCGCTCCGGCCAGCCGCCCGCGTCCTCCAGCTCCTGCGGCAGGTCCCAGTGGTAGAGGGTGACGGCCGGCTTGATGCCGCGCGCGAGCAGCTCGTCGACCAGACGGCGGTAGAAGTCCAGGCCCACCTGCACGGCGGGACCCCGGCCGGTCGGCTGGACCCGGGACCAGGAGATGGAGAACCGGTACGAGTTCAGGCCGAGGTCCGCCATCAGCGCCACGTCGTCGCGGTAGCGGTGGTAGTGGTCGACGGCGATGTCACCGGTCTCGCCGCCTGCCGTCTTGCCCGGCGTATGGCTGAAGGTGTCCCAGATCGAGGGGGTGCGGCCGTCCTCCCGCACCGCGCCCTCGATCTGGTACGCGGAGGTCGCGGCGCCCCAGACGAAGGCGGGGGGAAAGGTCACGGGCGTAATGGGTTCAGGCATGGAAGCGCTCCCATGAGGGGTCGAGGAGACCGGAGAGGGAATGGAGGGAAGTGAGGCGGTCACTGGCCGGGGCCGGGGCGACGGCGGCCCGGCCCCGAGGGCTGGCGAAGCGGCGCGCCGGCCGCCGTCAGCCCTTGACGGCGCCCTGCATGATGCCGCCCACGATCTGCTTGCCGAAGATCGCGAAGACCAGCAGCAGTGGCAGCGTACCGAGCAGCGCGCCCCCCATGATCAGGGACTGGTCCGGGGTGTAGCCGCGGCCGAGGCCCGCCAGGGCGACCTGCACGGTCGGGTTGCCGTTCTGCGTCAGGACCAGGAACGGCCACAGGAAGTCGTTCCAGGTCTGCACGAACATCAGCATGCCCAGCACGGCCATCGCCGGACGTGCCGCCGGGAACACCACGTGCCACACCACGCGCCAGCTGCTCGCGCCGTCCATCCGGGCCGCCTCGATCAGCTCGTCCGGCAGCGCCTGGGTCAGGTACTGGCGCATGAAGAACACGCCGAACGCGCTGACCAGGGACGGGAAGACGACCGCCTGCAGCTGGTCGGTCCAGTTCAGCTTGGCCACCATCATGTACAGCGGGATGACGCTGAGCTGCGGCGGCACCATCATCGTGCCGATCACCATCAGCATCAGGATGTTGCGGCCCTTGAAGCGCAGCTTGGCGAAGGCGAACCCGGCGATCGTCGACAGGAAGACGATCGTCAGGGCGGAGATCCCGGCCACGATCGTCGTGTTGACGAAGGCCTTGCCCAGGTTGGCCTCGTTCCAGGCCAGGTCGAGGTTGTGGAAGAGGTTCCCGCCGAACCAGAACGGCGGGGGCGTCTCGGCCAGCCGGTTGTTGGTGCGGGAGGCGGCGATCGCCGTCCACACCAGCGGGAACAGCGAGCCGATGGAGAACAGGATCAGGATGGCGTACGCGATCGGGCCGGCGTGCAGCGTGCCGCCGGCTCGCGCCGCCTTGGTGCGGCGGGTGCGCCGGGACTCCTTCGGCGGTGCGTCCGCGGGTTTCGTCAGGGTCGTCGTCACGGCCGGGTCTCCTAACTACTGGCGCGCAGCCGGCGCGAGATGACGTAGTTGACGATCCCGATCACGATGAGGATCAGGAACATCGTCCAGGCGATCGCCGATGCGCGGCCCAGGTGCATGTTCACCCAGCCCTGCTCGTACAGGTACAGGCCGAGGGTCTGGAACTGGTGCTCCGCACCGCCCGAGGCCCCCTTGTTCGCGTCGAAGATCAGCGGTTCGCCGAACACCTGGCTCGCCCCGATCGTCGAGACCACGCAGGTGAACAGGATCGTCGGGCGCAGCTGGGGCAGCGTCACATGGATGAACTGCCGCCAGCGGCTGGCGCCGTCCAAGGCCGCCGACTCGTACAGGTCCTGCGGGATGGCCTGCATGGCCGCCAGGTAGATCAGCGCGTTGTAGCCGGTCCAGCGCCAGATGACGATCGTCGAGACGGCGATCTGGGAGGGCCACTTGTCGTTCTGCCAGTCGATCTTGCCGATGCCGACGGAGTGCAGCGCCCAGTTGATCATTCCGTAGTCCCGGCCGAACAGCAGGACGAAGACCAGGGAGGCCGCGGCGATCGACGTCGCGTACGGCGCGAGCATCACGACCCGGTAGAACGTGGAGGCGCGCAGCTTGTAGTTGAGGATGTGCGCGAGGCCCATCGCCATCAGCAGCTGCGGAACCGTCGAGATGATGCCGATGGTCAGCGTGTTCTTCGCCGCGTTCCAGAAGAAGTCGTCGTCGAAGATCCGCGTGTAGTTGTGCAGGCCCGCCCACTGCATGTCGTTGGGCGCGGTCAGCTCCACCGTGTGCAGCGAGGCCCACGCGGTGTAGACCAGTGGGAACAGGCCGAAGGCCACGAAGAGGAGGAAGAACGGCGAGATGAACCCGTACGGGCTCCACTTCAGGTCCCGCTGCCAGCGGCGGGAGAGACGGGCGCGGCGCCGCCGCTCCGCCTCCGTGGACGCGGCGGGCGGACGGGCCGGGGCCGCGCCCCCCTCCTTCGCGGGGGGCGCGGCGGTGTCGTGCCGGGTGGACATACCGGTCACTTCTCCAGGTTGTTGTCGATGGTCTTCGTGGCCGTCGCCCAGGCCTCGGCCGGAGACTTGCCCTTCGTGACCAGGATGACGCCGTTGTCCGTCAGGCCGCCCTGGATGATCTGGTCCTTCGGGCCGATCACCTGGGTCGGGATGGACTTGGCCGCGTCGGCGAAGATCTTGCCGATGGGCGCGTCGGCGGTCATCGCGTTCTTGGCGTCCGTCACCAGCGGCAGGCTGTAGGCGCCCGGGGTGCTCGGGAAGCTGCCCTGCACGCTGAACAGCTTGGCCAGCTGGGCCGGCTCGGTCAGCCAGACGGCCAGCTTCTCGGCCTCGGTGACGTTCTTGCCGCTCTTGGGCACGGCCAGGAAGGTGCCGCCCCAGTTGCCGGCCTTGGGCGCGGCGGCCACGTCCCACTTGCCGGCGGCGTCGGGCTTGGACTGGCCCTTGAGGTAGCCGAGCATCCACGGCGGGCAGGCGACCGCGGCGAACTTGCTGTTGGCGATCGTCGAGTTCCAGGCCGGCTGGAACTGCGTCTGCGGCTGGACCAGCCCCTCCTGCGCGGCCTTGGCGGTCAGGTCGAAGGCGCTCTTGATGGCCGGGTTCGACTTGTAGACGACCTTGCCGGAGGCGTCGTAGAACTTCTGCTGGTCGCTGCTCATGACCGCGTTGAGCAGACCGCCGGGCGAGTCCATGAAGTAGGTGCCCGAGGGTGCCTTCTTCTTGAACGTCTCGCCGGCGCTGATGAGCTTGTTCCAGTCGCCCGCCCACAGCTGGCCGACCTTGTCGCGGTCGGTGGGCAGACCGGCCTGCTGGAAGAGGTCCTTGCGGTAGCAGATCGCCATCGGGCCGATGTCGGTGCCGAGGCCGATGGTCTGGTTGTCCTTGGTGGTGGCCTGCTGCCACTTCCAGTCCAGCCAGCCGCTCTTGTTCACGCCCGACACCTTGGAGAAGTCGACCAGCTTGCTCGCGAAGGTCTGGGTGACCTCGGCGATGTTGCCGACCTCGACGGCCTGGATGTCCTGCAGGCCGCTGTTGGTGGTGAGGTGGTTGACGAGAGCCGGGTAGTAGTTCTCGTTCCGCTCGACGACGTTTTCCTGGATCTTGATGTTCGGGTGGAGCTTCTCGTACTCGGAGTAGAGCCCGGCCTCCTTGAAGCCCTGGGTGCCGAAGAGTCCGAGCGTGATGGTGGTCGTGCCCTTGCCGCCACCACCGCCCGACGAGTCGGGCTTGCCCCCACTGTCGTTCGCACAGCCGGCCAGCAGCCCGGCGCCCAGCGTGGCGACGGCCGCCAGGACCACCACCTTGCGGGCGGCGTCGGTACGTGCTCGCATTGCGTCCTCCTGTTGCCCTGACGTGCCGACCCCCCGGCCAACTGCATTGTTGGGCCCGTTAGTTCACGCTGCGGCTCGGGCGGGGAACGTGCGGGTTGTGTATGTGCCAGGTACTGTGGGAGCGCTCCCACAAGTGATGTGTTGAAGAGTCGTCGGTTCGAGCGGGGGTGTCAAGGGAGTGAGCGCGGAAGGTGTGTTCAAGTTATCGGCCTGTTAGCTGATCTCCGGGAGAGTCCGAGCGGCGGCCGTCGGCGCGGGCGGGACTGTTAGATTCCAGGTCTGGAGACCAGGTCGGCGGGGATGAACGGTGTCGAGGGAGGCGGAGCCCATGGCAAGCCACGGAACGCGCGGCCGCAGTGGTGGCCGGCCCACCCTTGAGGAGGTCGCCGCCCGGGCCGGCGTGGGCCGGGGCACGGTCTCGCGGGTGATCAACGGCTCACCCCGGGTCAGCGACGCGACCCGCGCGGCGGTCGAGGCGGCGGTAGCGGAGCTGGGCTACGTCCCCAACACCGCCGCGCGCGCCCTCGCGGCCAACCGCACCGACGCCATCGCGCTCGTCGTCCCCGAGCCGGAGACCCGGTTCTTCGCTGAGCCGTACTTCTCGGACATGCTGCGCGGGGTCGGGGCCGAACTCTCCGACACCGAGATGCAGCTGCTGCTGATCTTCGCGGGCAGCGACCGGGAGCGGCAGCGCCTGGCCCAGTACCTGGCGGCCCACCGGGTGGACGGCGTCCTGCTGGTCTCGGTGCACGCAGACGACCCGCTGCCCGACATGCTGTCCCAGCTGGAGATCCCGGCGGTGATCAGCGGCCCGCGCTCGGCGGCGGAGACGCTCACCTCGGTCGACTCGGACAACTACGGCGGCGCCCGCTCGGCCGTCGAGCACCTGCTGGCCCAGGGCCGGCGCACGATCGCCCACATCACCGGCCGCCTCGATGTCTACGGCGCCCAGCGCCGCGTCGACGGCTACCGCGACGCCCTGCTCGACACGGGCCGTAAGGCCGGCGAACTCCTGCTGGAACCCGGTGACTTCACCGAGGAGGGCGGCCGGCGCGCGATGACCCGGCTGCTGGAGCGCGCTCCCGCGCTGGACGCGGTGTTCGCCGGTTCGGACGTGATGGCGGCGGGCGCCCGCCAGGTACTGCGCGAGGCGGGCCGCCGCATCCCGGACGACGTGGCCCTGGTCGGCTACGACGACTCGGCCATCGCCCGCCACATGGACCCGCCGCTCACCAGCGTCCGCCAGCCCATAGAGGAGATGGGCCGCGCCATGCTCGACCTGCTCCTCACGGAGATCGCCGACCGCCGCCCGGCCGCGTCCCGCGATCTGGAGCGCCGGCATGTGGTGCTGCGCACGGAACTGGTGACGCGGGCGTCGTCGTAGGCGTCAGGCGTCCGGAGCCGTCCGCGACCTGGCCGGCCCCTACCCTGTCGGGTCGACGTCGCCGGCCGCGGTGACCAGCGGGTCCACGCGAGCGAACAGGCACCCCGGCTCACGCGCCGGCTGGTCCTCCGTCGTCCTTGTCACGCGGAGGGTGTCGCCCAGGGAACCGCCGGTGCGCGGCCCTCGATGTCGACCACCAGTCCGGTCGGCGACCGGTCGTACAGCCACTTGGCGTCGGCCGTCCGCAGGCCGATCCAGCCGGACGTGAGGTCGGCGACGCCGGGCGCCGTCCCATCGGTGATCATGCCGAAGACGGCCGTGGTCGTGCCGTCGTCCGCGCGGAGCCGGATCACCCAGGGCACCTTGTAGCGATGGTCGTGCGGCCTGCCGACCATCGCTCCCGACACCACGGTGGCGGGGGCCCTGGAGACGACGGTCATCCGCCCGGTCGGGGTCGGCGTGTGCGGGAGGCCGGACGAGAGGGGCATGCTGCGGCCGCCGACCATGAGGAGCCGCGACGACAGATCCACCTCGACGTCGGGCGCCGGCTGTCGTGAGAGCGTGCTCGTCGGGCTCGTGGCCGGCATGTCCTGTCGCCCGGCGCCCGACCCGCCGAGGCTCAGCACCAGCGCCAGGGCCACGGCCGCCACCCCGGCCGTCCCGCCGAGGACCGTGAGCGTACGGCGCCGACGCCTGCGCCGCTGGACCAGGCCGCGGATGCCGGCCCCGGAGACGGACGGCGAGCGCTCGGCGGACTCGGCGAGTTCACGCAGGACGGTGCCGAGATCATCGGACACGGTCGTCCTCCCTCTCCCCGAACTCCCCGTCTTCGGCGCCCAGTTCCCGCGCCAGCGCGGCCCGGCCACGGGACAGCCGGGCCTTGACCGTACCCACGGGCGCACCGGTCTCGGAGGCTACCTGCTCGACACTCAGGTCGCACAGATGGTGCAGTACCACCGCCATGCGCTGCGCCTCCGGCAACCGCCGCAACGCGGCGACCAGATCGGCGAGGTGCGCGTGCCGCGACTCCGGGCCGGGAGTGCTCTCGGGCGGCGGCGTCCGGCGCACCAGCTCCAGCCACCGTCGCGCCCGCCGCCACCGGCTCACCGCGAGCCGCATCGCCACGGTCCTGATCCACGCCTCGGGAGCCCCGTCGGCGAGGAAGTCCCGCCGTCGGTCCCACGCCCGTACGAACGCCTCCTGCACGACGTCCTGCGCCTCCCCGTGGTCCCCGGTGAAGGCGTAGAGCTGGCCGGTCAGCCGGGGGAACGCGGCGGCGTAGAACGCGTCGAACTCATCCTCCGTCATTTCCCTGGCGTCCCTTGCAACCCGGTGGTCCCTGCCGTGCGTACAGGTCCCGTACGCCGCACATCGAAACACACAGCAGGGGGATCACGATGACCAGCACCAGAGCCCAGGCCTCCCACTCTCCCTCCCCCCGGGAGGACTTCACGGCCTACGCCACCGAGGCCTGGCCCCGCCTCCTGCGCACCGCCCGCCTTCTCACCGGCGACCCGGACGAGGCGGCCGACCTGGCGAGGGCGGCGCTGGCGGAGACGTACGCGCGCAGACGGAGGGTGCCGCGGGACGACGCCGACTTCCATGTGCGGCGGACACTGGTACGGCTGCACGGCCGCCGCCGTCCGACCCGACGGCGGCGCCCGCTCACCGCGCTCGGTCGGGCGCTGGCGGACCTGCCCGTCCGGCAGCGGGTCGTGCTCGTGCTGCGCCACGGCGACGGACTGACCGAGTCGGAGATCGCGGAGGTGCTGGGCTGCTCGCAGGGCGCGGTGACGTCGTACGCGCGGCGGGGCCTGGCCGCCCTGAGCGCCGGGTCTCTCCCTGAGGCCCGCCCATGAACCGCGTCGGGCTGCGCCGAGTCCCCATCGAAGGAACCGAGTTGAGCGAGGCGTTCGCGGCGGAGGCGGGGGATCTGGTGCCGCCGCCGGTGCCGCTGGCCGAGATCGAGCGCGAGGGGCGGGCGCGCACAGGACGACGGCGGGTCCGGTGGCTGGCGACGGTCGCCGTGCTGCTCGGGGCCATCGCCTACGTCGTCGTACCGCGCGTGACCACGGCCCCGGGAGCGCCGACACCGTCCGCCGGGGCGGCGGCCGCGACCGTGCGGGTCGTCGCGGCGGGCGAGCATGTGAGCCCCCTGCCGGACGTGGAGCTGTGGCTGACGAAGGACGGGGAGCACTCCTCGGCGGTACCGGGGCTGGTCCTGGCGCCCGCGGGGCCGGCCGGCCACAAGGCGGTGGTGACCATGGAGCTGCTGGGGAGCGGCGACCGTTATCTGATGACCGGCACCTACCGGGGGGCG
Source organism: Streptomyces sp. NPDC006739 (assembly GCF_042869815.1). NCBI lineage: Bacteria > Bacillati > Actinomycetota > Actinomycetes > Kitasatosporales > Streptomycetaceae > Streptomyces > Streptomyces sp. NPDC006739. The sequence continues at coordinate 38,616 of NZ_JBIAGM010000005.1, forward strand.
ACGCCCGCGGCCCGCGTGACCTTGCGCACTCCGTTCGGCACCGCCTCCGGCACGCTGCTGGCGCTCGCGGGCAGCCCCGGCTGGAGCGCGTGGTACGCGACCGGCGACTTCCCCGGGAACAGGCAGCGGTTGCTGGACGCGCGGGTGACGATCCACGACGCACGGGGCGCGGTCCTGGCACAGGGCGGGGTGGGCCGGTGAGCAGCACGACGGAAGCACCCGGCGCGGTCGACGAGAAGCCCGTACGCCATCGGCGCCGGATCCCGCTCCGTGTCCGCACCCGGCGCCGCCGCGCCCGCTGGATACGGCGCGCGCTCATCACCGCACTGACCCTCCTGCTGGCCCTGTGCACCGCGGTCGTCGTCGCCTACCGGCTGACGGTCGTCCCCGCCCCGCACCCGGAGACGGTCATGCAGAGCACCGTGTTCCTCGACACCAGCGGGCAGTACCTGGGCCGGCGCGGCCCGGTGGACCGGCAGGACGTGCCCCTGTCCCAGGTGCCGCGCGAGGTGCAGGACGCGGTGATCGCGGCGGAGAACCGTTCCTTCCGCACGGACTCGGGGGTCTCGCCGAGCGCGATCCTGCGGGCCGCGTGGTCCACGCTCAGCGGCGCGGAACGGCAGGGCGGTTCGACCATCACGCAGCAGTACGTGAAGAACGCGCTGCTCACCCCCCGGCAGTCGCTGTCCCGCAAGGCGCGCGAGGCCCTGATCGCGGTCAAGCTGGACCGCACCTGCGACAAGGACACGATCCTCCAGGGCTACCTGAACACCGTCTACTTCGGCCGGGGCGCGGCCGGCATCGAGTCGGCGGCCCGCAACTACTTCGGCGTCGACGCGAAGGACCTCGACCTCTCCCAGGGCGCCGCCCTGGCGGCGATCATCAACCTGCCGTCGTACTACGAACGGGTCGGCGCGGACGCGAAGGTGACGGCGACGCTGCAGAAGCGGTGGGCGTGGGTCCTGGACGGCATGCGCGGCGCGGGCACGATCACGGCCGGGGAGCGGGCGTCCGCGGTCTTCCCGGCGTTCCGTTTCTATCCGCCGGGCGACACGGACGGGCAGCGCCAGTACCTCATCGACACCGCGGCGGCCGAGGCGGCCGACCGGCTGGGCATCACCCAGGACCAGCTGGCGCGGGGCGGATACACGGTCCGTACGACGTTCGACATCGAGGCGCAGGACGACACCGCCCAGCAGGTGGGCCATGCCCCGCCGGCGGCCAGGGGGACACGCCTGCACACGGCCGTCGTCGCGATGGTCCCCGGCGACGGCGCGGTCCGTGTCCTGTACGGCGGTGCGGACTACGCCAGGCAGCCCTTCAACGACGCCGTCGCCGGGGCGGTGGAGGCGGGCAGTGCCCTGACCCGGCTACGGGCCACCGAGCCCGGCGCCGTCGCGGCCGCCTCCCTGGTGAGGACGGCGACCCCGAGCCCGCTGCGGCTGGCCTCGGCGTACGCGACGGCGTCGGCACGGGGGACGTACGCGAAGCCGTACACGGTCGCGCGGATCACCCGGGGCGGTCGCACCCTCTACTCGGCCCGTCCCGAGACCCGCGACCTCCTGCCCGGGGCCACCGCCCGCCCGGCCGCCACGGACGTGACCAGCTACACCGGCACCGCGGGCTCCGGTGCCACCACCACCCGCACCCTCTGGCACACCGAGTCGGACCGCCGACTCTCCGTCACCGTGGCCCTGTTCGCGGAATACCCGGCGAAGGGGAAAAAAGCCGCGACTCCGGCCCATCTGTCCGACGCGTGGGCGGCGACGGGGTTCGCGGCGGGGGTGGCGCAACGGGTGCGGGAGGAGGCGGCGGGCGGCTGAGGGGGACTGCGCGCCGCGTGAGCGAAAAGCCTCAGGCCGGCGGGGGCGCGAAGCGCGGGGTACGTGCCCTCGTGCGCGGCACGCCGGACAGGGCGGTCCTGCCTTCCTGGCGGCCTACGGTGACCTGCGGATCCCCCCGCGTCCGGGAATGGCCGCAGGTCCGCCGCGCGTTGGCACGGGCATGACGACGAATGCGCCACGGCCCGAGGTACTGCGATACACCGCCTTCTCAAGCTCCCCCGACGGCGGAAACCCCGCCGGCGTCGTCCTGGACGCCACCGCCCTGGACGACAGCGACATGCTGGCCATCGCCGCCGACCTCGGGTACTCGGAGTCCGCGTTCCTGACCCCGCCCCCGGAAGGCCTCGGCGGTCAGCAGGGGCGGGCGTACGGCATCCGTTACTTCAGCCCCAAGGCCGAGGTGCCGTTCTGCGGGCACGCCACCGTCGCGACCGCCGTCGCGCTCGCCGAGCGGGCAGGCCCCGGGGAACTGGTGTTCGCGACGCGCGCGGGCACCGTGCCGGTGAAGGTGGCCGAGGAGGGCGGGACGCTCCGGGCCACACTCACCAGCGTCGAGCCGCACATCGAGGAGATCGCCGATGCCGACCTCGGCGAGGCGCTCGCCGCCCTCGGCTGGCCGGCCGCCGATCTCGACCCGGCCTTCCCGCCCCACATCGCCTTCGCCGGCGCCCGCCATCTCGTTCTCGGGGCGGCGACGCGCGCTCGCCTCGCAGATCTCGCGTACGACTTCGCGCGCCTCGAAGCCCTGATGCACCGCTTGGACCTGACCACGGTCCAGCTGGTGTGGCGGGAGTCGGCCACCGTCTTCCACGTCCGCAACCCCTTCCCGGTCGGCGGTGTCGTCGAGGACCCGGCGACCGGCGCCGCGGCCGCCGCGTTCGGTGCGTACGTCCGTGAGTTCGGCCTGGTCCCCGAGGACGCCGTCCTCACCCTGCACCAGGGCGAGGATCTGGGCCGCCCCGGCGAGCTCACGGTGACGCTGCGCGCAGGTGACCCGCGCATCCGTGTCAGCGGCGCGGGAACTCGCATCGGCTGAAGCGCCGGACATGAGGGCCCACGGCGGCGGTTCCGGCGTGACCGGGTCGCCGGGCCCCCACCCGCACGGCAGCCGACGCTGACGCTCGTTCAGATTTTCGGCAGGCGGCGCACGGCCACCCGGCTGCCCTGCGGGAGGTACCGGGCCACTGTTCGGCCGCGGCCAAACGGAAGAAGGCCCGTGATCTGCGTTTCCGCAGGTCACGGGCCTGTCTCATGGGGTGAGTGACGGGACTCGAACCCGCGACATCCTGGACCACAACCAGGTGCTCTACCAGCTGAGCTACACCCACCACGACCGGCGGTTGACTTTGTGGTTTCCCCGACCGGCCGAGAAAAAGTGTACAGGGTCCGAAGGGGTGCTCGCGCACGCCTTTCTACGGGGCGGGCAGGACGTGCTTGGCGGCGATCCCCTTGGCGGTGTCGGAGTCCGGTCCGGGCTGCGGGACGAAGATGGCCTCGCGGTAGTAGCGCAGTTCGGCGATGGACTCGCGGATGTCGGCGAGGGCGCGGTGGTTGCCGTTCTTCTCCGGGCTGTTGAAGTACGCCCGGGGGTACCAGCGGCGGGCCAGCTCCTTGATCGACGACACGTCGACGATGCGGTAGTGGAGGTAGTCCTCCAGGGTCGGCATGTCGCGCAGCAGGAAGCCGCGGTCGGTGCCGACCGAGTTGCCGCACAGCGGGGCCTTGCCGGGCTCCTTCACGTGCTCCCGGACGTAGGAGAGGACCTGCTCCTCGGCGTCGGCCAGCGTGGTGCCGGCGGCCAGCTCGTCGAGCAGCCCGGACACGGTGTGCATCCGGCGCACCACCTCGGGCATCGTCTCCAGGGCCTGCTCCGGCGGGCGGATGACGATGTCCACCCCCTCGCCGAGCACGTTCAGCTCGGAGTCGGTGACGAGGGCGGCCACCTCGATGAGCGCGTCGTCGGACAGCGAGAGGCCGGTCATCTCGCAGTCGATCCACACCATGCGGTCGTTCATGTGTCTAACCTTACGGGGCGCTGCGGCGGGCTGAGCCGGTCGTGCGGTGACCTTTGCGGGGAGCGGTGTGAAAGAGAAGGGGCCCGGGGTGCGAACCCCGGGCCCCTTCTCGCCGTCACATCGCGCTGCGCGGTCCCGGCACGCTGGCCGACAGCCCGAGGGCCGCCGGGCGGCGGGACTGCATCGGTACTCCGGCCTCCGGGTGGAGCAGCGCCGGTGGCGGACCGACCGGGCCGGGCACACCGCTGGGCGCCGAGACCTCCGCCTCCAGGTCACCGGGCTTGTCGCCCTGCGGCCGGCGGGCGCGGTAGGCGGCCCGGTAGGCGGCGGGGGAGGAGCCCAGCTGGCGACGGAAGTGGCCGCGCAGCGCCACCGGCGAGCGGAAGCCGCAGCGGCCCGCGACCTCGTCCACCGAGTAGTCCGACGTCTCCAGCAGCCGCTGCGCCTGCAGCACCCGCTGGGTGATCAGCCACTGCAGCGGAGCGCTGCCGGTCAGCGAGCGGAACCGGCGGTCGAACGTACGGCGGCTCATATAGGCGCGTGCCGCCAGCGTCTCCACGTCGAACTGCTCGTGGAGGTGCTCCAGCGCCCAGGCGACGACCTCGGCGAGCGGGTCGGCGCCGATCTCCTCCGGTAAAGACCGATCGAGGTAGCGCTCCTGACCGCCACTGCGGCGCGGCGGGACCACCAGGCGGCGGGCGAGCGCGCCGGCCGCCTCGTTGCCGTGGTCCGTCCGCACGATGTGCAGACACAGGTCGATCCCGGCGGCCGTACCCGCCGAGGTGAGCACGTCACCGTCGTCGACGAACAGCTCTCTCGGGTCGACGTGCACCGACGGGTAGCGCTTGGCCAGCGTCGGTGCGTACATCCAGTGGGTGGTGGCCGGGCGGCCGTCCAGCAGGCCCGCCGCGGCCAGCACGAACGCGCCGGTGCACAGGCCCACGATGCGGGCCCCCTCCTCGTGCGCGCGGCGCAGCGCGTCGAGCGCCTCCTCCGGTGGCGGGGAGGTGATCGAACGCCAGGCCGGTACGACGACCGTACCGGCGCGGGAGATCGCCTCCAGGCCATGCGGTGCGGTGAGTTCCAGGCCTCCCGTGGTCCGCAGCGGGCCTTCCTCACCGCCGCACACCAGCAGTCGGTAGCGCGGCACCCCGGCGTCCTGGCGGTCGATCCCGAACACCGACAGTGGTATGGAACTCTCGAAGATGGGGCCGCCGCTGAACAGCAGCACCGCGACGATCTCCTTGCGGCGTCGCCCGGACAGTTTCCGGGCCGCGGCCTCCGGCGCGGCAGTGGAGTCGTGGCTCATCCTGCTAAGCCCCCCTCGGTGGTCGCGGCTCCTCGGTTGTGTCGCTCCTGCACGTTTCCCCTCGGTCCTGCACGAGTCCCCCGCCGTAAGACATCAAGATCGAATCTACTGGGTCCCGCGGTGTCGCGGTGACCAGTTCGACACGCGGCACATTGTCGACATGACAACTTGGCGTGAAGCATTCGATCACGAAGCGTTGCACTCGTGGGCCGTACAGGGAAGTGCGCCTCGTCGCAGTGGCCAAACCGCGTAGGGTGCGCAGGTCCCTCAGGACCCTTTCCCTGCAGGTGGAACGGGGGTTGGGGGGTGGGTGGGGGCCACCTTGCGCGGTATCCGGAAGTTGGCTGAAAAGAAGCGGTTGCGTGCGCGGAAACCGGTCAGTCGACCGGTGTACGCCTCCGGGTGTGACGTCCGCCTCTTTGGGCCGCACAGCGCTCCGATTGACGCAGCAGGATCCGGCACACGGCGGTGACGGCGGCCAGCCCGAGCGCGGTCCCGGTGGCGCCGGCGAGCGAGGTGCCGTACCAGAGGAGCACCACGGGTACCAGGACGCAGCTGAAGACCGCCCAGCGGACCAGGTCGCTCACGGTGTCCTGGGCGGGGCGCGGCTCGGTGCCGGGGCGCCGGCGTGCCGCTGACCGGGAGTGAGTGGCGCGCCGGGGGCGGGTGACGGCTCCGAGGCCGACGGCGGGGCGCGGGCGGGTGGCGCGCCGTGTGGCGGCGGCGGGCTGGGGGGCGCCGGCGAGCCGTGGGCCGGTTGGGGCCGCTGTGCCTCTTGTGCCAGCTGTGCCACTTACGCCACCCGTGCCATCGGTGGGCCATGGGTCGTTCGTGAGTCCTGGCTTGTGTGGGGGTCCTGGGGCGTATGGGGGTCGTGGGCCGGTGGTGGCCCGGGGGCCGGTGGTGTGCCGGGGTCCGGACATCTCGTACTCCCTGGTCGTACTCGCTGCCGCGGTGGCTCACCGGTCTCAACGCGTGCTCGATCGGTCGGTCACTGCGTCCGCCGCCCCGGCTGTCCGAATCACGCGCAAACCGCCTGTACGGGGCAGCAACCATTGCGTTGCGGGCGCCTCTCGTGCATGCTCCGGGGAACCCCTCGGGGCCCCCAAGGCCCCCTGGGCCAAGGAGGCGTGGCGCCGTACCCTTGGGGGTATGGGGTTGGGAAGATGTTTCCCGGACACAGCTCCGCCGCACCACGGACGTCCCACCCATAAAGGATCACAACGCCGAGACAGCCATGGCCGGTCACGAATTCTTCGAACCCGCGGACCGCAAGCGGCCCGTCGCCGACCCCACGGCGGCCGAGCCCCTGGCGGCGGAAGAGTCACGCCCATCCTGCGATCCCGCCTTCCAGCACGGGGTGGTCGTCGGCTTCGACGGCTCCACGTCCAGCGAGCGCGCGCTCGCCTACGCGATCGGCGTGGCCCACCGCTCCCGGGCGGGTCTGATCATCGTCCACGTGGCCAACCGGCTGCCCACCACCGTGTGGGCCGGGTGCGAGCCCCCCGTCTTCGTCGACGTGCCGGACCACCGCACCGAGGTCCTCGGCCTGGAGCTGGCCTGCGCGGACTATCTCGCCGAGGTGCCCTGGATCCTGGTCGAGCGCGGCGGTGACATCTGCCACGAACTCGAAGAGGTGGGCCGGGAGTACGAGGCGGACGCGATCGTCGTCGGGTCCACCCAGGGGATCGTCGGGCGGATCTTCGGCTCCGTCGCGGGGCGGCTCGCCAAGCGGGCGCAGCGGCCCGTGATCGTCATCCCGTAGCCACGTTCCCCGGCGCTCTCCGCGTCCTTTCGTGCGGCTCTTTTCGCGTCATCTTTCCCATCGTCAACTCCCTTTGTGCAGACCGAAACTACTCGCGCGTAGAGGTGTTTGTGCCCTTGTGAAGGGCATATACCGGTCACTGCGCAACGGCACTTGCACGAAGGGAGCCCGCAGTGGACAACGACGTCTCCGCGGGAAGCGGAAGCACTACCGTGGCGGGCCGACTCGCCCTGGGGGCAACCCTGTTGGCGTTCGGGCTCGGCACCACCGGCGTGATCCACGGCGTGGGGGCCTCCGACGCCGTGTCCCTGGCTCATTACGTGGGCGGCGCCGCCCTCTTCCTCGTCGGTCTCGTGGCCTTCCGGGACCGCGACAGCGCCTCCGGCACCGGTTTCGTGGCCCTCGGCGCGCTCTGGTTCACCTGGGCGGTCGGCGGCCCGATGTCGGCCGACGGGGCCGGACTCTTCCTGCTCCTGTTCGCCCTCGTGGCGCTCACCCTCACCCTCGCGGGCGGGGACACGCTCGGTCAGGCGGGTCACGGACTGCTGTTCCTGGCGATGCTGCTGCTCGCCGTCGCGCAGTTCGCGGACAGCTCCGCCCTGGCCAAGGCCGGAGGCTGGGTCGCCGTCGCCTCCGGTGCGGTTGTCTGGTACGCGGCGACGGCGGCCCTGGCGCACTGGCCGACGGCGCTGCCCCGGCGTGCTGCGGGCCGGGGAGTGACGGCCGCCGGCTGATTCGAGAGCAGCACGGAAGGGTCCCCCGCGTGCAGGTGGCACACGCGGGGGACCGTTCTGCGCGGGACGGCTACTCGACCGTCACCGACTTCGCCAGGTTCCGCGGCTTGTCGATGTCCCGGCCCAGCGCCTTCGCCGTGTGGTACGCCAGCAGCTGCAGCGGGATGCCCATCAGGATCGGGTCCAGCTCGTCCTCGTTCTTCGGTACGACGATCGTCTCGTCGGCCTTCTCCTGCTCCTGGTGGGCCACCGCGAGGATCCTGCCGCTGCGGGCCTTGATCTCCTCCAGGGCGGCGCGGTTCTTCTCCAGCAGATCGTCGTCCGGGACGATCGCGACGGTCGGCAGGGCGGGCTCGATCAGGGCCAGCGGGCCGTGCTTCAGCTCGGAGGCCGGGTAGGCCTCGGCGTGGATGTAGGAGACCTCCTTGAGCTTCAGGGAGGCCTCGCGGGCGACCGGGTAACCGCGGACGCGGCCGATGAAGAGCATCGAGCGGGCCTCGGCGTACCGCTCGGCCAGCTTCCTGACGTCCTCCTCCTGCTTCAGGATCTCGGAGATCTGCGCGGGCAGCCTGCGCAGGCCCTCGATGATCCGCTTGCCGTCGCGGACCGAGAGGTCACGGGTGCGGCCCAGGTGCAGGGCGAGCAGGGCGAAGGCGACCGTGGTGTTGGTGAAGCACTTGGTGGACACCACGCAGACCTCGGGACCGGCGTGCACGTAGATGCCGCCGTCCGCCTCCCGGGCGATCGCCGAGCCGACCACGTTGACCACGCCGAGGACACGGGCGCCCTTGCGCTTCAGCTCCTGGACGGCGGCGAGCACGTCGTACGTCTCACCGGACTGGGAGACGGCGACGTAGAGGGTGTCGGGGTCCACGACCGCGTTGCGGTAGCGGAACTCGGAGGCCGGCTCGGCGTCGGCGGGGATGCGGGCCAGCTCCTCGATCATCTGGGCGCCGATCATGCCCGCGTGGTACGAGGTGCCGCAGCCGAGGATCTTCACCCGGCGGATCTGCCGGGCCTCGCGGGCGTCCAGGTTGAGGCCGCCGAGGCGCACGGTGGAGAAGCGGTCGTCGATCCGGCCGCGCAGCACGCGGTCCACGGCGTCCGCCTGCTCGAAGATCTCCTTGTGCATGTAGGTGTCGTGGCCGCCCATGTCGTACGACTCGGCCTCCCACTCCACGGTGGTCGGCTCGGCCGTCGTCCGGGTGCCCTCGGTGGTGTACGTGCGGAAGTCGTCGGCCTTGAGGGTCGCCATCTCGCCGTCGTCCAGCGTCACTATCTGGCGCGTGTGGGCGACCAGCGCGGCCACGTCCGATGCGACGAACATCTCCTTCTCGCCGATGCCGAGGACCACCGGGGAGCCGTTTCGGGCCACCACGATGCGGTCGGAGAAGTCGGCGTGCATCACCGCGATGCCGTACGTGCCCTCGACCACCCGCAGGGTCTCGCGGACCTTGTCCTCCAGCTTCTCGGCCGACGAGCGGGCGATCAGGTGGACGAGGACCTCGGTGTCGGTCTCGGAGAGGAACTCCACACCGTCCGCCTCCAGCTTGCGGCGCAGGTCGGAGGCGTTGTCGATGATGCCGTTGTGCACGACGGCGACCTTGTGGTCGGCCGACATGTGCGGGTGCGCGTTCACGTCGGAGGGGGCGCCGTGGGTGGCCCAGCGGGTGTGGGCGATGCCGGTGGTGCCCTTGAACCGCGCCGGGACCTTGGCCTCCAGGTCACGGACCCGGCCCTTGGCCTTGACCATCTTCAGGCCGGCGGTCTTCGGGGAGGTGACGACGATGCCCGCCGAGTCGTAGCCGCGGTACTCCAGCCGCTGCAGACCTTCGAGCAGCAGGGGAGCGACGTCACGCTTCCCGATGTATCCGACGATTCCGCACATGTATAGGTATCCCCAAGCTCTCGTTCAGCCGTAGACGATCCGCCGCAGTTGCCTGAGCGTCAGCTCGGGCGGGGCGACCGCACGGTATTTCAGGTCCGCCCAGATCCGTTCGAAGATCGCCGCGTTCATCAGGCCCTGGGCCTGCAGCTCGCGGTGGCGGCGACGGACGTAGTCTTCGGTCGTCTCGTCGAAAAAGGCGAGCACATCCTGGACCACCCGCAGCGCCTCGCCCCGGCTCAGGGGCGTGGACCGCGTCAGATGATCAACAAGTTCGTCGTGCACCCGGTAGATCCTGGGGTACCGGCGCCGGTTTCGCAAGAATCCTGCCCGATTTCGGGCAACTGTGTGCCGAACCTCTTGTGGTGCTCTGTTCGCAAGCTGTCCATCCCGCGTCTTGCGTCCCGTTGCCCGGACCGGCGAGTTTCAGACGCCATGGACATACCTCGTATGGGAGTACCCGAGAAGCTGGCCGAGCGCATGAGCATGGCCGAGCAGCATGAGTACCTGCGCGCCAGATTCTCGCGGCGCACCATGATCAGGGGCGGCGCCGTCACGCTGGGCGCCGTCACGGGTGGCGCGTTCGTGCCGGGCGCCACCGCCCAGGCCGCCGTGCCGACGCAGGCCACCGCTCCGGCCACCGAGACCGTCGACGGCTCGCTCGTCGCCCCCTTCGGCCGTCACCTGGCCTACGGCACCGACGCGCGCACCGAGATGACCGTCTCCTGGCAGGTCCCGGTCGCCGTACGGAAGCCCTTCATCCGCATCGGCGCCCACCCCTGGGACCTCTCGCGCAAGATCGAGGCCGAGGTCCGCACCCTCCACACCCCGGCCGGCGTCGGCGTCAGCGGCGACCACACGCAGTACTACCTGCACGCCAGGCTGACCCACCTGCGGCCGGGCCGGACGTACTACTACGGCGTCGGCCACCAGGGCTTCGACCCGGCCGAGCCGCACCTGCTGGGCACCCTGGGCACCTTCACCACCGCCCCCGCCCACAAGAAGCCGTTCACCTTCACCGCCTTCGGCGACCAGGGTGTCAGCTACCACGGTCTGGCCAACGACGCCCTGATACTCGGCCAGAACCCCGCCTTCCACCTGCACGCCGGCGACATCGCCTACGCCGACCCGACCGGCGCCGGCAAGACCGCCGACACCGGGTTCGACTCGCGCACCTGGGACCAGTTCCTCGCCCAGACCGAGTCGGTCGCCAAGTCGGTGCCGTGGATGGTCAGTTACGGCAACCACGACATGGAGGCCTGGTACTCGCCCAACGGCTACGGCGGCGAGGAGGCGCGCTGGACCCTGCCGGACAACGGCCCGGACCCGAAGAACCTGCCCGGCGTCTACTCCTTCGTCCACGGCAACACGGCGATCATCTCGCTGGACCCCAACGACGTCTCCTTCGAGATCCCGGCCAACCTCGGCATCTCCGGCGGCACCCAGACCACGTGGTTCGAGGGACAGCTGAAGAAGTTCCGGGCGGCGAAGGACATCGACTTCGTCGTCGTCTTCTTCCACCACTGCGCGTACTGCACCTCCACCGCGCACGCCTCGGAGGGGGGCGTGCGCCAGGAGTGGGTGCCGCTGTTCGAGAAGTACACGGTCGACCTCGTCATCAACGGCCACAACCACCAGTACGAGCGCACCGACGTCATCAAGGGCGACCAGGTCACCAAGAAGCTGCCGATCGGCGGCACGGCGTACCCGGAGACCGAGGGCGTGGTCTACGTCACGGCGGGCGCGGCCGGCCGCAGCCTGTACGCGTTCACCGCCCCGGACTCCTACGAGGGCCACGAGCACGAGGTCGACTCCGTCGCCTCGTTCGTCAACCTCAAGGACGGCAAGCAGAACGAGACCGTCGCCTGGTCCCGGGTCCGCTACCTCGACTACTCCTTCCTTCGGGTGGACGTACAGCCCGCGCCGAAGGGGCACTACGCCACGCTGAAGGTCCAGGGCATCGCCGAGACCGGTGACCGGATCGACCACTTCACGGTGGCCCGCAGGGCCAAGTAGGCCCGGCCGGACAGCCCTTCACCAAGATCTTCATGACCCTTCTAGGCGGGCGGGCGGTTCCCACGATCCTGTGGAGGACCGCCCGCTTCGCCATGTCGCACCGGGGTCGTTCCACCGGATCTGCGGCACAGTGGTCTCTACCACTCTGGTACCCGTGGAAGGGAGCGCATGTGAGACCGCACCGCAGCACGACTCCCCGTACGGCACTGTTCCTCGGATCCCTGCTGCTCGTCGCGGCGGCGGGCACCTTCACCGTCGGCGCGGCACCGGCACCTGCACCGGCACCGGACGCCACCGCCGCGCCGGCCCCCCTCGGCCAGGTCATCCCGGCGCCCGCCTCCGTCGTCCCGGGCGGCTCCCCGTACCGCGTCACCCGCGACACGGCCATCGGGGTGGACGCCTCGCGCGAGGTGCGCCGGGTGGGCGAGTACCTCGCCGGCATCCTGCGCCCGTCCACCGGCTACCGGCTGCCCCTCACCACCCACGGCGGCGGTGTCCGACTGCGCCTGGCCAAGGGCCCGTTCGGCGCCGAGGGGTACCGCCTCGACAGCGGCGCCACGGGCGTCACCCTCACCGCCGCCGAGCCCGCCGGCCTCTTCCACGGCGTCCAGACCCTGCGCCAGCTCCTCCCGGCCGCCGTCGAGAAACACTCCGTACAGCCCGGGCCCTGGCTGATCGCGGGCGGCACGATCACGGACACCCCGCGCTACCCCTACCGGGGCGCGATGCTGGACGTCGCCCGCCACTTCTTCACCGTCGCCCAGGTCGAGCGCTACATCGACCAGCTGGCCCTCTACAAGGTCGACGAACTGCATCTGCACCTCAGCGACGACCAGGGCTGGCGCATCGCCGTCGACTCCTGGCCGCGCCTGACGACATACGGCGGCTCGACCGAGGTCGGCGGCGGCCCGGGCGGCTTCTACACCAAGGCCGACTACCGGCGGATCGTCCGCTACGCCGCCTCCCGCTACCTGGAGGTCGTCCCCGAGATCGACATGCCCGGCCACACCAACGCGGCCCTCGCCTCCTACGCCCCGCTGAACTGCGACGGCACAGCGCCCCCCCTCTACACCGGCACCAAGGTCGGCTTCAGCTCGCTGTGCGTACCCCGGCAGGTCACCTACGACTTCGTGGACGACGTGATCCGCGAGCTGGCCGCGATCACCCCCGGCCGCTATCTCCACATCGGCGGCGACGAGGCGCACTCCACCAGCCACGCCGACTACGTCACCTTCATGGACCGCGTCCAGCCGGTCGTCGCCCGGTACGGCAAGACGGTGATCGGCTGGCACCAGCTGACCGGCGCGCACCCGGCGAAGGGCGCGCTGGCGCAGTACTGGGGGCTGGACGGCACCAGCGCGGCGGAGAAGGAGCAGGTCGCAGCCGCCGCCCGGAACGGGACGGGGCTCGTACTGTCCCCGGCCGACCGGGTCTACCTCGACATGAAGTACACCAAGGACACCAGGCTGGGCCAGAACTGGGCCGGCCTGGTGGAGGTGCGGCGGTCGTACGACTGGGATCCCGGCGGCTACCTCCCCGGAGCGCCGGCTTCGGCGATCAGAGGGGTGGAGGCACCCCTGTGGACCGAGACCCTCGCGACCGGCGCCGACCTCGACTACATGGCCTTCCCCAGGCTGCCCGGCGCCGCCGAACTGGGCTGGTCACCGGCGGCCACGCACGACTGGGACGCCTACAGGACGCGGCTCGCGGCACAGGGGCCGCGCTGGGACGCGCTCGGGATCGGGTACTACCGGTCGCCGCAGGTCCCCTGGCCCACCCGGTAGCAGCGGGCGAGGGGGGCCGGCAGGGTGCCGACCGTCCGGAGCGCGCCCGCGCGCGGCAGGGCCGCGCGCGGGCTCAGCCCGTCAGTCCCAGCTCCCGGGCGATCAGCATCCGCTGGACCTCGCTCGTGCCCTCGCCGATCTCCAGGATCTTGGAGTCGCGCCACATCCGGGCCACCGGGTACTCGTTCATGAAGCCGTACCCGCCGTGCACCTGGGTGGCGTCGCGGGCGTTGTCGACGGCGACCGTGGAGGAGTAGAGCTTGGCCAGCGCCGCCTCCTTCTTGAACGGTTCACCGGCCACCAGCCGCGACGCGGCGTCCCGCCACGCCAGCCGGGCCGTGTGGGCCTTCATCTCCATGTCGGCGATCTTGAACTGGACGGCCTGGTTGGCGCCGATCGGCCGGCCGAAGGCGTGCCGCTCCTTGGCGTACTTCACCGACTCGTCCACACAGCCCTGGGCGAGACCGGTCGCCAGGGCGGCGATGGCGATCCGGCCCTCGTCGAGGATGCGGAGGAACTGCGCGTAGCCCCGGCCCTCCTCGCCGAGCAGGTTGGCGGCGGGCACACGGACGTCCTGGAAGGACAGCTCGCGGGTGTCGGAGGCGTTCCAGCCCACCTTCGAGTACGGCGCCGCGACCGTGAAACCGGGCGTGCCGGACGGGACGACGATCGCGGAGATCAGCGGCTTGCCGTCCGGCTTGCGGCCGGTGACCGCGGTGACCGTCACCAGCCCGGTGATGTCCGTACCCGAGTTGGTGATGAAGCACTTCGTGCCGTTGACGACCCATTCACCGGTGTCCGGGTCCAGGCGGGCCGTGGTCCGGGTGGCGCCGGCGTCGCTGCCGCCGTCCGGCTCCGTGAGCCCGAACGCGCCCAGGATCTCGCCGGAGCACAGGCGCGGCAGCCACTGCCGCTTCTGCTCCTCGGTGCCGAACAGGTGGAGCGGCATCGCGCCCAGGGAGACACCCGCCTCCAGCGTGATGGCCACCGACGAGTCCACCCGGGCCAGCTCCTCCAGCGCGATGCCCAGCGCCAGGTAGTCGCCGCCCATACCGCCGTACTCCTCCGGGAACGGCAGCCCGAACAGGCCCATGCGGCCCATCTCGCGCACGATCTCGTACGGGAACTCGTGCCGCTCGTAGAAGTCGCCGATCTTGGGCGCCACCACGTCGTGCGCGAACGCCTCGACCGTACGGCGGAGTTCCTCCAGCTCGGGGCTGAGACGGTGGTCCATGGTGATCACTGGTCCTTGTGGGAGAGGGCACGGACGGTACGGGACGGGCTGGGTCGGCCCAGTCGCTCGGCCATCCACACGCTGGTGGCGGTCAGACGGCCCAGATCGACCCCGGTCTCGATGCCGAGGCCGTGCAGCATCCAGACGAGGTCTTCGGTGGCGAGGTTGCCGGTGGCGGACCTGGCGTACGGGCAGCCGCCGAGGCCGCCCGCGGAGGCGTCCACGGTGGTGACGCCGTGCTGGAGCGCGGCCAGGGTGTTGGCGAGCGCCTGGCCGTAGGTGTCGTGGAAGTGGACGCCGATCACGTTCGTCGGCACGCCCGCCTCGTTGAGCGCGGACAGCAGGGTCAGGACATGGCCGGGGGTGGCGACCCCGATGGTGTCGCCGAGGCTCAGCTCGTCGCAGCCCAGGTCCCGCAGTGCCGTGCAGACGCGTACGACCTGGTGGACCGGTACCGGCCCCTCCCACGGGTCGCCGAAGCACATGGACAGATAGCCGCGGACATGCACCCGGTCCGCCTTCGCCCGCCGGATGACCGGCTCGAACATCGCCAGCGCCTCGTCCACCGTGCGGTTCAGGTTGGCCTTCGCGAACGACTCGGTGGCGCTGGCGAAGACGGCGACCCGGCGGGCGCCCAGGGCGAGCGCCCGGTCCAGGCCGCGCTCGTTGGGCACGAGCACCGGCAGCGCCACGGGCAGATGGCTCACCATCGGGAACAGCTGCTCGGCGTCGGCCAGTTGGGGAACCCACTTCGGGTGCACGAAACTGGTCGCCTCGATCGTGGTCAGTCCGGCCTCGGCCAGCCGGCCGACGAACTCCGCCTTGACCTCGGTCGGCACGGTCGTCTTCTCGTTCTGCAGCCCGTCGCGCGCGCCGACCTCGTGGATCCGCACCCGGGCGGGCAGATCCTGGGCCGGTACGGTCATGGGCAGTCCGTCGGCGGTCACGGTGCCGCCTCCTCGTGGGGTGCGACGACGGCCAGCACCTGGTCCATGGCGACCGTCGTGCCGGGGGTGACGTCCAGCTCGGCGACCGTGCCGGCGTGCGGGGCGGAGATGACGTGCTCCATCTTCATCGCCTCCACGACCAGCAGGCTCTGGCCGGCGCTCACCTCGTCGCCGACGGCCACCTTCACCACCGTGACCGTGCCGGGCATGGGGGCGGTCAGCGAGTCGGCGCCGGCGTGCGCGGCACCGGTCAGGGACGCCGCCACCGGGTCGTGGTCGCGGACGTGCCAGGCGTCGCCGTCCCGGCCGATCCAGTCGGCGGCGCGGTGGAAGGTGTGCCGGACCCCGTCCAGGGTCACCGCCACCCGGTCGTCCGTGACCGTGTGCGTGCCGCGCGGGACGTACTCCACCGGCTCCTGCACCCGCAGGTGGAAGCCGACGGGCTTCGGGGTGCCCCCCAGCCGCCACCCGCTCGGCACCGAGAACGGGTCCGTCCAGCCCTGGCCGGCGGGCCTGAGCGCCTCCAGCCGTACGGCCGCGGCGGCCTCCAGCACCTCCTCCGGCACCTCGGTGGTGACCAGGTCGTCCACCACCCGCTCGACCAGCCCGGTGTCCAGCTCGCCGGCGACGACGTCCGGGTGGGCGAGCAGGGCGCGCAGGAACCCCGCGTTGGTCTGCACGCCCAGCGTGACCGTCCCGGCGAGCGCGGCCCGCAGTTTCCTGATCGCGGTCGCTCGGTCGGGGCCGTACGCGATCACCTTGGACAGCATCGGGTCGTACAGCGAGCCGACCTCCGTGCCCTCGCTGAGCCCCGAGTCGGTGCGGACGCCGTCGCCCTCGGGTTCCCGGAGCCGCAGCACGGTGCCGCCGGAGGGGAGGAACCCGCGGGCCGGGTCCTCGGCGCAGACGCGTGCCTCGACGGCGTGCCCGGTGAGCGTGATGTCGTCCTGTCCGAACGGCAGCCGCTCACCCGCCGCCACCCGCAGCTGCCACTCCACCAGGTCGAGGCCGGTGACGAGTTCGGTGACCGGGTGCTCCACCTGGAGGCGGGTGTTCATCTCCATGAAGTAGTACGACGACGGGTCGGTGCCCGGCACGATGAACTCCACCGTGCCCGCGCCCCGGTACCCGCACGAGCGGGCCGCCTGCACGGCGGCCTCGCCCATCGCGGCCCGCGTCTTCTCGTCCAGGAGGACGCTCGGCGCCTCCTCGACGATCTTCTGGTGCCGGCGCTGCAGGGAGCACTCGCGCTCACCGAGGTGCACCACGTTGCCGTGGCCGTCGGCCAGGACCTGGATCTCGATGTGCCGGGGCCGGTCGACCCACCGCTCCACCAGCAGCGTGTCGTCGCCGAAGGAGGCGCGGGCCTCGCGGCGGGCGGCGGCGATCTCCTCCTCCAGCAGCGACAGGTCCCGCACCAGCCGCATGCCCTTGCCACCGCCGCCCGCGCTGGGCTTGAGCAGCACCGGGGCGCCCAGTTCGCGGGCCGCTTCGGCGAGTTCGGGGTCACGGCCGCCGGGGACGACCGGCACCCCGGCCGCCCGCACCGTCTCCTTGGCCCGGATCTTGTCGCCCATCAGGGAGATGGCGTCGGCGGGCGGCCCGATGAAGACCAGCCCGGCCTCCTCGCAGGCGCGCGCGAAGCCGGCGTTCTCGGCCAGGAACCCGTATCCGGGATGGACGGCCCCGGCGCCGGTCCGCGCGGCGGCCGCCAGCAGCCGCTCCACCGACAGATAGCTCTCGGCGGCGGGCGCCGGACCGAGCCGTACCGCCGTGTCGGCCTCCCTGACGTGCCGGGCGTCGGCGTCGGCGTCGGAGAAGACGGCGACGGAACGCACGCCCATCGCGCGCAGCGTACGGATGACGCGTACCGCGATCTCGCCCCGGTTGGCCACCAGCACGGTGTCGAACATGGTCGTCATGTCCCCCCTCACATCCGGAAGACGCCGAACTGGGGCTCACCCAGGGGCGCGTTGGCACAGGCGGTCAGGGCCAGGCCGAGCACCTGGCGGGTCTCCAGCGGGTCGATGACGCCGTCGTCCCACAGGCGGGCGGTGGCGTAGTAGGCGTTGCCCTGGCGCTCGTACTGGTCGCGGACGGGCGCCTTGAAGGCTTCCTCGTCCTCGGCGGGCCAGGACTCCCCGCGGGCCTCCAGCTGGTCCCGCTTGACGGTCGCGAGGACCGAGGCGGCCTGCTCGCCGCCCATCACCGAGATCTTGGCGTTGGGCCACATCCACAGGAAGCGGGGGGAGTAGGCCCGGCCGCACATGGAGTAGTTGCCCGCCCCGTACGACCCGCCGACCACGACGGTCAGCTTGGGCACGCGGGTGCAGGCCACGGCGGTGACCATCTTGGCGCCGTGCTTGGCGATACCGCCCGCCTCGTAGTCCTTGCCGACCATGAAGCCGGAGATGTTCTGCAGGAAGAGGAGCGGGATCCCGCGCTGGTCGCACAGCTCGATGAAGTGCGCGCCCTTCTGGGCGGACTCGGAGAACAGGATGCCGTTGTTGGCGACGACGCCGACCGGGTGGCCGTGGATCCGCGCGAAACCGGTCACCAGGGTCTGCCCGAACTCGGCCTTGAACTCGGCGAACCGGGAACCGTCGACGACGCGCGCGATGATCTCCCGTACGTCGTAGGGGGTACGGGAGTCGACCGGGACGGCGCCGTAGAGGCCGTAGGGGTCGACCTTGGGCTCGGTCGCCTCGGTGACCGCCCAGGGCAGCGGCCCGCGCGCGGGGAGGGTGGCGACGATGTCCCGGACGATGCGCAGGGCGTGGGCGTCGTCCTCGGCGAGGTGGTCGGTGACGCCGGAGATCCGGGAGTGCACCTCGCCGCCGCCCAGCTCCTCGGCGGTGACGACCTCGCCGGTGGCCGCCTTCACCAGCGGGGGCCCGCCGAGGAAGATCGTCCCCTGGTTCCGGACGATCACGGCCTCGTCGCTCATGGCGGGGACGTACGCGCCCCCCGCGGTGCACGATCCGAGCACCGCGGCGATCTGCGGAATCCCGGCGCCGGACATCCGCGCCTGGTTGTAGAAGATCCGCCCGAAGTGCTCGCGGTCGGGGAAGACCTCGTCCTGCATGGGCAGGAAGGCACCGCCGGAGTCCACCAGGTAGAGGCAGGGCAGGCGGTTCTCCAGGGCGACTTCCTGGGCGCGCAGATGCTTCTTCACGGTCATCGGGTAGTACGTGCCGCCCTTGACCGTGGCGTCGTTGGCGACGATCACGCACTCGCGCCCGCCGACCCGCCCGATCCCGGCGATGACACCGGCGGCCGGCGCCTGTCCCTCGTACATCCCGTCGGCGGCGAGCGGGGCCAGCTCCAGGAACGGCGAGCCGGGATCGAGAAGGGTGTCCACCCGGTCGCGGGGCAGCAGCTTGCCGCGCGCGGTATGGCGGGCGCGCGCCCTCTCGCCGCCGCCGAGAGCCGCCGCGGCGAGCTTGCCGCGCAGCTCCTCGACGAGCGCGCGGTGGGCCTGTTCGTTGGCCCGCCAGGCGTCCGACGCGGGGTCTGCCGCGCTCGTCAGCTCCGGTGCCTCGTGCATTCCTGCGGTCCCCTCACCCAGTGGTCGACTGTTAATGAGCGTTAACCATTTCCTCCAGGTTAACGACCGCTAACCTCCCTGTCTAGAATTACCCGCATGGTCACCAGAACCGATGCCCCCACCCGCCGTGAGCAGATTCTCAAGGAGGCCGCCCGGCTCTTCGCCGAACGCGGATTCCACGGCGTCGGCGTGGACGAGATAGGGGCCGCGGTCGGCATCAGCGGCCCCGGTCTGTACCGGCACTTCCCGGGCAAGGACGCGATGCTCGCCGAACTGCTGGTGGGAATCAGCGGGCGGCTGCTGACGGGCGCCAAGCGCCGGCTGGCCGAGGCCGACGGCACGGCCGGCCCCTCGGCGGTGCTGGACTCCCTCATCGAGGGCCACATCGACTTCGCCCTGGACGACCGCCCCCTCATCACCTTGCACGACCGCGAGCTGGACCGCCTGCGCGACAGCGACCGCAAGCTGGTGCGCCAGCTCCAGCGGCAGTACGTCGAGCTGTGGGTGGAGGTGGTCCGCGAGGTCTACCCGGCGCTGGCGGAACCCGCGGCCCGCTCGGCGGTCCACTCGGTCTTCGGCCTCCTGAACTCCACCCCCCACCTGGGCCGCCCCGGCTCGCTCCCCGGCCGGGGGGCCACGGCGGCGCTGCTGCACCGGATGGCCCGGGGGGCGTTCGGGGCGGCGGGGAGCTGAGGGCGCCCGGCCGGGTGGGGCGCCGGATGACTAGGGTGCGGGAATGATCTCGCGCAGCTACCTCTCCGAACTGTTCTCGCTGGACGGCCGGGTCGCCGTGGTGACCGGTGGCAGTTCCGGCATCGGCAAGGCCATCGCCGGGGCCCTCGCGCGGGCCGGGGCGAGTGTGGTGGTCGTGGCCCGCCGGCGGGCGGAACTGGTGGCCACCGTCGAGGAGCTGACCGCGGACGGCTGCCGGGCGGGCTTCGTGAGCGCCGACCTGGGGACGCGGGACGCGGTGCGCGCGGCGGCGGAGTCGATGGCCGAGGTGTTCGGCGAGCCCGACATCCTCGTCAACAGCGCCGGGATCAACCTGCGGCCCCCGATGGGCGAGCTGGACGAGGACGTGTGGGACGCCACCATGGCGGTGAACCTGGAGGCGCCCTATCTGCTGGGCCGCCGGTTCGGGCCCGGCATGGCCGAGCGGGGGTTCGGGCGGATCATCCACATCAGCTCCCAGCAGGCGCACCGGGCGTTCGTGGACAGCGGTGCCTACGGGGTCTCCAAGGGGGCGCTGGAGTCGCTGGCGCGCTCGCAGGCCGAGGCCTGGTCGCCGTACGGGGTCACCTGCAACACTCTGGTGCCGGGGTTCGTCATGAGTCCGCTCAACGCGCGGCTGTCCTCGGACCCGGAGGCGGTGGCCGCCCTGGCCGCGCGCACGATGACCGGGCGCAACGGCATCGCCGAGGACTTCTGCGGCGCCGCCGTCTTCCTGGCCGGCGGGGCCTCCGCCTATGTCACCGGCCAGTCGGTCTTCGTCGACGGCGGCTTCTCCGTCCACTGAGACCGGACCGGGCCCGCGCGTGACGAGCATTACGCCGCCCGCCCTGGACCCCCGCTCCTACTCGCCGGTACCGTTGTATGAGCAAGCGCTTAGACATACCGAGGTACGTGGAGGTGGCGGAGTGCGCCGTACGGTGTTCAACGAGGATCACGAGGCGTTCCGGGAGACCCTCCGCGCCTTCATCGAGGCCGAGGTCGTACCGGTGTACGACGAGTGGTTCGCCGCGGGCCAGGCGCCGCGCGACTTCTACTACAAGCTCGCCGAGCTGGGCGTCTTCGGTATCCGCGTCGACGAGGAGTACGGCGGCGCCGGCATCGACTCGTACAAGTTCGAGGCCGTCCTCTACGAGGAGACCGCCCGCGCCGGCGTCTCCTTCGGCGGTTCCGGCGTCCACGTCCTGCTCGGTCTGCCGTACATCAAGCTGCTCGCCACCGACGAGCAGAAGAAGCGCTACCTGCCCAAGTTCGTCTCCGGCGAGGAGATGTGGGCGATCGCGATGACCGAGCCGGGCACCGGCTCCGACCTCGCGGGCATGAAGACCACCGCCAAGCTCTCCGAGGACGGCACCCACTACGTCCTCAACGGCGCCAAGACCTTCATCACCGGCGGTGTGCACGCCGACCGCATGATCGTCTGCGCCCGTACCTCCGCGCCCACCGCCGAGGACCGCCGTCACGGCATCTCCCTCTTCGTCGTGGACACCAAGGCCGAGGGCTACTCCGTCGGCCGCAAGCTGGACAAGCTCGGCCTGAAGACCTCCGACACGGCCGAGCTGGCGTTCGTCGACGTGAAGGTGCCGGTCGAGGACCTCCTCGGCGAGGAGAACAAGGGCTTCTACTACCTCGGCCACAACCTGGCCTCCGAGCGCTGGGGCATCGCCTACGGCGCCTACGCGCAGGCCAAGGCCGCCGTCCGGTTCGCCAAGCAGTACGTCCAGGACCGGGTCGTCTTCGGCAAGCCCGTCGCCGCCTTCCAGAACACCAAGTTCGAGCTGGCCGCCTGCCAGGCCGAGGTGGACGCCGCCGAGGCCGTCGCCGACCGCGCCACCGAGGCCCTCGACGCCGGTGAGCTGACCCCCGCCGAGGCCGCCTCCGCCAAGCTCTTCTGCACCGAGGTCGCCCACCGCGTCATCGACCGCTGCCTCCAGCTGCACGGCGGCTACGGCTTCATGAACGAGTACCCCATCGCCCGCCTGTACGCGGACAACCGGGTCAACCGCATCTACGGCGGCACCAGCGAGATCATGAAGACGATCATCGCGAAGGACATGGGTCTGTAAGGCCCGCGAAAAGATTGCCGGATACAACTGACCACATGAGTCAGGCACTGCGGTCCCTGCTCGATCTGCTCGACCTGGAGCAGATCGAGCGGGACATCTTCCGCGGCCGGTCGCGGTCCGCCGTCGTCCCGCGCGTCTTCGGCGGACAGGTGGCGGCCCAGGCCCTGGTCGCCGCCGGGCGCACGGTCCCCGGGGACCGGCTCGCCCACTCCCTGCACGCCTACTTCCTGCGGCCGGGCGACCCGGGCGCGCCCATCGTCTACACCGTCGACCGGATCCGCGACGGGCGCTCCTTCACCACCCGCCGGGTGGTCGCCGTCCAGCACGGGCAGCCGATCTTCCACCTCTCCGCGTCCTTCCAGACGCACGAGGAGGGGCTGGAGCACGAGGCCCCCATGCCCCCCGCCCCGGACCCGGAGACCCTGCCCACCTCGCAGGAGCGCCTGCGCGGGTACGGCCACCTCGACGCCGACGTGGTGGAGCGGTTCCTCGAGGCCCGCGAGGCGGTCGACCTGCGGTACGTCGACGAACCGCCGTACGGCAGGTTCGGCGAGCCGCGCGAGCCGCACTCCCAGGTGTGGTTCCGCACCAACGGCAAGCTCGACGACGACCCCCTCCTGCACGTCGTCCTCGCCACCTACGTCTCCGACATGACCCTCCTCGACTCGGTGCTGCTCGCGCACGGCCGGGGCGGCTGGGCCGTCGGTGACGTCGTCGGGGCGTCGCTGGACCACGCGATGTGGTTCCACCGGCCGTTCCGGGCGGACGAATGGCTGCTGTACGACCAGGAGTCGCCGTCCGCGTACGGCGGCCGGGGCCTCGGGCAGGCCCGCATCTACACCCAGGACGGACACCTCGCCATCTCGGTCATCCAGGAGGGCGTGGTCCGCGTCCCCCGGTGAGCCGGGGGGCGCGGGTGAGCGGGGAGAGGCGGTGCGGCCGCGTGGCCTACGCCAGGCCCGCCTCGGCCAGCAGGTACGCGGTCATCGGGTCGTAGTGGCGCGGGCTGGGCACATGGTCGTCGAGCGGCACGGCCACCTGCAGCGTGCCCTCGGACTCGGCGAGGAACAGCGCCGGGTCGTTGCAGTCGGCGTACCCGACGGAGTCGACGCCGTGCTGTGCGGCGTACCCGGCCCAGCCGTGGTCGGCGACGACCAGGTCGGGCAGCGGACGGCCCGCGCGCTCGAACGCCGTGAGGACGGCCCTCATCGGCGCACCCGAGTGGGTGTGCCACAGGGTGGCGCCGTGTTCGAGGACCGCCACGTCCGCGAGCTGCCAGACGTACCCCTCGTCCGTCTGCAGCCCGTCCGGGATGACCACGATCTCGCAGCCGGCCCCGCGCAGCGCGGCTGCCGTGGCCCGGTGCACGTCGAGCAGACCGCCCGGGTGGCCGGTGGCGAACAGCACCCGCTGCCGTCCCTCGGCCGCCTTGCGCAGCCGCCCGGCCAGCCGGTCCAGGGCGCCGACGGTCAGCTCGGGGTCGATGGTGTCCTGCCCGTAGCGGTACTCGGGGTCGTCGTTGACGCCGACCCGCTCCGCCATCACCGCGAGCACGTCCTGCTCGTCCTGCCAGCGGTCGCCGAGTTCCAGCCCGAGCCAGAAGTTGCGGTCGCCGTTGGCCAGCTTGCGGTAGTGGGAGAGGTTGTTCTCGCGGGGGGTGGCGACGTCGCCCGCGATACGGGTCCTGACCAGGTGGTCGACGAGCTGGGCGCGGCTGGGTGTCCCGGGTATCGGCATGCCCCCCATTGTGGGGCAGCGGGCTGGGCGATTTCCCTGCCTGTCGCGCGCTGGGACGTGGGTCACTCACGATGCCGGAGAGCGAACCACAGCTCCATCCGTACGTCGGGATCGTCCAGGTCGGCGGCCAACAGCGCGGTGCAGCGGGCGATCCGCTGCCGCACCGTGTTGCGGTGCACGGCCAGCGCCACCGCCGTCCGGTCCCAACTGCCGTGCAGGGAGAGCCAGGTGCGCAGCGTCTCGACGAGCGCGGGATGCGCGGCGAGCGGCGCGAGCAGCGTGCGGGCGTGCGCCTCGGCGTCCTCGCGGGAGACCAGGGCGTCGAAGCCGGCGCGTTCGCCGTGCCGGACCAGCGCGGTGCGGGTGGCACGGGCGCGGGCCAGTGCGCGGGCCGCCTGGGTGTCGGCGGCGGGCCACTCGGGCGGGGCGACGGCGGCGCTGGCACCGAGGGTCCAGCCGGGCTGCGGCGCCGGGGCGCGCTCGGCGGGCACGAGGACCCGTACGACGTCGTCGGCGAGGTCGACCAGCGCCGAGCCCAGGGCGGCCCCGAGCGCCGAGGCGCCGACGCCGTCCGGCGGCCGCCCCTCCGGCCGCGCGTGCACGACGACCCACCGGCCGGCCCCCAGCAGCGGCGCGACCTCCGGCGCCGGCGCCCCCAGCAGCACCCGCACCAGCGCGGAGGACCGTGCCGCACCGCCGCCGCCCTGCTGCTCGCCGGTGAGCAGGGACAGCAGTACGGCGGCCACCGAGGCGATGGTGTGGTCGCCGGGCTCCCGCCGGCCGGCGGCGACACCGAGCACGAAGCCCTGCCCGCCGCCGAGCGCGTAGGCGGTGAGATGGGTGTCACCGAGGGTGTCGGCGGCCGAGGCGGGGGAGGGGGCCGAGGCGCTCGGTTCAGGGGACGGTCCCGGTGGGGGCCGCCGTGCCGGCCGTACCACCGCCGCCAGGTCCGCCAGGGCGGAGCGCACCTCGCGCCCCGGGTCACGGCCCGCCCGCGCGAGGTCCGTGCCGTCGGGGCCGTACAGCGCGGCCCAGCCGCCGAGGCGCCGGGCGAGCCGGCCGAGGACCGAGGGGACCGGGTCGGGGCGGGCGGCGGCGGCCGCAAGGCTCTGCTGGGCCTCGGTGACGCGGCGGAGTTCGGCGGTGCGGGCCCGCGCCATCAGCTGCCAGACCGCGCGGGCCACACCGGAGAAGGTGGTCCGCGGCGGGACCTCCAGCAGCGGGAGGCCGTGGGCGTCGCAGGCGGCGACCAGGGCGCGCGGCACGGTCTCGTGCACCGGCGCGAGACCGAAGCCGAGAGCCGCGCCGCCCGCCGCCACGATCCGCGAGACGTACTCCTCGAAGTACGGCCCCCGGTCCGCCCCCTCGGGAATGTGCACGCCGGCCGTCAGCAGCAGCTCGCCGCCCAGGAGGTAGGGGGAGGGGTCCGGCAGCTCCGACGTGTGCGCCCAGTGGATTGCCGTCGCGGGATCGTCCGGCCCGGCGATCCGCCGCAGGCCCAGGTCGTCCCGGTCCAGCAGCGCACCGAGGGGTACGGGCGGTGTGGGGGGAACGGCGGGGTCCGGCATGCTGGACGTTTCCTCCATCCAACGCGGCGACGATGGAGGAAACGTACACTTCAAAGATGCTTTTCGGCCACCTAGGGTCGATTCATGAAGGCGGTCACCAAGGCGGTCACCCGACGCAACGCAGGAAAGTAGGCCTGTCACCATGAGCACCCACGAGACGCCCCGCGGCCCCGTCGACTCCTCCCGCGTCCCGCGCTACGCGGGCCCGGCTACCTTCGCCCGG
This sequence comes from Streptomyces sp. NPDC006739, assembly GCF_042869815.1. Taxonomy (NCBI): domain Bacteria; kingdom Bacillati; phylum Actinomycetota; class Actinomycetes; order Kitasatosporales; family Streptomycetaceae; genus Streptomyces; species Streptomyces sp. NPDC006739. Next base: position 64,019 of record NZ_JBIAGM010000005.1, read on the forward strand.
CTGCCCCGCCTCGACGAGGTCGGCCGCGCGGACGTCGCCGTGGTGGGCGTGCCGTTCGACTCCGGTGTCTCGTACCGGCCGGGCGCCCGCTTCGGCGGCAACGCCATCCGCGAGGCGTCCCGGCTGCTGCGCCCCTACAACCCGGCGCAGGACGCGTCCCCCTTCGCGCTCGCGCAGGTCGCCGACGGCGGTGACATCGCCGTGAACCCGTTCAACATCAACGAGGCCGTCGACACCATCGAGGCGGCGGCGGACGACCTGCTGGGCACGGGCGCGCGGCTGATGACGCTGGGCGGCGACCACACGATCGCGCTGCCGCTGCTGCGCTCGGTGGCGAAGAAGCACGGCCCGGTCGCCCTGCTCCACTTCGACGCGCACCTGGACACCTGGGACACCTACTTCGGCGCCGAGTACACGCACGGCACGCCGTTCCGCCGCGCGGTCGAGGAGGGCATCCTCGACACCTCCGCCCTCTCCCACGTCGGCACCCGGGGCCCGCTCTACGGCAAGCAGGACCTGACCGACGACGAGAAGATGGGCTTCGGCATCGTGACGTCGGCGGACATCTACCGCCGGGGCGCCGACGAGGTCGCCGACCAGCTCCGCCAGCGCATCGGCGACCGTCCGCTGTACATCTCCATCGACATCGACTGCCTCGACCCGGCCCACGCGCCCGGCACCGGCACCCCCGAGGCGGGCGGCATGACCTCGCGTGAGCTGCTGGAGATCCTGCGCGGTCTGGCATCGTGCAACCTGGTGTCGGCGGACGTCGTCGAGGTCGCCCCCGCGTACGACCACGCGGAGATCACCTCGGTGGCCGCCTCGCACACGGCGTACGAACTGACCACGATCATGTCCCGACAGATTGCCGAGGCCCGCGAGCAGTGACCCACGACCACGACCTGGTACTCCGCCCGACGCCCGCGCAGATCTCCGCCGCTCTGCATCCTCCCCGGGGGCGCACCGGCGGGGACCTGGTCGTGGAGACCCTGGCCGGGCTGGGCGCGACGACCGTCTTCGGCCTGCCCGGCCAGCACGCGCTGGGCGTGTTCGACGCCCTGCGTCGCTCCGACCTCCGCTACATCGGTCTGCGGGTGGAGAACAACGCCGGGTTCGCGGCCGACGCCTACGGGCGGATCACCGGCGAGGCCGCCCCCCTGCTGCTCTCGACGGGCCCGGGCGCGCTGACGTCCCTCGCGGCCCTGCAGGAGGCCGCCTCGGCGTCGGCCCCCGTCCTGGCGATCAGCAGCCAGGTCCCCACCGCCGGACTGGGCGGCGGCCGACACGGCTATCTGCACGAACTCCCCGACCAGGCGGCCTCGTTCCGGGGCGTGGTGAAGTCCGTCCACACGGTCCGCGGCCAGTCCCAGATCCCCTCCGCCCTGGCCGCCGCCTGGAAGTCGGCGCTGACGGCCCCGCACGGCCCGGTATGGGTGGAGATCCCGCAGGACGTGCTGATGGCCGAGACCGCGCTCCCGGTGGTCACGGCACCGGACGCGACCCCCGACGAACTGCCCCCGCGCCCCGAACTGACCGCCGTGGCGGCCGACCTGCTGTCCCGGGCGGCCCGGCCGGCGATCATCGCGGGCGGCGGGGTCGTACGGGCCGACGCGTCCGGCAAGCTGCGGCGGCTGGCCGAGAAGCTCGACGCTCCGGTGGTGACCACCTTCGGCGGCAAGGGCGCGTTCCCCTGGAAGCACCGGCTGTCCCTCCAGTCCTGGCTGGAGGACCGGCACACGACCGACTTCCTGGAGGACGCCGACGTCCTCCTGGTCGTCGGCTCCGGACTCGGCGAACTCTCCTCCAACTACCACACGTTCAGGCCCCGGGGCCGGGTCGTCCAGATCGAGGCGGACCTCGGCAAGCTGGAGTCCAACCACCCGGCGCTGGGCATCCACGCCGACGCCCGGCTGGGCCTGCAGGCCCTGCTGGAGACGGTGGAGGAGCGCACCGACCCGACCGCGCCGGAGCGGGTCCGGGCTCTGCTCGACCGGGTCTCGGAGCGCATCGCCGCCCAGGAACTCACCCTGGAGCAGGACGTGTTGGCGGCGATCCGGCGCGCCCTGCCGGCCGCCGCCCCCTCCTTCTGGGACATGACGATCCTGGCCTACTGGGCCTGGTCGGCCTTCGACCCCCGAGGCGCGAACCACATGCACTCCGCCCAGGGCGCCGGCGGCCTCGGCTACGCCTTCCCGGCCGCCCTCGGCGCGGCGGCCGCCGATCCGACCCGCCCGGTACTGGCGGTCTCCGGCGACGGCGGCGCGCTGTACTCCATCGCCGAACTGGCCACGGCCCGCCAGTACGGCCTCGACGTCACCTGGCTGATCGTCGACGACGGCGGCTACGGCATCCTGCGCGAGTACATGACGGACGCCTTCGGCGAGCCGACGGCGACGGAGCTGACCCGCCCGGACTTCGTGGCCCTGGCCGAGTCGTTCGGCGTCCCGGGAACCCGCACGACCCCGCGGACGCTGGAGCAGGACCTGGCGAGGGCACTGGCGACACCGGGACCTTCGGTCGTCGTCCTCCCGGCGGTGCTGCGGATGTTCGCGGCTACGCATCTGGCTCAGCCGGCCTCGTAGTGGATCAGGTCCGGGAGGATCGCGGAGTCCACCGGCGCCGTCAGGCGGAACTCGACGAGTCTGGCCGGGCAGCCCTGAGCCACGAGCTGGGTGAGGGCCGTCAGCCGGTGGTTCCCGTCGAGTACCAGGAAGCGGTCCGGGCCCAGGGCGTAGGTGGCGAGGATCAGCGACCTGTCCTGCCCGTCGAACCGGGCCGCGTAGTGGTCCCGCAGTACCCCTATCCGTGACCGCCGGTCGTCCTGGAGCACCGAGACGTCGGTGGCCAGTTCCGTGTGCCGGAGGGGCACCGCGTCCTGATGGTCGTATCCGACCTCGCCGGATCCGGATCCGGACCCGTCCCGGTACCAGGGGGCGTGGTAGCCCTCCAGCGTGGCGAGCGTGTAGGGCGCCAGGTCGGTGGAGACCATGGCCAGCCGGACGGTGCCGTTGTCCCGACCCGCCAGTTCCGACAGCGCCTCCCAGTCCAGCGCGGTGCGGATACGGTCTGCCCCCGCGGTGAAATGGGCGCGGAAGACGTCGAAGGGGACCGGTCCGGTCGCGATCCGCAACAGGTCCCGCGTCCTCGCGTCCATCCCGCCGGACCAGTGGTCGGCCATGATCATCGACCTCCTCGCGTTGAACCGGGCGGTCTCCCGCAGTCCCTCGACGACCTCGACGAGCCTGGACCAGTCCTCGGGCGTCCAGCGCGCGTGGGAACGAAGGGAGGAGCCGAGCGTGTCCACGGTCGTCTCCAGTACCTGGGTGAGCGTCCGCAGATACTCGTGCTGCATGGGCTGCCGGGCGAGAGGCACCAGTGACAGGCCGGCCCTGCAGTCGTACAACGTCCTGTAGGTACGCGCCGGAACGCATGACTCCCGCAGGTGCGAGACCGAGAAGGTGAGCATGGCGACTTTCTCCGTCAGCTCCAGATCGGCCAGCGCCTCCTGGATGTTTCCCTGCCGCCGGGCGAGCAGCATGCCGACGACCATCGTGGTGACCGCCCCCAGGCCGAAACTGGACGCCCAGTCCGACCAGCTCCACGGCTCACCGCGCCACCACAGGAACAGATCCATCGCCCCGGCGGCGACGGGAAGTACAGCCAGCGGCCAGTAGTCCAGCCACAACGATCGCGGTCTCGCCATCGCCCGCCCCTGCTCCGGCCGCAGGCCTGCGGCCCCCTGGGGAAGGACATCTGATGCCGGGCGGACGGTTCCGGGGGGCCGGGGCGCGCCTGCTCCGGGGCGGACGATGACGAGTGCGGACTCGACGGCCGGTCTTGCCGCGTTGCGGCCTTTCAGTCCCGCGGTGCGACGCGGATACGGTTCCCGTCAGGATCGGCTGCGAGGAAGGTCAGCCCGAACCCCGCGTCATGAGGCTCGCGCAGGATCGTGACCCCCTTGGACCGCCACTGCGCAAAGGTCGCGCTGACCTCGTCGGGTCCACCGTCGATGGCCAGGCACACCTCACCGGTGCGCGGGACGTCCGGTGAGAGATCCTCGAACTGGCCGGACCACAGACCGAGGTCAGCGCCTGGCCCGAGGTCGAAGGTGATGTATCCCGGAGTCTCGAACGAGGGACTCATGCCGAGGAGATCGCCGTAGAAGCGAGCTGCGGCGGGAGCGTCGTTCACGTAGACGATGGTCACGACGGATGTGGTCACGGTTGTTCCCTCTCACCGGTGGTAGGTACGGATCCACCAGCCTGACCGGGATATGCGACACATCGTGTCGCAATTCCTGAAAAAATCGGTGGGTGACCCCAGACCGCTTCTTCACCCTGATGCTGCTCCTGACATCGAGGGATGCCGTGACCACACAGGAACTCGCCTCAGCGCTCGGGGTGTCCCTTCGGACCGTCACCCGGGACCTGAACTGGCTCCGCGAGGCCGGTCTGCCGGTGACCGCACACCGGGGCCGCCTCGGAGGCGTGACCATGCTGCCCGGATCCGGACTCGACCTCACGCGACTCACACCGGGCGAGCGTGATCATCTGTCGCTCACCGGGCTGGATGAGAAGCAACGTGCGGAGCTCGACGCGTCGGCCGAAAGCCGGCGGGCGCTCTCCAAGATCGCCGCCACGCAGCAGCGTCGAGTCCATGAACTCCTGCCGCTCACCGACGTAGTGCACGTGGACAGCCGCCCCTGGCGTCAGGCACGAGCTGTCGGCACGACTCCGGCTTCGCTGATCGGCGCGGTGCGGCGAGGTCGCCGGCTACGGATCGAGTACGACAGCCCACGCGAGTCATGCCCACACGATCTGGTCGTGGATCCCTACGGGCTGTTCGCCAAGGCCGGCATCTGGTACCTCGTCGCCGACCGTGCCCGAGTGCCACGGATGTACCGACTCGAACGGATCACGACGTGGAAGGAAGTCGACCAGCCACGACGGATCCGCGAGAGCCAGACCCTGGCCACCGTCGCCGCGGCGCTCATCGATCAGTGGGAACACAACCACGCGATAGAGGTCAGCGCCACCATCGACCAGACCCAGATCGAGCGGGCGCAACGGATCTTCGGCCTACGACTCGTCCGGGACGACCATGAAGAATCCGCCACCGGCCGCAAGGTGACAATCCGCTTCCTGCATCTGGAGGACGTGCGAGCACTACTGCCGTTCGGGAGCGCCATCACTGTGCACGGCCCCACCGAAGCCAGGGCTCGCCTCCGCGACCTCGCCACCGATCTCGCCCACCACTATGCGCCGTCACCGACGTCCTGACCCGCGACACCTGAGTGCCGACCCGCCCCAACGGCTTACAGATGATCCCCCACGGCGGCTGGTTTCGGAGGGTGCACCCCGCCTCCGTCCTTGCGGTCCTGCTCGCATGTTCGCCCGCCGTAGGACTGGTCATTGGGAATCACAAGCACTCCGGCCACCTGTTCAGGGTGGTCGGCGGCGAGCCAGCCATCGCCGGTGTGGTCCCTGTGCGGCCCGAACGCCTCAGAGGAGTCGACCGTCTGGCAGATCAACGCCACGCGTTCCTTGTTCACCGCGCAGGCGTCCACTGCGGGGCCGTTGCTCTCGTCGGCGCCGTCGAAGCGGTAATGGAAGTGAACTCGGTCGCCCTTGGAGGGCTCCTGCGGGTGTGGCTCAAGGCGCCAGTCGACGACCTCTGCGGTGACGCCGATGGGCCGCCCCGACGTGTCGACGACCTGCACCCTGACACCGGCCTTACCGCGCTCTGCCCTCGTGTCGGTGCAGCCCCAGTGTGAGGAGCAGCCGGACAGGGAGAGAAGCACCAGGGTCAGCGGAGCAGCGGTCAGTACCCGTGCGGATAACACTCAGATGACCTCCGGCCAGGGGGCGACAGGAGCAGCGTATCCCGGGCCTGGAGCCCACGGATGACGGCAACGGAGCACCCACGGTGGCGAAAGCTCGCCTTCATCTCTCGGACAGCAGTGCCGACTGGGGAAGACTCGGTGTTCCAACCGTTTGCCGGATCTTCGCCCGGCGCAGACCGTCGAGTCGCACCTTCAGCGCCTCGGCCAGCCGGAGATGCTCGACCACGTGATGCGCCGCGCGGAACGGCACGGCGTCGCCAACATCACGCCCACCCGAGGCGACGCCCGTGAACTTCCCTACCCTGACCGCACGTTCGACGCCATGTACCTCGTGACCGCACTGGGCGAGGTACCGGAGCCGGAGCGGGTGCTGGCCGAGGCGGTCCGGGTGCTCACCCCCGGCGGCCGACTGGTGGTCGGCGAGTTCTTCGACCGCCACTGGATCCCCTTCGGCACCTTGCACCGCCTCGCCGGCGACTCCGGCCTCCACCTGGCCGCACACCGTGGTTCCCCCCTCGCCTACCTGGCCCGCTTCCGCCCCTGCGCCGCGGCAGCGTAGGGACGGGGCCGGGTGTACTGCCCCGGGAGGCCGGGGACGCGGCCGGGCGGCTGGTTTCAGCTGATGCCGGTGACGCCGTCGTCCGCCTCGCTCGTCTCGATCTCGTACAGGGCCGTGGTCACGCCGACACCTCCCGGGCGATAGCGGCTGCCAGGAGCGCGGCGGCGTCGGTCGCGTACGGGTCGTCGTAGCTCTCGCGGTCGCTGACGTCGAACGGCGCCGCCTTCGCGGTGACCGTGAATCCCGGGACGACGGCAGCCGCCTTTGGACTCCCGTACAGGTTGGGGATAACTCAAGCCAACCCACGCTACCCATGGGGTGCGCGATGCCGCCAGCGGGGTCTGCGTCAAGATCACATGAGCCGAGAGACAGAGAACGTGCCGAGGGACCCCCGGAACAAGCGCAAAACCTCAGCAGGCGCCCGGGCCCACCCCGTCCATGCGGCCGCCGAAGTCGCCGTAGTACTGCGAGCGCCAGTCGCCGTTGAAGACGTCGCGCTTCTCGACCGGGTCCCAGTTGATGAAGCAGGCGCGGGTGCTCGCGACGAAGGAGCCGATGTTGTCGTGGAGGTTGGGCGGCAGGTCGCGGTAGCCGCTGCGGGCCGTCCACTCCCAGTACTGGCCGCCGAAGCCCTCCCCGGTCCAGAAGCAGACCGAGCCGTCGGGGCACGAGGGGGCGGCGGGCCGGGCGGAGGCGGACTGGGCCGGCAGGAGCAGCGCGGTCAGCGCGAGGGTGGCGGCCAGGGGCCAGTAACGAAGCTTCAAGGGACTCTCCAGGAAAGGGAGTTGGGACACCCCGGCGGGACTGCCGGGGTGCCGCCATGCTCCTGTCCTGGCATCGGGACACGCCCGAGTCCAAGATCGGCTTCACCTGTGTGAGGTAAGTAGTACGACCGGTGCGACAAGCGGGCCGGGCCCGTGCCGGTCAGATCAGGTCAGGTCACGTCACGTCACGTCCGACGGGTCCAGCCGGTAGATCGTCGACGTGTCGCTCCGCGTGGCGGCGCCCGACTCGCTCCGCGTGGTGGTGCCCGACCCGTCGTACGCGCTCGCCTTCACCGCCGTACCGTGCGCCTTCACCCAGGTGCTGATCTCCTGGCTCAGGCTGTTGTCGCCGCCGCCGGGGCCGCCGCCCATGCCGCCGCCACCGAGCTGGATGTAGTGCAGCTCGCTCTTCTTCACCAGTTCCTTGAGCTTGGCCAGGGTCATCGCCTTGTCGGTGCCGGTGAAACCCCACATCGAGATGACGGGCCTGCCGCTGCTGATGATCAGCTGGCCGGCGCTCTGCGAGTTGGACACCGCGAGCAGCCAGGTGGCGCCGTCCTGGTGCTTCTCCAGGTATGCGATCAGCCGGCTGTCGGCACCTCCCATGCCACCTCCCATGCCGCCGCCCGTCGGCAACTCGCGGCCAGCGGCGCCCTGTCGGCCGCTCGGGCCGCCGGTCGTCCCGCCGCTCGTCCCACCGGGCGCGCCACTCGGCATCCCGCCCCGCGGAAGCTCACCGCCGCCCGGGAACCCCCCGTTCGCCCGGCCGTCCTGCCGTGTGCCGCCCGGCATCTCGCCACCGAAGCCGCCCCGGCCGCCGAAGCCGCCCCGGCCGCCGCCGGGGCCGCCCAGGCCGCGTCCGGTGGAGGGGCCCGCCGTCGGGTTGGTGCCGCCCATCATGCCGCCGCCGGAGGAACCGAAGGCCGGCGAGGCCGCGTACGCCGTGGGACCCGCGAGGGCCGCCACCGTCGCGGCGACGAGGGACACGCCGAGCAGCCTGGCCCTCGTACCCGATCCGCCGGACCGGAAGACCGACAGGCCCAGGACACCCAGCACCATGAGCACGGCGATCGCCGGCCACAGCCAGGTGTTCCAGCCGGAGGCCCGGCGCAGCAGTACGACCGCCCAGATCCCGGTGACGGCCAGAGCGGCCGGCAGCACCCAGGACCAGCGGGCGTCGCCGCCGCGGAAGGCGCGCCACAGGGTGACGCCGCCGGCGCCGGTCAGGGCCGCGATGCCCGGGGCGAGCGCGGTCGTGTAGTACGGGTGCATCGTGCCCTCGGCCATGGCGAAGGTCAGGTAGTGCAGGATGAGCCAGCCGCCCCACAGCACCAGGGCCGCGCGCGGGAGGTCGGTGCGCGGGGCGCGCCCGCACCGGACCAGCCCGGCCACGAGGGCGATGCCCGCGAAGGGGATCAGCCAGGAGATCTGGCCGCCGAGGACGTCGTTGAACATCCGTCCGATGCCCGCGGTCCCGGCGAAGGTACCGCCGCCACCGCCGCCGCCTCCGCCGTTGCCCTCGCCGCCGAAGACCCGGCCCAGGCCGTTGTAGCCCATGATCAGGTTCCAGGCGGAGCCGTCCGTGGAGCCGCCGATGTACGGGCGGTCGCCGGCCGGGACGAGGGACACGGCGGTCGCCCACCAGAAGCTGGAGACCGCCAGCGCCACGGCCGCCAGGGCCAGGTTGACGGCCTTCTTCCGCCAGTTGAGCCCGGAGGCGTAGAGGTAGACGGCGAAGACGGCCGGCAGGGCGATGTAGCCCTGGAGCATCTTCGTGTTGAAGGCGAGCCCGAAGCACACCGCGGAGCCGATGAGCGGCAGCAGCCTTCCGTCGCGGGTGGCGCGCAGGGCGAGCGCCGCGCCCGCCACCATCAGCAGCACGAGCACGGTGTCCGGGTTGTTGTCCCGGTCGATGGCGACGGTGATCGGGGTCAGCGCGAGGACGAGGGCGGCGATCGCGGCCGCCGCGTGCCCGAACACCCGCTTCACGGACGCGTGCAGGATCCAGATGGTGCCCAGCGCGGCGGCGATCTCGGGCGCCATCATCTGCCAGGTGCCGTAGCCGAAGACCCGGCAGGACAGGCTCATGACCATGAGCGCGAAGGGCGGTTTGTCGACGGTGAGGAAGTTGCCCGCGTCGAGCGAGCCGAAGAACCACGCCTTCCAGCTCTTCGTGCCGCTGTAAACGGCCGCGCTGTAGAAGCTGTTGAGGCTGGAAGAGGAGAGGTTCCAGGAGTAGAGGACCGCCGCCAGGACCAGGATCGCGAGCAACGCGGGCAGCGACCAGCGCGGTGTTCGCCGAGCGGGCGTCAGGGGCGGGACCGGCGGCGGGGTCTCGGCGGTCACGGGCGGGTGGGGGAGGGGATCGGTGGCAGATGTCACGCCCGTCATCGTGTCGAGCGGGGGTGGGTGAGCGCTGTGCCGTGACTGGCCGTCCGCTGTGAATACCCCCAGGGCTCGACGGCGGCCGGTGCAACGTTTCCCTAACGATCACTGTTGATCGCGCAACCGTTCGCTCGAACTCGTGAGTCAACTGGTGCATGAATCACGGGACATCGAGACGCATCCGGGTGCTGGCGGCCGCCGTCGGCGCCGCCGTCCTCATACCGGGCCTCGCCGCCGCCGCTCCGGCCGCCGCGGCCTCGCCCGCGGTCAGCTGTACGTCCGCGAAGGCGGGCCTGGCCGCCAAGTTGCAGAAGGACATCACCGCGGCGCTCGCGAACCGCGCGGGCACCGTCGCGGTCGGTGTGTACGACCGCTCCACCAGGACCACGTGCAGTCTGCGGGCCACCAGCTCCTACGACTCCGCCAGCACCGTGAAGGTCACCGTGCTCGCGACCCTGCTGTGGGACGCGAAGAAGCACAACCGGTACCTGACCAGCACCGAGCAGACCCTCACCAAGGCGATGATCACCCAGTCGGACAACACGGCTACCACCAAGCTGTGGAACCAACTGGGCCTGACGAAGATCAAGGGCTTCCTGGCCGCCGCCGGGATGACGAAGACGGTGCCCGGCACCGGCGGCTACTGGGGACTGACCCAGATCAACGTGACCGACGAGCAGAAGCTGCTCCAGCTCGTCACCGCCAAGAACAGCGTGCTGAGCGACAACTCGCGCGCCTACATCCTGAAGCTGATGAACCAGGTCATCCCCTCGCAGCGCTGGGGCACGCCGGCCGGGGCACCCTCGTCCGTCACCGTGCACGTCAAGAACGGCTGGCTCTCCCGGGCCACGCACGGCTGGCGGGTGCACAGCCTCGGCACCTTCAACGGCGCCGGCCACGACTACATGATCACGGTGCTGACGCAGGACGACAGCACCATGGACTACGGCGTCACCACCATCCAGAACGTGGCGAGGGCCATCCACAAGGACCTGGTGCCGACCACCGCGGGCACCGCGCTCTACACCCCGACCAGCACCCCGCGCGAGGCGTTCGTGGCGGTGCCGCCGCAGGGCTGACGCCTCCCGGACGCTCCGCAGGGCGGACGGCGGTTCACGCACCGGTCTCCCGTACGGTCTCCCGTACGTCGACCGGCCGCCCTACGGTGACGCCCATGCGTCCGAGAACCGTACTCGCGTCCCTCACCGCCGGCCTGGCGGCGGCCACCTGTCTGGCCGCCGCCGGGCCCGCCCACGCCGTCGAAGGTCACGCCTGTTCGCCGTCCGTCTCGCTCCAGGGCTTCTCCGACACGCTGGACAAGACGACGTACGACGGCACCGTCGTCGGCAACCTCTCCGCCCTCGCCGTCGACACCGACGGCTCCCTCGCCGCCCTCTCCGACCGCTCCGCCCTCTTCGGGCTGGACGCGAGGAGTCTCCAGCCCCGCTCGGTCGTCACCCTCGCCGACGAGAAGGGCGCCGCGCTCGACTCCGAGGGACTGGTCGTCGACCGCGACGGGACCCGGCTGGTCACCTCCGAGACCGAGCCGTCGATCCGCCGCTACTCCCGCGACGGCCGGATCCTCGACCGGCTCCCGGTGCCGTCCCCGCTGCTGGTCGCCCCGGCCGGCCGCGCGACCGCCAACCAGACCTTCGAGGGCCTGACGCTGCTGCCCGGCGGGCACACCCTGCTGGCGTCGATGGAGGACGCCATCGCCGGGGACAGCACGGGCATCGTCCGCTTCCAGACCTGGCGACGCCACCACGGCCGCTTCGAACCCGCCGCCCAGTACGCCTACCGCACCGACGCCGGCCTCGCCGTCCCCGAGGTCCAGGCCACCCCCGACGGCCGCCTCCTGGTCCTGGAGCGCGGCTTCACCCCCGGAGTCGGCAACACGGTCCGCCTCTACGCCGCCGACCTGGGGCACGCCACCGACACCAGCGGCATCGACAGGCTCACCGGACAGCCCGGCGTCCATCTCGTCAGGAAAGCCCTGCTGACCGACGTCGCCGACTGCCCCAGCCTCGGCGCCACGGCCAGGCAGCCGCAGCCCAACCCGCTCCTCGACAACATCGAGGGCATGACGGTCACCGGCCGCGAGCACGGGCGCCTGAAGGTGCTCCTGGTCAGCGACGACAACGAGAACCCGGCACAGACGACACGCTTCTACCGGCTGCGGGTACGCCTCTGATCCCGCCCTGCGGACCCGCTCTCCGAATTGTTGCGGAGGGATGAAATCCGGTTCTTTCGGCGTTGGTGCCTTCCGGAAGACGGTAGTGGTCGAACGGAAGGCATCGGCGTGGAAGCGCTCCAGGGGGACCGACAGGGCTGGGCACGCAGACTCGCGGGCTACGCCTGGCGCCATCCCAAGGACGTGCTCCTCGCTCTCGGCTCCTCTCTGGGCGGCATGGCCGTGATGGCCGTCGTCCCGCTGATCACCAAGGTGATCATCGACGACGTGATCGGCGCCCACAAGCGTCCCATGGCCCCCTGGGCGGGCGCCCTGCTCGGCGCCGCCGCCCTCGTCTACGTCTTCACCTACGTCCGCCGCTACTACGGCGGTCGGCTCGCCCTCGACGTCCAGCACGACCTGCGCACCGAGATGTACGGCACGATCACCCGGCTCGACGGCCGCCGCCAGGACGAGCTGTCCACCGGCCAGGTGGTCGGCCGCGCCACCAGCGACCTGCAGCTGATCCAGGGCCTGCTCTTCATGCTCCCGATGACCATCGGGAACGTCCTGCTCTTCGTGATGTCCCTGGTCATCATGGCCTGGCTGTCGCTGCCGCTGACCCTGGTGGCGCTCGCCGTCGCCCCGGCCCTCGGCTACATCGCCAGGCGCAGCCGGACCAGGCTGCACCCCGCCACCTGGTACGCGCAGGCCCAGGCCGCCGCCGTCGCGGGCGTGGTCGACGGCGCGGTCAGCGGCGTCCGCGTGGTGAAGGGCTTCGGGCAGGAGGAGCAGGAGACCGGCAAGCTGCGGGAGGTCGGCCGGCGGCTGTTCGCGGGGCGGCTGCGGACCATCCGGCTGAACAGCAAGTACACCCCGGCCCTGCAGGCCGTGCCCGCCCTCGGCCAGGTCGCCATGCTGGCGCTCGGCGGCTGGCTGGCCGTACGCGGTCACATCACCCTCGGCACCTTCGTCGCCTTCTCCACCTACCTCGCCCAGCTCGTCGGCCCGGTGCGGATGCTCGCCATGGTCCTCACCGTCGGCCAGCAGGCCCGGGCCGGCACCGAGCGCGTCCTGGAGCTGATCGACACCGAGCCGACGATGCGGGACGGGACGAAGACCCTCCCCGCCGACGCGCCCGCGACGGTCGAGTTCGACGAGGTGTCCTTCGGCTACGACCGCGCCCCGGACAGCACCAGCCCGGTGCTGCAGGGGCTGAGCTTCGAGATCCGCGCGGGCGAGACCCTCGCCGTGGTCGGCTCCTCCGGCTCCGGCAAGTCCACCGTCTCCCTGCTCCTGCCGCGCTTCTACGACGTCACCCGCGGCGCCGTCCTGATCGGCGGCCACGACGTCCGCGAGCTGACCCTCGACTCGCTCAGGGCCGCCATCGGCCTGGTCCCCGAGGACTCCTTCCTCTTCTCCGACAGCGTCCGCAACAACATCGCCTACGGCCGCCCCGAGGCCACCCGGGAGGAGATCGAGGCCGCCGCCCGCGCCGCCCAAGCGGACCGTTTCATCAGAGAGCTGCCCGACGGCTACGACACCAAGGTCGGCGAGCAGGGCCTCACCCTCTCCGGCGGCCAGCGCCAGCGCGTCGCCCTCGCCCGGGCGATCCTCACCGACCCCCGCCTGCTGGTCCTCGACGACGCGACCTCCGCCGTGGACGCCCGGGTCGAGCACGAGATCCACGAGGCGCTCAGGCGGGTGATGGAGGGCCGTACGACCCTCCTCATCGCCCACCGCCGCTCCACCCTGAACCTCGCCGACCGCATCGCCGTCCTCGACGGCGGACGCCTGGCCGACATCGGCACGCACGACGAACTCCAGGAACGCTCCGCCCTCTACCGCCGGCTGCTCACCGACCCCGACGAGCTGGGCGGCGTCTCCCCGGGCCACGCCCAGCCCGCCGTGCCCGCCGAGGACACCACCGTCCGCGACGAACTGGACGCCGAGTTCGACGCCGAGCGCGGCCTGACCCCGCACCTGTGGACCGGCGACCGCGAACCCAAGGACACCGCCCTGGCCGGCACCCCGGCCACCCCCGAACTCCTCGCCCAGGTCGCGGCGCTGCCCCCGGCCACCGACACCCCCGGCATCGACGAGGCCCGGGCGGTCCGCCCCGAGGACTCCTACGGCCTGCGCCGCCTGCTGCGCGGCTTCGGCCGCCCGCTGCTGATCAGCCTGCTGCTGGTCGCCGTCGACGCGGGCATGGGCCTGCTGCTGCCGATCCTGATCCGGCACGGCATCGACCAGGGCGTCACACGGATGGCCCTCGGCGCCGTCTGGACGGCGTCCCTGCTCGCCCTGCTCGCCGTACTCCTCCAGTGGGCGGCGCAGACCGGCGAGACCAGGATGACCGGCCGCACCGGCGAACGCGTCCTCTACTCCCTGCGCCTGAAGATCTTCGCGCAGCTGCAGCGCCTCGGCCTCGACTACTACGAGCGCGAACTGACCGGCCGGATCATGACGCGGATGACGACGGACGTCGACGCCCTCTCCAGCTTCCTGCAGACCGGCCTGGTCACCGCGTTCGTCTCGGTCGTCACCTTCTTCGGCATCATGGCCGTCCTGCTGGCCCTCGACGTCCAGCTCGCCCTCGTCGTCTTCGCCACCCTCCCGCCGCTGATCGTCGCCACCTACTTCTTCCGCCGGGCCAGCGTGAAGGCGTACGAACTGGCCCGCGAGCGGGTCTCCGTGGTCAACGCCGACCTCCAGGAGTCCGTCGCCGGACTGCGGATCGTGCAGGCCTTCCGCCGCGAGCGGGACGGCGGCCGCCGGTTCGCCGCCCGCAGTGACGACTACCGCCGCGCCCGCATCCGGGGCCAGTGGCTGATATCGGTCTACTTCCCCTTCGTCCAGCTGCTGTCCTCGGTCGCGGCGGCGGCCGTCCTGGTGGCGGGCGCGCACCGCGTCGAGGCGGCCACCCTCACCACCGGCGCCCTGGTGGCGTACCTGCTGTACATCGACCTGTTCTTCGCCCCGGTGCAGCAGCTCTCCCAGGTCTTCGACGGCTACCAGCAGGCGACGGTGTCGCTGGGCCGCATCCAGGAGCTGCTGCGGGAACCGACGTCCACCGGGGCGTCCGAGGAACCGCTGGAGGTGTCGTCGCTCAGGGGCGAGATCGCCTTCGAGGACGTCCACTTCGCCTACGGCGACGACGAGGAGGCCCTGTCCGGCATCCGGCTGTCGGTCCCCGCCGGGCAGACGGTCGCCTTCGTCGGCGAGACCGGCGCGGGCAAGTCGACGCTGGTGAAGCTGGTGGCACGGTTCTACGACCCGACGGCCGGCCGGGTGACCGTCGACGGCACGGACCTGCGCGCCCTCGACCTCACCTCCTACCGCCACCGCCTGGGAGTCGTCCCGCAGGAGGCGTACCTGTTCCCCGGCACCGTCCGGGACGCCATCGCCTACGGCCGCCCCGACGCCACGGACGCGCAGGTGGAGGCGGCGGCGCGCACGGTGGGCGCGCACGAGATGATCGCCACCCTGGACGGCGGCTACCTCCACGAGGTCGCCGAGCGGGGCCGCAACCTCTCGGCCGGCCAGCGCCAGCTGATCGCGCTCGCCCGCGCCGAACTCGTCGACCCCGACGTGCTGCTCCTCGACGAGGCCACGGCGGCCCTGGACCTGGCGACCGAGGCACAGGTCAACCAGGCCACGGACCGGCTGGCGGGCCGCCGTACGACGCTGGTGGTCGCCCACCGGCTGACCACGGCCGCCCGCGCCGACCGGGTGGTGGTGATGGACCACGGCCGGGTGGTGGAGGACGGCACCCACGAGGAGCTGCTCGCCCTGGGCGGCCGGTACGCCGAGCTGTGGCGGACCTTCATCGGCCAGTCCGAGCCGGAGGAGCCGGTCACCGCGTCCTACTGACGGTCGTGCAACCATCCGACATACGTCCTGCGTCCGTACATCAGTACGTCACGGCTTCCATGGTCGACGGTATGTCTGCGGTACGGGAGGGGACGACAGTGGACACAGGTGCGATACGCGGGCGACTGGTGCTGGGCGCGGCCGTGCTGGCCGCGTCCGGGGCGTTGGCGCTGGTGGCACCGGGCACGGCCCAGGCGGCGTCCGACAGTTGCGCGGGCCGCCAGGTCAGGACCCTGCCCTTCGCGACGGGTACGGTCCACGTCTACAAGGCGGGCGGTTACGTCTGCGCGATCACCGCCGCCGACACCCCGGGGAGCAGACGCCAGATGTCGGTCAGCGTCCAGGCCCGCGGCAACCGCCCGGTCGTCGACCAGGGCGACTACACCTACCGCGCCGGTCCGGTGACGGTCCATGCGGGGCACCGGTGCGTATGGGTCAGAGGGGCCGTGGGATCGGCGACGGTCAGCTCCGGCTGGATCCTCTGCTAGTGCTGCGACCGGAAAGGTTCACCGGCTCGCGACGCCCGGCACGGCACTCCCCCAGCCTTCGGCCGGGGGTACCCCCACGCCGCGTTGTCGCATCACCCGAGTACGTCCAGTACGCGGGCGACGCTCCGCCTTGCGATGTTCCCCCACTGCCTGAACGGCGTGGGAGGTGCCCCCAGCACCGGACGCCGCGAGCTTCTCGGTAAACCTTTCCGGCCACAGCACTAGGTCAGACGGGGCGGGCGCAGCCCACCGGTTCCCGGCCGCCCAGTTGGACGTACAGCGTCGTCACGGACGGGCAGGCGGAGCGGTCGGTGACCGCCTTGACGACCTTGTACTGCGGCTTGTGCCGGGCCGAGCCGTCGCAGGGCGTTTCACGGACCTGGCCGCCGCCGGAGCCGTAGACGCAGTCGCCGACGATCGTGCGCGGGCCGCCTCCGCCGCCCGGGTCGCCGGGGTGCGGGGGTTCCAGGTTGCGCATGCAGGCGTAGCCCTGCGGGACGACCCCGTCGCCGTCCTGGCCGCCGGCCGGGCGTTGTTCGCCGATGCGCAGGACGAAGTCGGTGGTCGGCGGGCACAGGGGGCCGTCGGTGGTGGTGCCGTCGTAGCGGGCGACGACGCGGGCGGCGGCGCGTTCGCTGGTGCAGGGCACCTCGGTGAAGCTGGTGGTGCCGAACGAACTGCACTCGTCGACGCCGAGGAACTGGGCGCCGTAGCCGGAGGCCCCCTTCGGGGCCGGGCGGGCGCTGCCCACCGGGGCACCGGTCGGTGACTGACACCCCGTCAGCAGTGCTGCGGTGGCCAGCAGCCCGCAGACCAGCCCCACGCAACCACTCGCGCGCATCGCCATCCCCCCAGACACCCCCGCCCAGCGTGGCCCCGCGAAGTGGGCACACGCCAGCCATACGGGACCCTTTCCGTCCTTTGGGGGTAATACGACCGGTGTGTGACGTACGTCTAGTACGTCAGCCCATGTCCGATGGGGTACAGCACCTGCGTCGGATCGTCCGCCCGCTGCACCGGCACCGGCAGCTTCCCGCGCGGCGCCACCCGTCCGGCGACTACCCGGGCGGCGGCCCGCAGTTCGACGTCGGTCCACGAGTACGTCGCCAAGTGGGCCGACACCATGGGGAGTTGGGCCACGTCGTAGGGGTTTCTCATCGCCACGGCCACCACCGGCTTCCCGGTCGCGACCAGCCGCTCCAGGAGCGTCTGCTGCGCGCTGCCCGCCGTCACGTCGTACGTCCCCGCCACCACCGCGTCGGCGTCCCGGGCCGCCGCGACCGCCTGGGTGACGGCCGTGTCGGACGGCGTGGTCCCGGTGGCCAGGACGGTGGTGGTGAAGCCCAGTTCGGCGAGGGCGGTGGCCAGGACGGTGGTGGGGGGTCCGGTGGTTCCGGTGGGGGAGGCCGGGTCGGCGCCCACGACCAGGATCCTCCGGTGCTCGCGCGTACTGAGGGGGAGCAGGCCGCCCTCGTTGACCAGCAGGGTCGTCGTGCGCTCGGCGATGCGGTCGGCCGTGGCCAGGTGCGAGCGCGTGCCCACCGTGCGGGCCGCCCCGGACCGGGTGACGTACGCCCGGTCGAGCAGGCCCAGCCGGGTCTTCAGGCGCAGGATCCGCAGGATCGATTCGTCGAGGCGTGCCTCGGTCAGTTCGCCCTCGCGCACCGCGGTCAGTACGGCGTTCCAGGCGACATCCAGGGAGGGCGGGTTCAGCAGCTGGTCCACGCCGGCCTTCAGGGCCAGCACCGGCACCCGGTCGTCGCCGTACTTCGTGCGGACGCCCTCCATGCCGAGGGAGTCGGTGACCACGACCCCGTCGTAGCCCAGCTCGCCGCGCAGGATGCCGGTGAGGATCGGGTGGGAGAGGGTGGCCGGGTCGCCGGAGTCGTCCAGGGCCGGGAACTGGATGTGCGCGGTCATGATCGCGTCGACGCCCGCGGCGATCGCCGCCCGGAAGGGCACCGCGTCCAGCTCCTCCCACAGGTCCCGGCTGTGCGTGATGACCGGGAAGCCGGTGTGGCTGTCGACGGTGGTGTCACCGTGTCCCGGGAAGTGCTTGGCGGTGGCCGCGACCCGGGAGGACCGGTAGCCCCGCACCTCGGCGGCCACCAGGGCGGCGACCGCGTCCGGGTCCGCCCCGAAGGACCGTACGCCGATGATCGGGTTGGCCGGGTTCACGTTCACGTCGGCGTCGGGGGCGTAGTCCTGGTTGATGCCCATCGCGCGCAGTTCGGCCCCGGAGATCCGGCCGAGGGTGCGGACGTCGGCGCGGGAGCCGCCCGCTCCCATGGCCATCGCGCCCGGGAACAGGGTGGCCGGTTTGCCCACCCTGCACACGATGCCGTGCTCCTGGTCGGTGGTGATGAGCACCGGCAGGCCGCGCGGCTGCCGCAGGGAGGCCTGCTGGATGCCGTTGGAGAGGTCGGCGATCTGTCGCGGGTCGCGGGTGTTGTGCGTCCAGGTGAAGTAGATGATCCCGCCGACCCGGTACCGCTCGATCAGTTCGGCGGCCGTACGGACCCCGATCTCCTTGAGGTTGGCGTCCACGTCGGCCTGGTCGGGGGCGGTGGCCGAGTGGCCGTAGACCCGCATCACGAACAGCTGGCCGACCTTCTCCTCCAGCGTCATGCCGGAGACGAGAGCCCGCAGCCCGCTGTCCTCGCGGGCGGAGGGGGCGGCGGCGGTGGCCGCCTGTGCGGGGTGGGGGGCGGCCAGCGCGGCGGTGAGGCCCGCCGTCGCGGCGAGGACCGCCCGTCTGGACGGCCGTGCGGTGTTGCCCGTGTTCCCCGTATTTCCCGTGCTTCCCGTGCTTCCCTTGCTTCCCGTGCTGGTGTCGTGCACGTGCGCTCCTTAACAGAGGCGTCAAGGAAATGCACAGTAAACCGGGAGGGCCCGCCATCGGCGCAGTCGGAGGGGGGCACGCCGAGGACGGCGGGCAGGGGGCCGACGGGGCGGGTCCAGTTCATGGACAGGCCGTCGTACGGGACCGGCAGCGGGTCATCATGGCGACCATGCCCGAAGTCGAGATCCCCGGTTCCAAGTCCATCACCGCTCGCGCCCTCTTCCTCGCGGCCGCCGCCGACGGTGTCACCACCCTCGTCCGCCCCCTCCGCTCCGACGACACCGAGGGCTTCGCCGAGGGGCTCGTCCGGCTCGGGTACCGGGTGGGCCGCACCCCGGACGTGTGGCAGGTCGACGGCCGCCCCCAGGGCCCGGCGGTCACCGAGGCCGACGTGTACTGCCGCGACGGCGCGACGACCTCCCGCTTCCTGCCCACCCTGGCGGCGGCCGGCCACGGCAGCTACCGCTTCGACGCCTCGCCCCAGATGCGCAGGCGCCCCCTCGGCCCCCTCACCCGGGCGCTGCGCGACCTCGGAGTGGACCTGCGGCACGAGGAGGCGGAGGGCCACCATCCGCTGAGGATCGAGGCGGCGGGAGTCGAGGGCGGGGAGGTGGTCCTGGACGCGGGCCAGTCCTCGCAGTACCTGACCGCGCTGCTCCTGCTCGGCCCGCTGACCCGCAAGGGCCTGGGCATCCGGGTCACCGACCTGGTCTCCGCGCCGTACGTGGAGATCACGCTCGCCATGATGCGGGCCTTCGGAGTGGAGGTGGACCGGCGCGACGACGTCTTCACCGTCCCCTCCGGCGGCTACCGGGCCACCACCTACGCGGTGGAACCCGACGCCTCCACCGCCAGCTACTTCTTCGCCGCGGCGGCACTCACCCCGGGCCGCGAGGTGACCGTGCCCGGCCTCGGCTCGCGCGCCCTCCAGGGCGACCTCGGGTTCGTCGACGTACTGCGCCGGATGGGCGCGGACGTGGACGTCGCCGAGGACCGCACGACGGTACGCGGCACCGGCGAACTGCGCGGCCTGACCGTCAACATGCGGGACATCTCCGACACGATGCCGACCCTGGCCGCGATCGCCCCCTTCGCGTCCGGTCCGGTCCGTATCGAGGACGTGGCCAACACCCGGGTGAAGGAGTGCGACCGCCTGGAGGCCTGCGCGGAGAACCTCCGGCGGCTGGGTGTGCCGGTGTCGACGGGACCCGACTGGATCGAGATCCGGCCCGCGCAGCCCCTGCCGGACGTCCGGGTCAAGTCCTACGGCGACCACCGGGTGGTGATGTCCTTCGCGGTGACGGGCCACCGGGTCCGGGGTCTGTCGTACGACGACCCCGGCTGCGTACGCAAGACGTTCCCGGGCTTCCACGAGGCGTTCGCGGAGCTGGGGCCGGGGCCGGGGGCCGTCTGAGGCACGCCGGGACGGCGGGTGCCGGTCAGTCGCCGGGCGGCGCGTCGGCCGTGGCCCGTAGCTCCGGTGTCGCGGCGGCCACGCCCGCCACCGCCAGGCAGCACAGCAGGCCGCCGGTGACGAGGGCGGTGGTGCCGGAGGTCCAGCCGGCCAGGACACCGCCGCGTACGTTGCCGAGGCTCGGGCCCGCCCGGCCGACGATCCCCTCGGCCGCCGTGACCCGGCCGAGCAGCGCGTCCGGGGTGTGGGTCTGCACGATCGTGGCCCGCGAGACCACCGAGACGGAGTCGGCCGCCCCGGCCAGCGTCAGGAGGGCCAGCCCGGTCCAGGGGTTCGTCGACAGACCGAACAGGACGAGCGCGGCACCCCATGTCCCGGAACTGCAGAGCATCACCGGGCCTGGCCGGCCCAGCCGGGTGAGCGAGCCGGACAGGGCCGTCGCCGCGATGCCGCCCACCGCCATCGCCGACAGGAACAGGCCCAGCGTTCCCGGGTCGTCCCCGAACCGCTCCGCGTTGACCAGCGGGAACAGGCTCACCGGGAAGGACAGCACGGTCGCGGCGAGGTCGGTGACCAGCGCCCCCCGCACCACCCGGTGCCCGGCCAGGAACCGCAGCCCGTCCAGCACCCCGTGCACACCGGCCCGCGACAGCTCCCCCTCCGGCGGCAGCGCGGGCAGCCCGAAGGCGCCGTAGAAGGAGCACCCGAAGCTGAGGGCGTCCAGCAGATAGCACGTGCCGATGCCCAGCCGGCCCAGCAGCACACCGGCCAACGCCGGCCCGAGCAGCATCATCGCCTGGCCGGTCAGGTGATTCAGCGCCAGCCCCGCCGGCACCTGCTCCCTGGGCAGCAGACGCGGTACGAAGACCCCGGCGGCCGGCGTCCCGAGCGCCCCGAAGGAGGACTGCACGGCGACCAGCGCGAGGATCCCGGGGACCGGGACGTGCCCGGTGAAGCCCTGCACCGCCAGCAGCAGCGAGCAGACCGCCTGGCCTACGGTGGCCGCCAGATAGACGCGCCGCCGGTCGGCCCGGTCCACCCACGACCCCGCGAACAGACCGAACACGACCAGCGGCAACGCCTGCGCCAGCCCGACCGCGCCGCTCCACACCGTGCTGTGCGTCATGTCCCAGACCTGGTACATGACCGTCACCAGCGTCATGAACCCGCCGAGCGTGGACACGGTCCGCCCGATGAGCAGCCGCCGGAAGACGGGCGAGGCGCGCAGCGGCCGTACGTCGAGGAGGGAGCGGGTCGGACTCATGAACGGGGGACGGGGCGGCAAGCGCACGGCACGGGCGGCTGGATCACCGGGGGAGGCTAACGGGGCCGAGGGAACCCGGGCCAGCCAATTAACCGGCGGCCCCGCCCGACAGCCCGCAGCCCCGCCCACTGCCCCGGCCTACCGCTGCCCGCAGTCCCAGTCCGCTGCCTGCCCGCAGAACCCGGGCCGCTGTCCGCTGGCCCGGTCCGCCGCTGCCCGCATGCCCTGCCTGCCGCTGCCCGCATGCCCGGCCCGCCGCAACCCGGCCTGCTGCCCGCAGCCCCCGGCCCGCAAGCCCGGCCTGCCGCAGCCCGTAGCCCCGCTGCCCGCAGCCCCGGCCCCCGCTGCCCGCAGCCCCGGCCCCCGCTGCCCGCAGCCCCGGCCCCCGCAGCCCGCAGGCCCGGTCCGCTGCAGCCCGCAGGCCCGGCCCGCTGCCCTCAGCCCCTGGCCCGCTGCCTCAGCCCGCTGCCCTCAGCCCTCAGCCTTTAGCCCGCAGCCCGCAGCCCGCAGCCCGCAGCCCGCAGCCCGCAGCCCTCAGCCCTCAGCCCTCAGCCGAGGATCTCTTCGATCAGCCTCACCGCCGTGCCCACCCCGTCCTCCGCACGGAGTCGCTCGCCGATGGCCTCCGCCCGCTGTCGCACGTCCGCGCCGACCAGTCGGCCGAGTACGCCGGTGAGGTGCTCCAGGTCGAAGTCCAGGAAGTCGCTGTAGCCGCCGACGCCGAGCCGCGCGACGCGCTCGCCCCAGAACGGCTGGTCGCTGAAGACGGTGTAGATCCAGGTGGGCAGGCCGGCCGTCAGTCCCGCGGCGGTGGTGCCGGCACCTCCGTGGTGCACCACGGCCCGGCACCGCGGGAACAGCCGGTCGTGGTCCACCGCGCCGACCAGGCGAACGGTCCCGGGCAGTTCGCCGGTCAGCTCCGACAGATCGGACCAGCCGACGCCGACCAGCAGCCGCAACCCGGTCCGCTCGGCGGCCCGCACGATCAGGTCGAGGAGCTTCGGCGGATCCAGCACCGGCATGCTGCCGAAGCCCAGGAACACCGGCGGGGGCCCGTCGGCGAGCCAGTCCGCCAGCGGACCGGGCAGGTCGGCCTCCCCCACACGACGGCGCACCTCGGACGGGAGCCGCCAGAAACCGGTGATCCGGTTCGACGGTCCCCAGTCGTGCGGACGCGGGACCACGGCCTCGCTGAACGCCTGCAGCGTGGGCAGGCCGAGTTCGACGGTCCAGGTCAGGGCCGCGCCGGGGGCCGGCGGCAGGCCCAGAGATGCACGGAACCCGTTGATGTCGTCCCGCTTGCCCTGCCAGTACACCTCCTCGGCCAGGTGATGGGACCGCAGGTGGTACTCCTCGGCGGACAGACCGTCCGGCACCACCTGCGGGGTGAGCGGCTGGGGGAACTCGTCCGTCAGCAGCCACGGCGTCAGATGGCCGAGGACGACGGGCGTGCCACGGGCCTGGGAGACCGCCAGCGCGTAGTCCTCGGTGTTGACGCCGGTCACCAGGACGTCGGCGTCCACGGCCGAGGCCAGCACGGACGAGCCGATGGTGTGGCGGGCCTCCGAGAGCATCTTCGTGATGCCCTCGAGATACGCCTCCACGTTCCCGCCGGCCAGCCATCGCTGACCCTCCTCGGAGCGCAGCACCTCCCGCACTTCCAGGTCCATCTCGATGAACTCGGCGTCCGTCCCGGCCACCAGACGGCGCGCGTCGCGCGGAGCGGCGAAGGTGACCTGGTGCCCGGCGTCGATCAGGCCCTGGGCGAGCGCCACGTACGGTTCGAAGTCGCCGCGGCTGCCGGCCGTCGACACACTGACCTTCACGCCGGCACCCCCGCCCGGTCGGACTCGGGCGCGCGGCGGCGCGTTGTCGGCTGCTTCATCGTGGACCTCGTTTCGGTGTGAGCGGTGTGCGCGGTGTGCGGTGTGAGCGGTGTGAGCGGTGTGCGCGGTGTGAGCGGTGTGCGCGGTGTGAGCGACAGGGGTGGCAGGAGGGCAGGAGTGGCTACCACGTCACCGGCAGGCACTTCAGGCCGTACACGAGCGTGTCGGTGGCGACCGGGACCTGGTCGCGCGGGACCGCCAGACGCAGGTCGGGGAAGCGCCTGAAGACCGTGGTCAGGGCGATCTCCAGCTCGGTCCGGGCCAGCGGGCCGCCGGGACAGAAGTGGGGGCCGTGCCCGAAGGCCAGATGGCGGCTGCTGTCCCGGTGGATGTCGATGTCCGCCGCGCCGGGGAAGACCGTCTCGTCGTGGTTGGCACCCGGGACGGAGATGACGACGGCGTCACCGGCCGGGATGCGGGTGCCGCCGACGGTCAGGGCCTCGGTGGCCACCCTGACAACGTTGTCCTGTGCGACGGACCAGTACCGCAGCAGCTCGTCGATCACCGGAGTGAGCAGGCTCGGGTCGGCGCGCAGTTCGGCGAGCGTGCCGGGCCGGTCGAGCAGGGTGAAGACGCTGAGGGCGATCTGGTTCGCGGTCGTCTCGTGCCCGGCGACGAGCATCAGCCGGAGCATGGCCACCAGGTCGTCGTGGGACAGCTCTCCGGTGCGGACGTACTTCACCGTCAGCCGGCTCAACAGGTCGTTGCGCGGCTCGCGTTCCCTGGCCCGCGACAACTCGTCGAGATAGGCGGTGGTGGCCTGAAACGCCTGTACGGCCTTTTCCGGCTCCTTCTGGTTGAGCAACGCGCTCGTGTTGGCCTTGAATTCACTCATGTCCTCGTCCGGCACTCCGAAGATGCGGGCGATGACAATGCAGGGAAGCGGCAGGGAGAACGCCGAATGGAAGTCGACCGGCCGGGGCGACGCGGCCATTTCGTCGAGGAGTTCGTCGGCTATCGCCTGGATGAGTGGACGAAGTGCCTGTGTCCGGTGGGCGGTGAACTCCGGTGCGACCATCCTGCGGTATTTTCCGTGCTCCGGCGGATCCATGCGCCAGAAGGAAACCGCTCTCGGCGGGACCGGGAAAAGCAGTCGGTTCGGCCATTCGGGATGCTGGTCGTCGACGCTCAGCCGGGGGTCGGCGAGGGCCTGGCGCACGTCCGCGTAGCGGGTGAGGAGCCAGGCGGTCTGCTCACCGGGGAGCGACACCTTGCGGGGAGGGTTCTCGCGGAACGCGGCGAGAGCGGGTGGCTGGGCCATCGGGCAGCTACGGCGCAACGGCCATGACGGGGCTACCACGTCGGTCCGGGTCATGATTCTCCTTCTCGTCTTGTCGTCGTCTCGCGCGTCGCAGGGACAGCGCTTACTAGGCAGGAAGTTGAATCTGGCTCGGGCACCATCCTGAGTAATGGGACTGACACGGCGCTGACATGGCCGGATCCGCCGCACCGCAATGGACGGCACGGACTTCCTCGGTGATAATTCACGCCCATGACTATCGAGGAGTTATCCGGGCCGGAACTCGCCGGGGCGCCTGCCGCGACTTCCGAGGAGTCCGCGCCCCGTTGGACCCCGCTCGTTCTCGTGTCGCTCGGCACGTTCATCACCGTGCTGGACTTCTTCATCGTGAACGTCGCGGTGCCCGACATCCAGCGGAGCCTGCACGCGAGTTCGGTGGCCGTCCAGTTCGTCCTGGCCGGATACGGCCTCCCGCTGGCCACCCTGATGATCACTTCGGGTCGGATGGGCGACCTCTACGGACGGCGACGGCTGTTCGTGCTCGGTCTGGCCCTGTTCACCGCCGCCTCCGCCTGTGCCGGACTGGCGCGCGACCCGGCGCAACTCGTGGCGGCGCGTGTGCTCCAGGGCGTCGCCGCCTCCCTGGTCACTCCGCAGGTGCTGGCCCTGCTGGGAGCGATGTACCAGGGCCGGGCCCGCGCGGTGGCGTTCAACGTCTACGGTCTGGCGATCGGCCTCGCCGCGGTGTTCGGACAGCTGATCGGCGGCTCCCTGATCGCGATGAACCCGGCCGGTCTGGGCTGGCGGGCGATCTTCCTGGTCAACGTGCCCGTCGGGCTGGTCGCCGTGGCCCTGGTGCCGAGGCTGGTCCCCGAGTCGCGCGGGGGCGGCCGGGCCGGACTGGACGTGACCGGCATGCTCTTGGTCATGCTCGGACTGGTGGCGATCGTCCTGCCGCTGACCGAGGGGCGGGAACTCGGCTGGCCGCTGTGGTCGGTGCTCTGTCTGATCGCCGCCGTGCCGGTGCTGGCCGGCTTCGCGGCGCAACAGCACCGCGGCACGGTCCGGGGCGGATCGCCGCTGGTGAACACCGAGTTGTTCCGCTCGCGGGCGTTCTCCGTCGGCCTGCTCGCCATGATGTTCTACTACGCCACGATGGGCGCCTGCTTCCTGGTGCTCTCGCTCTATCTGCAGCAGGGGCGCGGCATGTCGCCCCTGGGCTCCGGTCTGCTGTACCTGCCGCTGGGGGCCGGCTTCTTCGCGGCGACGGCACTGGCCGGCCGCCTGGTCACGCGTCTGGGGAGGCAGGCTCCGGCGGTCGGCGCGCTCCTCGTGGTCGCCGGCTACGGCGCGCTGGCCGCCCTGGTCCGGGGAATCGGCGTCGGCGGACACGTGACGTGGCTCGCGGGGCCGCTGCTGGTGGCCGGTGTGGGCATGGGACTGACCATGGCGCCGCTGTCCTCGATGGTGCTGGCTCCCGTCTCCGCCGACCATGCCGCCGCCGCCTCGGGCGTCCTCAGCACCGCCCAGGAGATCGGCGCGACCGTGGGGACGGCGCTGGTCGGCGGCATCTTCTTCCGGATGACCGGTGACCACACCGGGCCGCAGACCGCGCCGCACGCCTTCAGCGTGTGCCTGACCGTGCTGGTCGCCTTCGACCTCCTGGTGGTGGCCCTGGTGCGGTTGATGGGGAGGACCCCGGACACACCCTGACGGGACCTGCGACTGCGACCCGTGATCCGCGATCCGCGATCCGCGATCCGCGACCGAGGATGCGTCCAGGGGCCCCGGTCCCGGTCCCGGCCGCTATGCCGCGTCGCTCAGCAGTCGTACGAGATGGTCGCGGCCCGCGCTCAGCAGTTCCGGAAGCGGCGTGGCCGTCTCGTACCAGCGCTTCTCGTACTCCCAGCACAGCCAGCCGTCCCAGCCGTGCCGGCAGAGCACGTCCACGCACTCGGTCAGCGGCAGCACGCCCGTCCCGAGCGGCAGCGGGGTGGTGTCCTGCGGCGAGGCGATGTCCTTGACCTGGACGTACCCGAGGTGCGGGGCGAGGGCCGCGTAGGTCTCCGAGGGCTGCTCCCCGCCCAGCCAGGTGTGCATCACGTCCCACAGCGCGCCGACCTGACGGTGCCCGACCGGGCCGAGGACGCGGATCGCCTCGGCGCCGGTGCGGTGCGAGTCGTGGGTCTCCAGGAGCACGCGGACCCCCAGGGCGGAGGCGTCCTCGGCCGCGGTGCCCAGCCGCCGGGCGGCGACGGTGTCGCCCTCGGCCTGCGGCAGACCGGGGTCGGCGCCGGGGAAGACCCGGACGAAGGGTGCGCCCAGGTCGTGGGCCAGCTGGAGGAGGGCGCGGATCTCGTCCAGTACGGGGCCGTCGTCGCCCGGAGCCGCGACCTTCGCGTACCCGGCGACGCCCAGCACCTCGATCCCGGCCGTCTTGAACGCGGCGGCCACGTCCGCCCGTTCGGCGGGGCCGAGACCGGGATGCACCGGCTCCTCCGGATGGGCGCGCAGCTCGACGCCGTGGTAGCCGTGGGCGGTGGCGAGCGCCAGTACCTCCGGTACGGGCAGGCCGGGGACACCGAGGGTGGAGAAGGCCAGCTTCATGCCGGGACACTACCCGGCATCACGCCCGGCTCACCTGGCATCACACGCCACACCCGCTCCTGGCGTCGGTCAGTCGGCGACCGGGCGGAAGGTGTTCACCTGTACGCCGGTCTTGCCGGTGGCGGAGGAGACCAGCTCGAACGTCCGCTTGACGCCGTCGTCCGGGAAGATCGACTTGCCGCCGCCGAGGATCAGTGGCATGACGACCAGCTGCAGTTCGTCGACCAGGCCCTCGCGCAGCAGGGTGCGTACCAGGGTGGGGCTCCCCATCATGGCGAGGTCGCCACCGTCGGCGGCGCGCATCTCACGAATCCGGCCGAGGGCCTCGGCGCCGGGGATGCGGACGGTGTTCTCCCAGGTCAGGTCGGAGTCGGAGAGGGTGTCGGAGACGACGTACTTGCGCAGGGAGTTCATCCGGTCGGCGAAGGGGTCCCCGGCCTGGTCGGGCCAGGCTGCGGCCATGCTCTGCCAGGTGCGGCGCCCGTAGAGCAGCGCCTCGGCCTTCTCCAGCCCGGCGGCGAAGGTCCCGCCGAGCAGCTCCGGGTCGAAGAACGGGTGCGACCAGCCGCCGTGCGCGAACCCTCCGTCGGTGTCCTCCTCGGGCCCGCCGGGCGCCTGGACGACGCCGTCGAGGCTGATGAATTCGGTGACGATGAGACGCATGGGGTGCTCCTGCTGGTCGGGCCGGTTGCCTACGGCGGTCTCTGCCGGGTCGCTTACAAAGAGGAAGACGGCCCCGCTCCCCAAAACTAATCGCCCCGGCCCAGGAAATTTTTTTTCCGCTTGCCCAGGAGCACCCGTCGCGAGCCGAGCGGAGCCCTCCACTTCCGTGGCCCGAGGCCCTCGCCCCGCAGCCGCGAACCGCACCGCCCCTACCCCGGTTCCCACGCGGCCCGCGAGCGTCGTTCGTACGAGTAGGGCACTCGTCCCTGCCCCGGGGGCATCCCGTGCGGCCCGCGAAGCTCATCGCCCCTGGTGAGGGCGCCCCGGCCCTTTCCCGAGGGCACCTCGCGTGGTCGGCGAGGCTCTTCGGCTGCGGCGACGGTGCCCGCCCGCGCCTCGGAGGGCACCTCGCGTGGTCGGCGAGGCTCTTCGGCTGCGGCGACGGTGCCCGCCCGCGCCTCGGAGGGCACCTCGCGTGGCTGGCGAGGCTCTTCGCCTGCGGCGACGGTGCCCGGCCGCACTTCGGAGGGCACCTCGCGTGGCTGGCGAGGCTCTTCGCCTGCGGCGACGGTGCCCGGCCGCACTTCGGAGGGCACCTCGCGTGGTCGGCGAGGCTCTTCGCCTGCGGCGACGGTGCCCGCCCGCGCCTCGGAGGGCACCTCGCGTGGTCGGCGAGGCTCTTCGCCTGCGGCGACGGTGCCCGGCCGCACTTCGGAGGGGCCCCCGCCGTCTGCCGAGAGCATCCCGTGCAGCCGGGGGGCCCGGGGCTCAGCCCCGGGGGGTTCCGGACGAGCCGCGGACCATCAGTTCGCCCCGTACCGTCGCGATTCCGCCGGGCGGGGGTTCCTCGCGGCCCATGGCGATGCGGCCCGCGCGGGCGCCCGCCTCCGCCAGGGGCAGTCGTACCGTCGTGAGGGAGGGCACCGCGTCGATGCTGAACGGCAGGTCGTCGAAACCGGCCACCGAGACGTCGTCGGGGATGCGCAGGCCGGACTCCCGCAGCGCGGCGCACGCCCCCAGCGCGACGGAGTCGTTGGCGGCCACCACCGCCGTCAGCGAGGGGTCACGGCGCAGCAGCTCCAGCGTGGCCTCGTACCCCGACCGGCGGTCGTAGCGGCCGTGCACCGTCCAGCGCGGGTCCTCCTCGATGCCCGCCGCGGCCAGCGCCGCCCGGTGTCCCTCCAGCCGGTGCCGGGTCGTCGTGCGCTCCTCCGGGCCGGCGATGTAGCCGAGCCTCCGGTGGCCCAGCCCGATCAGGTGCTCCGTCAGTTCGCGCCCGCCGCCCCGGTTGTCGAAGTTCAGCGCGATCGCCTCGGTGTCCGGCGCCGGCGGGCGTCCGCACAGCACCACCCGGGTCCCCGCCTCCCCGAGCTTGCGCAGCTTCGACGCGACCGCCGCCGCGTGCGGCGCGTCCTCCACCGCCCCGCCGGTCAGCACCACCGCCGCCGCCCGCTGCCGTTGCAGCAGTGTCAGGTACGTCAGTTCGCGCTCCGGTGAGCCCCCGGTGTTGCAGACGACGGCCAGCCGTTCGCCGCCCGCCCGGCCGCCCGGCCCCCCGATCTCGCCCTGGATCGCGCTCGCCATGATGCCGAAGAAGGGGTCCGCGATGTCGTTGACGAGGATGCCCACCAGGTCGGAGGTGGCCGCGGCCAGCGCGCTCGCGGGGCCGTTGAGGACGTAGTCCAGCTCGTCCACCGCCCGGAGCACCCGCTCCCGGGTGGACGCGGCCACCGGGTAGTTGCCGTTCAGCACGCGCGACACCGTCGCGGGGGAGACCTGGGCGCGGGCCGCCACGTCCGCCAGGGTCACCGTCATCTCGTCGTCCTCCGGTCGCGCATCGTGTCGTACGCAGTAGTACGCCGTCGTACCAGACCGCTGCCGGGACAGTCCGGTTCCCGGCCGGTCCCCGGCGGCACCCCCAACGGCACCCCCGGCGGCACGTCCTTGCAGACCATAAGCCCAATCCCCCGAGTTGTTCGCCCCCTCGAACAACTCAACCCCATCACGGTCTTGTACAGACCACTGGGGAGAGGTTAGCTTTTGTCTGTATAGAAAGCGCTTGCTAAGAGATGCCTGCCAACAGGTCGCTTGTTAAAGGTGAGGGGAAGCCGTGACACGCAAGACGGTGCGGATCGCCATGAACGGTGTGACCGGGCGCATGGGGTACCGCCAACACCTCGTCCGCTCGCTCCTCGCCCTGCGCGAACAGGGTGGCCTGGACCTCGGCGACGGCACCGTGCTGTGGCCGGAGCCGATCCTTCTCGGCCGCCGTGAGCACGCGCTGCGGGAGATCGCCGAGCGGCACGGACTGGAGCACTTCTCGACCGACGTGGACGCCGTCCTCGCCGACCCGAGCGTCGACATCTACTTCGACGCGCAGGTCACCTCGGCCCGCGAGGAGGCCATCAAGCAGGCGATCGCCGCCGGCAAGCACGTCTACACCGAGAAGCCCACCGCCACCGGCCTCGACGGCGCCCTGGAGCTGGCCCGCCTCGCCCACGCCAAGGGCGTCAAGCACGGCGTCGTACAGGACAAGATCTTCCTGCCGGGCCTGCTCAAGCTGAAGCGCCTCATCGACGGCGGCTTCTTCGGCCGCATCCTGTCCATCCGGGGCGAGTTCGGCTACTGGGTCTTCGAGGGCGACTGGCAGGCCGCCCAGCGCCCCTCCTGGAACTACCGCGCCGAGGACGGCGGCGGCATCGTCGTCGACATGTTCCCGCACTGGGAGTACGTCCTGCACGAGCTGTTCGGCCGGGTGCGCTCCGTCCAGGCCCTCGCCACCACCCACGTCCCGCAGCGCTGGGACGAGAACGGCAAGCCCTACGACGCGACCGCCGACGACGCCGCGTACGGCGTCTTCGAACTCGACGGCGGCGCCATCGCCCAGATCAACTCCTCCTGGGCGGTCCGCGTCAACCGCGACGAGCTGGTGGAGTTCCAGGTGGACGGCACCGAGGGCTCGGCGGTCGCGGGCCTGCGCAAGTGCCGCGTCCAGCACCGCTCGGCCACCCCCAAGCCGGTCTGGAACCCGGACATCCCCGCCACCGAGGACTTCCGCGACCAGTGGCAGGAGGTTCCCGACAACGGGGACTTCGACAACGGTTTCAAGGCCCAGTGGGAGCTGTTCCTCCGGCACGTCTACGCGGACGCCCCCTACCACTGGGACCTGCTGGCCGGCGCCCGAGGCGTCCAGCTCGCCGAGCTGGGCCTGAGGTCCTCGGCCGAGGGCCGCCGTATCGAGGTGCCGGAGATCTCGCTGTGACCATCCGACTCCCGGACCCCCAGGGCGGCTCGCGCCTCTACGAGCCGCGCACCGAACCGCTCGCGCCGGCCCCCGGTACGCCCTTCACCTCCCGTACGGTCTTCTCGGCGGCGCACGTCGTCGCCGACCCGTACGCCGACGTGTCGCCCGACGCGCCCGCCGCCGTCGACTGGGACGCCACCCTCGCCTTCCGCCGCCATCTGTGGTCGCACGGACTGGGGGTCGCCGAGGCGATGGACACCGCGCAGCGCGGGATGGGCCTCGACTGGGCCGGCGCGGCCGAACTGATCCGGCGCAGCGCGGCCGAGGCGAAGGCCGTCGGCGGCCGTATCGCCTGCGGGGTCGGCACCGACCAGATCACCGGCGGCACGCTCGCCGACATCCGCGCCGCCTACGAGGAACAGCTCGCCGTCGTCGAGGAGTCCGGCGCCCAGGCCATCCTGATGGCGTCCCGCGCCCTCGCCGCGACCGCCGCCGGACCGGACGACTACCTCGACGTGTACGGCCATCTGCTGCGCCAGGCCGCCGAGCCGGTCGTCCTGCACTGGCTCGGCCCGATGTTCGACCCGGCGCTGGAGGGCTACTGGGGGTCGGCGGACCTCGACGCGGCCACCGACACCTTCCTGGAGGTCATCGCCGCCCACCCCGACAAGGTCGACGGCATCAAGGTGTCCCTGCTCGACGCCCAGCGCGAGATCGACCTGCGCCGCCGCCTGCCCGACGGGGTCCGCTGCTACACCGGCGACGACTTCAACTACCCCGAGCTGATCGCGGGCGACGACCAGGGCTTCAGCCACGCCCTGCTGGGCATCTTCGACCCGCTGGGCCCGC
The DNA here is from genome assembly GCF_042869815.1 of Streptomyces sp. NPDC006739. Taxonomy (NCBI): domain Bacteria; kingdom Bacillati; phylum Actinomycetota; class Actinomycetes; order Kitasatosporales; family Streptomycetaceae; genus Streptomyces; species Streptomyces sp. NPDC006739. The sequence continues at coordinate 96,109 of NZ_JBIAGM010000005.1, forward strand.
TGGCGGCGCAGGCGGTACGCCTCCTCGACACGGGCGACGTGACCGGCTTCCGCGGCCTGCTCGACCCCACCGTCGAACTGTCCCGCCACCTCTTCCAGGCCCCCACCCGCTTCTACAAGACGGGCGTGGTCTTCCTGGCCTGGCTGGCCGGCCACCAGTCCCACTTCACCATGGTCGGCGGGCTGCAGTCGGCCCGCTCCCTCCCGCACTTCGCCCGCGCCTACGAACTCGCCGACGGACTGGGTCTGTTCCCGGACCCGAAGCTGGCCGAGGAGCGGATGAAGACCCTGCTGTCCCTGTACGGGGTGAACCAGTGACGTCCGCCGAGCGTTTCTCCATCAACCAGATGACGGTCAAGCAGCTGTCGTTGCCGGAACTGGCCGACGCCTGCGCGGAGTCGGGCGTCACGAACGTCGGCCTGTGGCGCGAGCCGGTCCGGCTCCACGGGCTGGAGGCGACCGCCAAGCTGGTGCGGGACGCGGGCCTGACGGTGACGACGCTGTGCCGGGGCGGCTTCCTCACGGCGATCGACCCACAGGAGCGCGCCCGCGCCCTGGACGACAACCGGCGGGCGGTGGACGAGGCGGCCACCCTCGGCACGGACACCCTCGTACTGGTCTCCGGCGGTCTGCCGGCCGGTTCCCGGGACCTGCGCGGCGCCCGCGAGCGCATCGCGGACGCGCTGGCGGAACTCGGCCCGTACGCCGAGGCGCACGGCGTCCGCCTAGCCATCGAGCCCCTCCACCCCATGTACGCCGCCGACCGCTGTGTGGTCTCCACCCTGGCCCAGGCCCTGGACCTCGCCGAACGCTTCCCGGCCCACCAGGTCGGGGTGACCGTGGACACGTACCACATCTGGTGGGACGACACCGCGCCCCGGCAGATCGCCCGGGCGGGCGCCGGCGGCCGTATCCACACCTTCCAGCTCGCCGACTGGACCACCCCGTTGCCCGAGGGCGTCCTCAACGGCCGCGGCCAGATCGGCGACGGCGCGATCGACATGCGGGAGTGGAAGGGGTACGTGGAGGCCGCCGGCTACACCGGCCCCATCGAGGTCGAACTGTTCAACGACGGGCTGTGGGCCCGGGACGGCCGGGAGGTGCTGGCGGAGACGGCGGCGCGCTTCGCGGAACACGTTCTCTAGAAGAACACCCCGCAGCGCAGCAGGACGTTCGCGTACGGCCGCGCCTCTCCCGTTCGTACGACCAGTCGCGCGGCCGCCGACAGCTCCTTGAGGCGGTCGTGCGACACCAGTTCCCACCCGGGGAAGCGGCCGGCCAGCAGCGCGGCGGCCGCCGGATTGGCCTCGCGTACCTCCGTGGCCGCCGTCGCCCCCTCCACCACCAGTTCGGCCAGCAGCCCGTCCAGCACCTCCGCGAACGAGGGCACACCGGCGCGGAAGGCGAGGTCGACGACTCTCGGCCCGGCCGGGATGGGCATGCCGGCGTCGCACACCAGCACCCCGTCCCCGTGCCCCAGCTCGGCGAGCGCTCCGGACAGATGACGGTTGAGGATGCCCGCCTTCTTCACGCCGGCCCGCCTTCCGGAGCCGGGTCGGCACCGTTCAGGGCCTCGACCTCCGCCTGCGTCGGGTACGACTCCTGCGCGCCCCGCCGGGTCACCGCCGCCGCCCCGACCCGGGCCGCGTACGCGGCGGCCCGCGGCAACGGGGAACCCGCGCCCAGCTGCCGGGCCAGCGCCGCGGTGAACGCGTCACCGGCGCCGGTGGTGTCCACCGCGTCCACCCGCACGGAGGGGATCCGGGTCACCCCCGAGTCGTCGCAGACCAGCGCTCCCTGGGCGCCCAGCGTCACCACCACCGAGCGCGGGCCCTTGGCCAGCAGCAGCCGTGCCCAGTCGGCCGGTTCCTCGCTGACGCACGCCTCGCCGAGGAGCACCCTCGCCTCGTGCTCGTTGACGATCAGCGGGTCGCAGGCCGCCAGCACCTCCGAGGGCAGGGGCCGTGGCGGTGACGGGTTCAGCACGAACCGGCTGCCCTCCGCCAGGTTCCGTACCACCTCCACCACCGTCTCCAGCGGGATCTCCAGCTGGGCCGACACCACCCGGGAGGCGTGGAAGAGGCAGCTCGCCGCACGGATGTCGGCCGGGGTGAGACGGCCGTTCGCGCCCGGGGACACCACGATGCTGTTGTCCCCGGAGGGGTCGACGGTGATGAGCGCGACGCCCGTCGGCGCCCCGCCCACCAGCACACCCACGGTGTCCACCCCGGAGGCCCGCAGCGAGTCCAGCAGCAGGCGGCCGTGGCCGTCGTCGCCGACCCGGGCCAGCAGCGCCGTACCCGCCCCGAGCCGGGCGGCGGCGACCGCCTGGTTGGCGCCCTTGCCGCCCGGGTGGACGGCCAGGTCGCCGCCGAGCACCGTCTCGCCGGCGCCGGGGCGGCGCTCGACGTCGATCACCAGGTCGGCGTTGGCCGACCCCACGACCAGGAGGTCGTAGCCGTACATGAATCCGACTCCCGTCAGCCGCTGAAACCGTTGACGTTCCGCTGGGTGACGACCTTCACCGGCACCTTCAGCGTCGCCGCGATCTTCTTGCCCTGGACGGCCCGCAGCGCGTTGTCCACCGCGATCCGGCCCAGCTGCGAGGGCTGCTGCGCCACGGACGCGTACAGCGTGCCGTTCTTCACCGCCGTCAGACCGTCCGGGGTGCCGTCGAAGCCGACGACCTGGACCGACCGGCCGGCCTTGGCGCCCAGCGCCTTGATCGCGCCGAGGGCCATCTCGTCGTTGGCGGCGATGACCCCCTGGACGTCGGGGTGCGCCTGGAGCAGGTTCGACATCACGTCGAGGCCCTTGGTGCGGTCGAAGTCGGCGGGCTGCTGGGCCAGCACCTGGATGCCGGGGTAGGCCTTCAGACCCTTGGCGAAACCTTCCGCCCGCTCCCGGGCGGCGGAGGTGCCCGCCTGTCCCTGAAGGATCACGATCTTCCCCTTCCCGCCCAGCTTCTCGCCGATCGTCCGCGCGGCCAGCTCACCGCCCGCGATGTTGTCGGAGGCCACCAGGGCGTCCACCGCGGCCTTGTTGACGCCCCGGTCGACCGCGATGACGGGGATCTTGGCGTTGTCGGCCGCCTTGACCGAGTTGCCCGCCGCGTCCGAGTCCACCGGGTTGACGATGATCGCGCCGAGGTTCGAACTGGTGAAGTTCTGCAGCTGGTTGGCCTGCTGGGAGGCGTCGTTCTGGGCGTCCGTGACGGTCAGGTCCACGCCCAGCCTCTTCGCCTCGGCCTGGGCACCGGCCCGGATCTGCACGAAGAAGGGGTTGTTGAGGGTGGACAGCGACAGACCCATCCTGGGCCCGGAGGCGGACGACGAGCCGCCGTGCAGGAAGGAGGTGGCGCCCACGACCGCCACGGTGACCACCGCCGCGAGGGCGTACGTCCCCGCCTGCCTCCCCCGGTTGCCGCCGCCGGTGCCCGCGGCCACCGGGGTCGCCCCCGCCTTGCGCCGCAGCGTGTCCAGCAGCACCGCCAGCGCGATGACGACACCGATCACGACCTGCTGCCAGAACGCGGAGACGGACAGCAGGTTCAGGCCGTTGCGCAGCACGGCGAGGATCAGCGCGCCGATCAGCGTGCCGGACGCCTTGCCGGTGCCGCCGGCGAGCGAGGCACCGCCGATGACGACCGCGGCGATCGCGTCCAGCTCGTAGCCGTCGGCGGCCTGCGGCTGCGCGGAGGACAGACGGGAGGCGAGCACGATGCCCGCGGCGGCCGCGAACACACCGGACAGCGCGTAGATGGCGAGCTTCTGCCGCTTCACCCGCAGGCCCGACAGCCGTGCGGCCTCCTCGTTGCCGCCGATGGCGTACATGGAGCGGCCGATGTACGTCCGCCCGAGCACGAAGGCCGCGAGGAGCCCCATGACGACCATGACCAGCACGGGCACCGGCAGCCAGCCGCCCAGCGTGTCACCGAGGTGGGAGACCGAGCCGGGGAAGGCGATCGGGGAGCCCTGCGAGATGACGAGGGCCAGGCCCCGGCCCACCGACAGCATGGCGAGCGTCGCGATGAACGGCGGCAGCTTGCCGTAAGCGATCAGGAAGCCGTTGACCAGGCCCGCCGCGACACCCGTGGCGACGGCCAGGACCACGGCCACCGCCACCGGCACGCCGTGCTGTGTGGCGCTCCACGCGAGCACGGTCGCGGACAGCGCGGCCACCGAGCCGACCGACAGGTCGATGCCCGCCGAGACGATCACGAAGGTGACGCCGAAGGCGAGGATGGCGGTCACGGCGGCCTGGACGCCGATGTTGAGCAGGTTGTCGGTGGTCAGGAAGTCCCCGGACAGCGCGGAGAGCGCGACGACGAGGACGATGAGCGCGGTGAGCGCCCCGTTGTCGAGCAGGAGGCGGCGCAGACCGCCCGGGGCGTCACTCGCGCCCGTCGTGCTCTTGAGCGTGTCAGTGGCCACGGCTGGCCTCCGTTCCGGTCTTCTCGTTCGTGGGGTCGCTGACGGCGAGGGACATGACGGCGTCCTGGGTGGCCTCGCCGGCCGCGAGTTCGCCGGCGATCCGGCCCTGTGCCATCACCAGCACGCGGTCGCTCATCCCGAGGACCTCGGGCAGGTCGCTGGAGATCATCAGGACGGCGGCCCCGGCGGCCGTCAGCTCGTTGACGAGCTGGTAGATCTCGACCTTGGCGCCGACGTCGATACCGCGCGTGGGCTCGTCCAGGATCAGCACCCGGGTGTCGGCCAGCAGCCACTTGCCGATGACGACCTTCTGCTGGTTGCCGCCCGACAGGGTGCGCACCTGCTGGCCGAGGCCCGCCATCCGCACCCCGAGCTGCCCGGCGATCCGCTCGGCCGCCGTGTGCTGCGCCCTGAGGTCGACCAGCCCGCCCCGGGTCGCGGACCGCATGGTGACCAGCCCGAGGTTCTCCTCGACCGACTGGTCCAGCACCAGCCCCTGGCCCTTGCGGTCCTCGGGCACCAGCCCGATCCCGGCGGCCATGGCGGCGCCCACGTCATGGCGGCGCAGCGCGGTGCCGGCGACCTTCACCGCGCCCCTGTCATAGGGGTCCGCGCCGAACACGGCCCGGACCACCTCGGTACGGCCGGCGCCGACCAGCCCGGCGATGCCGACGACCTCACCGGCGTGCACCTCGAAGCTCACGTCGTGGAAGACGCCGTCGCGGGTCAGCCCCTCGACGCTGAGCAGCGCGGCACCCTTCTCGGGCCGCTCACGCGGGTACTGCTGTTCGATCGAGCGGCCCACCATGAGCCGGACGAGTTCGTCCTCGGGGGTGGAGGCGGGGACCTGTCCGACGGACCTGCCGTCCCGGATGACCGTGACCCGGTCGCCCAGGGCGGCGATCTCCTCCAGGTGGTGGGTGATGAAGACGATCCCGACGCCGTCCGCGCGCAGCCGGCGCACGATCGAGAAGAGCTTGTCCACTTCCTCGGAGGTGAGCACGGCGGTCGGCTCGTCCATGATCAGCACCCGGGCGTCCAGGCTGAGCGCCTTGGCGATCTCGACCATCTGGAGCCGCGCGATACCGAGTTCACGCACCCGCGCGCGGGGCGACACGTTCACGCCCACGCGCGCGAGGAGCACCTCGGCGTCGGCCTCCATCCGCTTGCGGTCGATCATCCCCAGCCGGCGCGGCTGCCGCCCCAGGAAGATGTTCTCGGCGACCGTGAGATCGGGGACGAGGTTGAACTCCTGGTAGATGGTGGCGATCTGGAGGCGCTGCGAGTCCTGCGCACCATGGATGCGCACCTCCTCGCCGCCGACCAGGATCCGCCCGGCGTCGGGGGTGTAGGCGCCGGACAGCATCTTGATGAGCGTGCTCTTGCCCGCGCCGTTCTCGCCGAGCAGCACGTGCACCTCGCCCCGGCGCAGATCGAAGTCGACGCCGTCGAGCGCGACCACGCCGGGGAAGGTCTTCCGTATGCCCTCGATGCGCAGCAACTCGTCCGCGTTGCTCACGACTGGCTCCTGTTCGTTGCGGGGGACTCGCCGCACGAGCGGCGTACGACGAGACGGGCGGGCAGGGTGACGGACTCGGGGGTCCGCCCCTCGATGCGGTCGACGAGCGCGCGCACGGCGGCGCGCCCCAGCTCGCCCGTCGGCTGGGCGATCGCGGTGACCGGCGGATCGGTGTGCACGAACCACGGGATGTCGTCGAAGGCGGCGAGCGCGATGTCCTCGGGGACGCGCAGCCCACGCGCGCGCACGGCGTCCAGCGCGCCGAGCGCCATCAGGTTGTCGGCCGCGAACACCACCTCGGGCGGCTCGGGCAGATCGAGGAAGCCCTCGGTGACGCGGCGCCCGCTCTCGGCCTGGAAGTCGCCCTGGCCCGTGTAGGCGTCGGGGAGCCCGAGACCGTACTCGGCGAGCGCCTCCCGGAAGACCTCGACCCGTTCCCGGCCGGTCGTGGTGGCGGCGGGCCCCGCGATGATGGCGAGCCGCCGGTGCCCGAGCCCGTGCAGATGCGCCACGAGGTCACGGACGGCGGCCCGTCCGTCGGCCCGCACCACCGGCACGTCGAGGCCCGGGATCCACCGGTCGACGAACACCATCGGCGTCCCGCCGCGCGCCGCCTCCAGCATCAGGGGGGAGCCGCCGTCGGTGGGGGAGACCAGCAGCCCGTCGATCCGCCGGTCGAGCAGCGTCCGCACGTGGTGGTCCTGCAGCTCCGGCCGTTCGTCGGCGTTGCCGATGATCACGCTGTAGCCGAGCGCGCGGGCCGCCTCCTCCACGGAGCGCGCCAGCTCGGTGAAGTAGGGGTTCATCACGTCGCTGATGACCAGGCCGAGGGTGTGGGTCTGGTCGGTGCGCAGGGAGCGGGCGACGGCGTTCGGGCGGTAGCCCAGCGTCCCGACGGCGGCCAGCACGCGCGCCCGGGCGTCGGCGCTGACCGAGGGGTGCTCGTTCAGTACCCGGGACACCGTGGCGACGGAGACGCCCGCTTCGGCAGCGACGTCCTTGATGCTCGCCATCGCCGGCCCACCTCCTCGACATGCGTGGAATCGATTACACGACCGTGTGCACAGGGATTGGAATCGATTACACGGCACTTGAGCAAGCCCTCAACGACTGGCCGAAACCGGATCGTGATGAAGCGCGCTCAGGTGAGCGCGGCGGGCATCCGCGAAGCAACCCATTTCCATAAGCTATGAATATAAAAATGCTATGCTTCGACCATGAGTCGTCAAGACACCGCTCCTGGCGCGTCCGCCGCCATCGGGGCAGCCCTCTACGGCCTGGCCACCAGGGCCGCCAGACGCCTGCCCCGGGACATGAGCCTGACGTCCGCCGCCACCCTGGCCACCCTGGACCGGACCGGCCCGCGGCGCATCACCGATCTGGCCGCGGTCGAGGGCGTCACCCAGCCCGCGATGACCGCCCTGGTCCGGGTGATGGAGGAGTCCGGCCTGGTCGAGCGGCGGGGTGACGCGTCCGACAAGCGGGTCACGCTGGTGTGCCTGACCGAGGCCGGCGCCTCCTACGTCCGGACGCGGCGCCAGGCGGGCGTCCACGCGTTCGAGCGGTTGATCGGCGAGCTCACCGGCGACGAGGTCGAGGCACTGGTGGCGGCCCTTCCGGCGCTGAAGCATCTGGCAGACCTCGAAAACCAGGACCGCGAAGGGCCGAAGCAGTGACCGGGCAGCCGGTCGGCGGGGGCGCGGTGAAGGCGTTCCCGGTGGCGCGTTCCGAGGCGCGGCTGCTGGTCCCCGCCCTGATGTTCATCGCTCTGGTCGTGGCGGCGGTCGCCAGCCTCGGGACGCCGCTCATCACCAGCGTGGCGACCTCGTTCCACGTCTCGCTCGGCAGCGCGCAGTGGACGCTGACCGGCGCGCTGCTCAGCGGCGCCGTCGCCACGCCGGTCCTGGGCAGGCTCGGAGCCGGACCGCACCGACGGGCCACGATCCTCGCCACGCTGGCGGTAGTCGTCGCCGGCAGCGCGCTCACCGTGCTGCCGCTGCCGTTCGCGTGGCTGCTGGCCGGCAGGGCGGCCCAGGGCGTCGGGCTCGGGCTGACGGCGTTGATGATGGGCGTGGCCCGGGACCACCTCCCCGAGGAGCGCGGCGCGGCCGTGATCGCCCTGATCTCGGTGGTCTCGATCATCGGGGCCGGCGTCGGCTACCCACTGGCCGCACTGCTCGCCGACCTCGGCGGGGTACGGGCCGCCTACGGCCTCGGCCTGGTCGTCACCGTCGCCGCCCTCCTGACCGCGTGGCGCTCCATGCCCGAAGCCCCCGAAGGCCGCGTGGCCCACGTGGACCTGGCAGGCGCGGTCGTCCTGGCCGCCGGGCTGCTCCTGGTGCTGTTCCTCGCCGGCGAGCGGAATCTGTGGAGCCGGCACCTCGCCGTGGCGGCGGGCCTCGCCGTCGTCGCGGTGGTGCTGCTCTGCGTCTGGGCCGTCGTCGAGCTGCGCAGCACGACGCCCCTGGTCGATGTGCGGGCGGTGCGGCACCCGGCGGTCGCCGGGGCGAACCTCGCCATGTTCGTCGGCGGGATCGGCATGTACCTCCTGCTCACGCTCATCACCCGGTACGCGCAGACGCCGCACGGCGCCGGCTACGGCTTCGGGCTGACGACCTTCGTCGCCGGGCTGGTCCTCATCCCGTTCTCGGTGCTCGGGTTCGTCGCCGGCAAGCTCACGCCGCGGGTCCGGACGCGGATCGCCGGCCCCCTGCTCCTGGCCGGCAGCGCCGTCGTGGTCGGCGGCGGGTTCGCCCTGTTCGCGGCGGCCCGGTCGGACCTGGCCGAACTGTTCGCGGCGATGGGCGTGCTCGGCTTCGGCGTCGGCGGCTTCTCGGCCGCGATGCCCGGCGTCATCCTGGCCGTCACCCCCAAGAGCGAGACGTCGAGCGCCATGAGCTTCAACTACGTCGTCCGCAGCGTCGGATACTCCCTGGGCAGCGCCATCGGCGGCCTGATCCTCGCCGCGGGCACCGGCCCCGGCCACCTCTTCCCCGACGACAGCGCCTACACCACCGCGGCGGTGGTCGGCATCGGCGCGATGGCGATCACGACGCTGACAAGCCTCGCTCTCGCCCGCCGACACTCGTCCGGGACCAACCCGTAAGTCACCTGCGCTCATCCCCCACTGGAGGTTCCATGCCCAAGGGCTACTGGGTCAGCGTCTACCGCACCATTTCGGACCCCGAGAAGCTGGCTGCTTACAACAAGCTGGCCCGCCTGGCCGTCGAGGCCGGGGGCGGTCGGACCTTCGTCCGTGGCGGTCGGGTCGTGGCGCATGACGCCGGAATCGCCGAGCGCACCGTCCTGATCGAGTTCGACAGCTTCGAGCAGGCCGTCGCGGCGCACGAGAGCGCGGCCTACCAGGAGGCGCTGGCCGCCCTCTCCGACGGCGTCGAGCGCGACTTCCGCATCGTCGAGGGCATTGACTGACCGAGGTCCAGTCGGATCTTCACCGAAGTCACCGCTACCCCGCCGCGAGTTCGCACCACACGTACTTGCCCCGGTTGCCGAACCTGGCCGACGGCTGCCAGCCCCACAGGTCGGCGCAGGCCCGCACCAGCGCCAGGCCGCGCCCGTCCTCCACCTCGCCGAGCTGGTCGAACGAACCCGGCGGCTCGGGCGGTTCCGGGTCCGCGTCCCAGGCCCCGACCCACAGCACCCCGGCCGACCAGCGCACCCGCAGCGCGGCGGGACCTTTCGTGTGCCGTACGGCGTTGGAGACCAGCTCCGTCGCGAGCAGCTCCGCTGTGTCGACGAGCCCGATCAGCCCGTGCATCGTGAGGATGAGGCGGAGGGTGCGGCGGCTCACGGTGACGGCGCGGAGGTCGTTGGGGATGTACAGGGTGTACTCCCAGGGGTCGGCCTTCTCGGCGGATTCGGGCATGCGGCAACTCCGTTCGGGGGGAGGGGATTACACGGGCGGTGGCAGTGCCGCGGGCGTCATGGCAGGACGATGCGGTGCGCTTCCGCTGCGTGTGCGTTGCGTGACTGAAGGTAGGCGTAACATGTAACGGCAAGCAAGTCGATCGTGTAATTCCCCCCGAACGAGGAGCTGTCGATGTCCCAGAGGCGCGAACCAACTGCACGTCAGATGCGCCTGGCGACCGAACTGCGCAGGCTCCGCCAGGCGGCGGGGCTCACCGCCATCGAGGCAGCCGCACTGCTCGGGGTGAATCGCGTCCAGGTGAGCCAGATCGAATCCGGGCTCGTGGGCGTGAGCGGGGAGCGGGTGCGTCGCATCGCGTCCCACTACGCCTGTACGGACGCGGAGTTCGTCGAAGTCCTGGTCGCCATGGCCGCCGACCGGACCCGGGGGTGGTGGGAGGAGTACCGGGGGCTGTTGCCCACGTCGTTCCTGGACCTGGCCGAGTTGGAACATCACGCTCGGTTCCAACACCACGTGGCCATCCTGTACGTGCCGGGTCTGCTGCAGACGGAGGACTACGCCCGTGCCGTCTTCGCGTCAAGGATCCCCGAACTCACCAGTGAGGAGTTGGAGTTGCGTATCCGGCACCGGAAGGAGCGCCAGCAGATCGTTGTCCCGTACAAAGCGGTGATCCATGAGGCGGCGCTTCGGATCAGGGTCGGCGACCGTGCCACTTTGAAGGCCCAACTCGCCCGGCTCCTCGAACTCTCCGAAGCGGATCACATCACCTTGCGTGTCATCCCCTTCGACCTGGACGGCTTTGCTACAGCCTCAAGCGCGATGACGTACGTGGGCGGTCCCTTGCCCAAGCTGGACACAGTGGTGCGGGATGCTCCTCATGGCTCACTTTTTATCGATGCCGAGGCTCAGCTCCATACTTATCGAACGCGCTTCCGTATGGTGGAGGCTGTATCACTGGAACCGGATGAGTCCCGTGGCTTCATCCGCCGGCTGACGAAAGAGCTGTGAGGCACCCATGGACAACTGGCGGAAGTCGTCCTACTCGGGCGAAGGCGACGGCAACGAGTGCGTGGAGATAGCCCACTCAGCCACTCACACAGCCGTCCGCGACTCCAAGGCCCCGGCGCAAGCCACCCTCACCTTCCCCGCCGAAGCGTTCACCGCCTTCATCGCCGCTCTGAAGGATCCTGCCGAGTGACGGCTCCCGAGAACTGGCGGAAGTCGTCCTACTCCGGCGCCGGGGACGGCAACTCCTGCGTGGAGATCGCCGACTCATCGACCCACACCGCCGTCCGCGACACAAAGGCCCCGGCCCACGGAACCCTCACCTTCCCCACCGCCACCTTCAGCACCTTCATCCAAGCCCTGAAGGACACCCCCCGCCGCTGATCCCGCCACCCTCTGTCACACCCGGCCGGTACCGTCGGATCATGTCCAATCAGGCGGGGAACCCCAACGGCGAACGGCAGCTCGCCACGCTCGAAGGCGTGCTCGAACGCATCACGTACGCCAACGAGGAGAACGGCTACACGGTCGCCCGGGTCGACACCGGCAGAGGGGCGGGCGACCTGCTCACGGTCGTGGGGGCGCTGCTCGGGGCCCAGGTGGGGGAGTCCCTGCGCCTGGAGGGGCGCTGGGGCTCGCATCCCCAGTACGGCAAGCAGTTCACCGTGGAGAACTACACGACCGTGCTGCCCGCCACCGTGCAGGGCATCCGCCGGTACCTGGGGTCCGGGCTGGTCAAGGGGATCGGGCCGGTCTTCGCCGACCGGATCACCCAGCACTTCGGGCTGGACACGCTCCGGATCATCGAGGAGGAGCCGAAGCGGCTCATCGAGGTGCCGGGGCTGGGGCCGAAGCGGACGAAGAAGATCGCCGACGCCTGGGAGGAACAGAAGGCGATCAAAGAGGTCATGCTCTTCCTCCAGACCGTCGAGGTGTCGACCTCGATCGCGGTGCGGATCTACAAGAAGTACGGCGACGCGTCGATCGGCGTCGTCAAGAACCAGCCGTACCGGCTGGCCTCGGACGTGTGGGGCATCGGCTTCCTGACCGCCGACAAGATCGCCCAGAGCGTCGGCATCCCGCACGACAGCCCCGACCGGGTGAAGGCCGGCCTGCAGTACGCGCTGTCGCAGTCCGCCGACCAGGGCAACTGCTTCCTGCCCGAGGAGCGGCTGATCGCCGACGCGGTGAAGCTGCTGCAGGTCGACACGGGCCTGGTCATCGAGTGCCTCGCCGAACTCGCGGCGCCCTCCGAGGACGGCGAGGAGCCCGGGGTCGTACGCGAGAAGGTGCCGGGACCGGACGGTGGCGAGCTGGTCACCGCCGTGTACCTGGTGCCGTTCCACCGGGCCGAACTCGCCCTCTCCGGGCAGCTGCTGCGGCTGCTGCGGACCGAGGAGGACCGGATGCCGGGCTTCCGGGACGTGGAGTGGGGGAAGGCGCTGGACTGGCTCAAGGGGCGTACGGGGGCGCGGCTGGCCCCCGAGCAGGAGGCCGCCGTCAAGCTGGCGCTGACCGAGAAGGTCGCCGTCCTCACCGGCGGGCCGGGCTGCGGCAAGTCGTTCACGGTCCGCTCGATCGTGGAGCTGGCCCGGGCGAAGAACGCCACGGTCATGCTGGCCGCCCCGACCGGCCGGGCCGCCAAGCGGCTGGCGGAGCTGACCGGCGCCGAGGCCTCGACGGTGCACCGCCTGCTGGAGCTGAAGCCCGGCGGTGAGGCGGCCTACGACAAGGACCGCCCCCTCGAAGCCGACCTGGTGGTGGTCGACGAGGCCTCCATGCTGGACCTGCTGCTCGCCAACAAGCTGGTCAAGGCGGTGCCGCCGGGGGCCCACCTGCTGTTCGTGGGGGACGTCGACCAGCTGCCCAGCGTCGGCGCGGGCGAGGTGCTGCGGGACCTGCTCGCCGCCGGCGGCCCGATCCCGGCCGTGCGGCTCACCCAGGTGTTCCGTCAGGCGCAGCAGTCCGGTGTGGTCACCAACGCGCACCGGATCAACTCCGGGCAGCATCCGCTCACCGACGGCATGAAGGACTTCTTCCTCTTCGTCGAGGACGACACGGAGGAGGCCGGCCGGCTCACCGTGGACGTCGCCGCCCGCCGTATTCCGGCCAAGTTCGGGCTCGACCCGCGCCGGGACGTCCAGGTCCTCGCGCCCATGCACCGCGGCCCGGCCGGCGCCGGCACCCTCAACGGTCTGCTGCAGCAGGCCATCACGCCCGGCCGGCCCGACCTGGCGGAGAAGCGCTTCGGCGGCCGGGTCTTCCGGGTCGGCGACAAGGTCACCCAGATCCGCAACAATTACGAGAAGGGACAGAACGGTGTCTTCAATGGCACCGTGGGAGTGGTCACCTCGCTCGACCCGGTCGACCAGCGCCTGACGGTGCTGACGGACGAGGACGAGGAGGTGCCGTACGAATTCGACGAACTGGACGAGCTGGCGCACGCGTACGCGGTGACCATCCACCGTTCGCAGGGCAGCGAGTATCCGGCCGTGGTGATCCCGGTCACCACCGGCGCCTGGATGATGCTCCAGCGGAACCTGCTCTACACGGCGGTCACCCGGGCCAAACAGCTGGTCGTCCTCGTCGGTTCACGCAAGGCGATCGGCCAGGCGGTGCGCACGGTGTCGGCGGGACGGCGCTGTACGGCACTGGATTTCAGGCTCGACCGGAGCTGACGTCGGCGAGGCATCACGAAAAATGATCGATCAAACGAGTCGTAAAGGTCACAGAGCACTTCCAGATGCCGGGGCCGAGGGGGCAGGATGAGCAGGTTGGCGGCACTGAGTGCCGCCAATGGGCCCAATGGTCGACCCCGAGTGCACTCACCTGCGCCAAATGGGGGATGGTAGAGACAGTCAGGGCAACCTCGAAGAAGAGGCACAACGTCGGTGAGGGATGACGTGAGCGACAACTCTGTAGTACTGCGGTACGGCGACGGCGAGTACACCTACCCGGTGGTCGACAGCACCGTCGGCGACAAGGGCTTCGACATCGGGAAGCTCCGCGCCCATACCGGGCTGGTGACCCTGGACAGCGGCTACGGCAACACCGCCGCCTACAAATCCGCCATCACCTACCTCGACGGTGAGGCGGGCATCCTCCGCTACCGCGGCTACCCGATCGAGCAGCTGGCCGAGCGCTCCACCTTCCTGGAGGTGGCCTACCTGCTGATCAACGGTGAGCTGCCGACCGTCGACGAGCTCTCCACGTTCAAGAACGAGATCACGCGGCACACCCTGCTGCACGAGGACGTCAAGAACTTCTACAAGGGCTTCCCGCGCGACGCCCACCCGATGGCCATGCTGTCCTCGGTGGTCTCGGCGCTGTCCACGTTCTACCAGGACAGCCACAACCCGTTCGACGAGAAGCAGCGCAATCTCTCCACCATCCGCCTGCTCGCCAAGCTTCCGACGATCGCCGCGTACGCGTACAAGAAGTCGATCGGTCACCCGTTCGTCTACCCGCGCAACGACCTCGGCTACGTCGAGAACTTCCTGCGCATGACGTTCTCGGTCCCGGCGGACGACTACGAGCTGGACCCGGTCGTGGTCTCCGCGCTCGACAAGCTGCTGATCCTGCACGCGGACCACGAGCAGAACTGTTCGACGTCCACGGTCCGGCTGGTCGGCTCGTCGCAGGCGAACATGTTCGCGTCGATCTCGGCCGGCATCTCCGCCCTGTGGGGCCCGCTGCACGGCGGCGCCAACCAGTCCGTCCTGGAGATGCTGGAAGGCATCCAGGAGACGGGCGGCGATGTCGACTCCTTCATCCGCAAGGTGAAGAACAAGGAGGACGGCGTCCGTCTGATGGGCTTCGGCCACCGGGTCTACAAGAACTTCGACCCGCGCGCCAAGATCATCAAGGCGGCGGCGCACGACGTCCTCTCCGCGCTCGGCAAGTCCGACGAGCTGCTGGACATCGCGCTCAAGCTGGAGGAGCACGCGCTCTCCGACGACTACTTCGTCTCGCGCAGCCTCTACCCGAACGTGGACTTCTACACCGGTCTGATCTACCGGGCCATGGGCTTCCCGACCGAGATGTTCACGGTCCTGTTCGCCCTCGGCCGCCTCCCGGGCTGGATCGCCCAGTGGCACGAGATGATCAAGGAGCCGGGGTCCCGCATCGGCCGTCCGCGCCAGATCTACACGGGCGTGGTGGAGCGCGACTTCGTGCCGGTCGAGGAGCGCTGAACCGGGCGGAGAGCGCGCTGAGGCGCTGAGACAAACAGAAGGCGCCCTGAGCCGTCAGTCCCCCCACGGGCCGACGACCAGGGCGCCTTCCCATGTCCCGGTGCGGATTCCCCCCACGGGATCCGGCCGGGCGCTCGGAGAGGACAGCGCCTGAAATCGCTGTCTTGAGCACAACGGGCAGAACCCGACGTGCTCCAGTGATGCGGTGCGATCTGCCGGGACCCGTACCGCTCGGGAGGGCCGCTCAAAGCTCCCCGAAGTACGTGCCCCGGCAACGCATCTCTGAGGAAGTCCCCCAAGACATCCCCAGATGCCAGTCGGCGCCCCCCAAGACGCTTCCTGACATCGTCAACTTAGACCTTCGAACCCCTTCGATGGTTACGTTCGCATCACTGTGATCTGCGTCTCTTGCATATGTCCGTTAGATGCGCAAGAGCCCCGATCATATGATCGGTGTTCAAGCGTAAGGATGATGCGCGAGCCTTGTGAAGAGCTTATGTGAGGCGCGGGCCTGACTCTAGAGGGACTCTTACTTCGATATGACCGAACCGCCGGTAACCCCGTAACCGCAGGTAACCCGCCATTCGGCGGCCCTCAGCGAAAGCGGCGCAGCCTAAGGCTGTTGGTCACCACGAACACCGAGGAGAAGGCCATCGCCGCCCCCGCGATCATCGGGTTGAGCAGTCCGGCGGCGGCCAGCGGCAGCGCGGCCACGTTGTACCCGAAGGCCCACACCAGGTTCCCCTTGATGGTGCCGAGCGTCCGCCGCGACAGCCGGATCGCGTCCGCCGCCACCCGCAGGTCCCCGCGCACCAGCGTCAGATCGCCCGCCTCCATCGCCGCGTCCGTGCCGGTGCCCATGGCCAGGCCCAGATCGGCGGCGGCCAGCGCGGCCGCGTCGTTGACACCGTCGCCCACCATCGCCACGACCCGTCCCTCGCCCTGAAGGCGCCGTACGACGTCCACCTTGTCCTCGGGCAGCACCTCGGCGATCACCTCGTCGATGCCGACGCTCCGCGCGACCGACTCGGCGACCGTCCGGTTGTCCCCGGTCAGCAGCACCGGCGTGAGCCCCAGCGCGCGCAGCTCGCGCACCGCCTCGGCGCTGGTCTCCCTGACCGCGTCGGCGACCGCGAGGACACCGCGCGCCACCCCGTCCCAGCCGGCCACGACGGCCGTACGGCCCTCCTCCTCGGCCTTCTCCAGCGCACGGGCCAGCTCCGGCGGAACCGTCTCGTACAGGCGTCCCACGGCCACCTCCCGGCCGGACACCCGCCCCCGTACGCCACGGCCGGGAACGTTCTCGAAGTGCTCGACCGGCGGCAGCTGTCCGGCCCGCTGCTCCGCGCCCGCCGCGACCGCCCGGGCGACCGGGTGCTCGGAGGCGTGCTCCAGGGCGCCCGCGAGCCGCAGCACCTCGCCCTCGTCGGCGCCCTCGGTGACGTACACCTCCTGGAGGGTCATGCGGCCGGTGGTGACGGTGCCGGTCTTGTCCAGCACGACCGTGTCGACGCGGCGGGTGGACTCCAGCACCTCGGGGCCCTTGATCAGGATGCCGAGCTGCGCGCCGCGCCCGGTGCCGACCATCAGCGCGGTCGGCGTGGCCAGGCCCAGCGCGCACGGGCAGGCGATGATCAGCACGGCGACGGCGGCCGTGAAGGCGGCGGCGGTGTCCCCGGAGACCCCCAGCCAGACGCCGAAGGTGCCGAGCGCGAGCAGGACGACCACCGGCACGAACACGGCGGAGATCCGGTCGGCCAGCCGCTGCACCTCGGCCTTGCCGTTCTGCGCCTCCTCCACCAGGCGGGCGATCCGGGCCAGCCGGGTGTCCGCGCCGACCCGGGTGGCCTCGACGACCAGCCGGCCCCCGGCGTTGACCGTCGCACCCGTCACCGCCGAGCCCGGGCCCACGTCCACCGGCACCGACTCGCCGGTCAGCAGGGCCGCGTCGACCGCGGAGACGCCCTCGACCACCGTGCCGTCGGTGGCGATCTTCTCACCGGGCCGTACGACGAACCGGTCGCCGACGGTCAGCGAGGCCACCGGGACCCGCACCTCGCGGCCCTGGCGCAGCACGGCGACGTCCTTGGCGCCCAGCTCCATCAGCGCCTTCAGGGCCGCGCCCGCGCGCCGCTTGGAGCGGGCCTCCAGGAAGCGGCCGAGCAGGATCAGGGCGACGACCCCGGCCGCCACCTCCAGGTAGATCGTGGAGGCGCCGTCCATGCGGGAGACGGTGAACCGGAACTCGTCGTGCAGGCCCGGCGCGCCCGCGTCGCCGAAGAACAACGCCCACAGCGACCAGCCGAACGCGGCCAGGGTGCCGACCGAGACCAGGGTGTCCATGGTCGCCGCGCCGTGCCGGGCGTTGGTCCAGGCGGCCCGGTGGAAGGGCCACCCGCCCCAGACGACGGCCGGCGAGGCGAGGGTGAGCGAGAGCCACTGCCAGTTTTCGAACTGGAGTGCGGGAATCATGGAGAGCAGGACCACCGGCAGGGCGAGGGCGGCGGAGACGGTGAACCGCTGCCGCAGGGCGGCGAGTCCGGGATCCTGACCGGCTTCCGGCCCGGTTCCCGCCGAGGTCTCGTCCGCGGACGGCCGGGGCCGCGGCGGCGGGGGCTCCTCGGCCGTGTAGCCCGTCCTGACCACGGTGGCGATCAGGTCGGCGACCCCGACCCCGTCGCCGTACGTCACCTTCGCCTTCTCGGTGGCGTAGTTCACCGTGGCGGTGACGCCGTCCATGCGGTTGAGCTTCTTCTCGACGCGGGCGGCGCAGGAGGCGCAGGTCATTCCGCCGATCAGCAGCTCCACCTGGGAGGCCGGCCGCGCGGCCGGGTCCGAGGTGGTGCCTATCGCTGTCCCGGCGGTGCCGGTCGTGGTGCTGGTCATGTCCGGACTCCAGACGACGGACCGGACCGCACGGATCCAGTATCAGCTGGTCGGTACGGCCCGGTCGGGGAATGCGTTCAGATGGACGTGCGGGGGCTTCGGGTTCAGGCCTGGCCGGTCAGCTCGAAGCCGGCCTCGTCGACGGCGGCGCGGACGGCCTCCTCGTCGAGCGGGGCGGCGGAGACGACGGTGACCTCACCGGTCGAGGCGACGGCCTTCACCGAGCCGACCCCGGGGATCTCGGAGATCTCTGCGGAGACGGAACCCTCGCAGTGTCCGCAGCTCATCCCGCTCACCTGGTAGACGGTGGTGACGGAGCCCGGTGTGTCGGTCTGGGCGGTCATGTCGTTCTCCTCGTCGGGACGTGTGGGGCCGATGGGGTCCGAGGTGGGTCCCCAGGTTCTCCACACTATACCCCTAGGGGGTATTTCTCCAAGCGGCGTCCGGGCGCGTCAGGGAGAGCACCCAGACGACGCCGACGATGCCCACGAGCATCAGCTGGCCGACCGAGAACAGGGTGAAGAGGTGCTCCTGCACCTGGGCGGGCCGGGGGATGTACCCCTGCGCGAACAGCCGCGGGTCCAGTCCGTTCCCGGCCAGCCGGGCCACCAGCCAGATCGCGAGGCCGTGCGTGGAGTCCCACAGGGCGTGCAGGAGGCAGACGCCGAGATACGTGCCGATCAGCGGGCCGGCCGGCCGGAAGCGCCCGCTCGGGCGGCGGAAGGAGAGCAGCACGCCCCCGGCGATCGCCGTCCACAGGCCGGGCCCCACCGGGGCGAGCACACCGCGCAGGATCTCCGTCTCGATCAGCGTCCGCAGGTCGATGCCGTCGGTGGAGACGGCCGCGTGCAGGGCGTATCCGCAGGTTTCCAGCGCCCCGAAGCCGAGACCGACGGCCCCGCCGAGGACGAGCCCGGCGCGCGTCCCGCGGATCCCGGGCTGCCGGCGCAGGACGAACACCAGCGCGCCGAGCTTGACCGCCTCCTCGGCCAGCCCGGTGCCGAGGAACAGCCACGGGGACGGGCTCACCAGGGGATAGCGGGTCACCGAGGCGCCCAGCAGACCGAGCGCGCCGCCGGCCAGGAAGCAGCCGAGGACCGCGCTGACGCCGAGGCCGCGGCCGTGCCGCTCGTAGGCCCACAGGACGAAGGCGACGGGCGTCAGGAAGGCGCCGAGCAGGACGAGGGTGGGCAGCGGCGTGGTGTCCCGGGTCGCGTACGTCACCGCCGCGGCCAGCGCCCACAGGGCGAACCCGCCTCCCAGGCACCGCTTCCACAGACCGGCCCGGATGTGCGGGTACGGCGGCGGAGGCTGCTTCGGGCCGGGGATGCGGGCGTGCGGTCTGCCGGGCGGCGGAGAGTGGGTCACGGGCGGATTCCCTCGGGCGGCTGCAAAGGAAACTCGGGACGGTTCACGGGCGGGCGCGGCGAAGCGGGACCCAGGGAGTACGGCGATTCGCTGGGCTTCATCACGATTAACGGCACTTTAGGCCGATGCATCGGCTCGCGCAGTCCGGTGGGGACGCATGGTCGCGCGCGGGGGCCCTCTGCCTGCACAGTTGGGCCGGAGGCGACTGCGGAAGGGTGAGGCGAAGCGCATGAGAGCGGTGGTGTTCGAGGAGTTCGGCAAGCCGGCCGGGGTACGCCAGGTACCGGATCCGGAACCGGCGGAGCACGGCGTGGTGGTCCGGGTGGCGGCCACCGGGCTGTGCCGCAGTGACTGGCACGGCTGGATGGGCCACGACCCGGACATCACGCTGCCGCACGTGCCCGGTCACGAACTCGCCGGTGTCGTGGAGTCGGCCGGCGCCCAGGTGCGCGGCTGGCGGCCCGGCGACCGGGTGACCGTGCCCTTCGTCTGCGCCTGCGGCGGCTGTCCGTCCTGCGCGGCGGGCGACCAGCAGGTGTGCGAGCGGCAGACCCAGCCCGGTTTCCACCACTGGGGGTCCTTCGCCGAGTACGTGGCGCTCGACCACGCCGACGTGAACCTGGTCGCGGTGGAGGAGGAGATGTCCTTCGCCACCGCCGCCTCCCTCGGCTGCCGCTTCGCCACGGCGTTCCGCGCGGTGGTGCAGCGCGGCCGGGTGGCGGCGGGGGAGTGGGTCGCGGTGCACGGCTGCGGCGGTGTCGGACTGTCGGCGGTGATGATCGCGGCGGCCTGCGGGGCGCGGGTGGTCGCCGTCGACGTGTCGCCCGAGGCGCTGGAGCTGGCGCGGAGGTTCGGCGCGGCGCGGTGCGTGGACCCGCGCCGCACCCCGGACACGGCGGCCGCCGTCCGCGACCTGACCTCCGGCGGCGCCCACCTCTCCCTGGACGCCCTGGGTTCTCCCGTCACCTGCGCGGCCTCGGTCGGCTCGCTGCGCCGGCGCGGCCGTCACGTCCAGGTCGGCCTGCTGCCCTCCCCGGACGGCACCACCCCCGTACCGCTGGCCCGTGCCATAGCGCTGGAACTGGAACTCCTCGGCAGCCACGGCATGGCCGCGCACGCCTACCCCGGCATGCTCGACCTGGTCCGCTCCGGCGTCCTGCGCCCCGACCTCCTGGTGACCTCGACGATCTCCCTGGACGCGGTACCGGCGGCACTGGCGGCCATGGGCACCGCGCCCGGAGCGGGAGTGACGGTCGTCGATCCCTGGGGGTGAGGCGGGGGAGGCCGGGCCGGTGCGGGGGCGGCCGCTCAGTCCTCCCTGATCCGGCCGCGGTTGCCCGGCCGGGAGGCCACCCAGGCGCGGACGGTGTCGGGGTACCAGTAGGGCTTGCCGCCCTCGACGTGGTCGGGCGGCGGCAGCAGGCCGTGCTTGCGGTACGAACGCACGGTGTCCGGCTGCACCTTGATGTGCGCCGCGATCTCTTTGTAGGACCAGAGCAGTCGGTCGGTCATGAGCCGCACCTCCCTGCGCGCGCCACGGGGGCGGCCGGGGGCGGCCGTCGGGGGAGCCGGGCGCTGCGCTGGCGATCACGAAGCCTGTGACCGGTGAACGACACAGAGTGACCAAGGGTAAGCGGCTGTCGGCGCGATGTGACCGGGGAGTGGCCCGCCCGGGACACGTGTGACGGGACACGGGCGTTTGTGACACGGCTGCCGCAAACGCTCCGGCTTTCCCCGTCAGGCGCCGCAGGACCTCAGGAAGGCCCTGGTGCGCCGCGCGATCGGCAGCGGCTTGCCCGGCTCGCAGGGGTACATGTCCTGCTCGACGATGGCGAACAGGTCCGCGTCCAGCTTTCCGGCCGCCTCCAGCACCGGTCCGAGCGCGGGCACCCCGGCCGGCGGCTCGCACATCACGCCCTGGGCGACCGCCGGGCCGAACGGCGTGCCCTTCGCGCGCACGTCGGCCAGGATCTCCGGGTCCACCTGCTTGAGGTGCAGGTAGCCGATCCGCTCGCCGTAGGTCTCGATCAGCTTGACGCTGTCCCCGCCGCAGTACGCGTAGTGCCCGGTGTCCAGGCACAGCGACACCAGGCCGGAGTCGGTGCCGTCGAGGAAGCGGGTGACGTTCTCCTCGCTGTCGATGTGGGTGTCGGCGTGCGGGTGGACGACGATCGTCAGGCCGTAGCGCTCCCGCACCTCGTGGCCCAGCCGCTCGGTCAGCGAGGTGAGGTTCCGCCACTGCTCGGGGGTCAGCTCGGAGGGTTCCAGCACCTGGCCGGTCTTGTCGTCCCGCCAGAAGGACGGGATGACGACCAGGTGCCGGGCGCCCATCGCCTGGGTGAGGGCGGCGATGTCGGAGACGTGCGCCCAGGTCTCGTCCCACACGGCTGCCCCGTGGTGCAGCCCCGTGAAGACCGTGCCTGCCGACACCTTCAGGCCGCGCCGGGCCGTCTCGTCGGCGAGCACGGCGGGATCGGTGGGGAGGTAGCCGTACGGGCCCAGCTCGATCCACTCGTAGCCGGAGCCGGCGACCTCGTCGAGGAAGCGCTGCCAGGGCACCTGCCGGGGATCGTCCGGGAACCAGACGCCCCAGGAGTCGGGAGCCGATCCGATGCGGATGCGGGACAGTGAGGCTTGAGGTGACAACGACGTCATGGCCGTCAGCGTGCGGGGCGCCGGGAAGAGGTGTCAAGCCCTGGTCCGAATGTCTGGACAAAACATTGACAGGGCTCATGGTGCGGGGCTACAAACCGGGGGTGGGCCGTGCGAGCCGCCGGCCGGGGCACGCCTTCGGAGGCGGGCCGGTCCGATGCAGAAGGGAAGCCGATGGCGTACGACCTGATCACCATGGGGCGGATCGGAGTGGACCTCTATCCGCTCCAGACCGGGGTCTCCCTCGCCCAGGTGACCTCGTTCGGCAAGTTCCTCGGCGGATCGGCGACCAACGTCGCGGTCGCCGCGGCCCGCCTGGGCCGGAGCACCGCCGTCATCACCCGCACCGGGGACGACGCCTTCGGCGCCTACCTCCACGAGGCCCTGCGCGGCTTCGGCGTCGACGATCGCTGGGTCACCCCGGTCCCCGCACTGCCCACCCCGGTCACGTTCTGCGAGGTCTTCCCGCCGGACGACTTCCCGCTCTACTTCTACCGGCAGCCCAAGGCGCCCGACCTGGAGATCGACGCCCATGAGCTGGACCTGGACGCCGTTCGCGAGGCCGGCGTGTTCTGGGTCACCGGCACCGGCCTGAGCGAGGAGCCCAGCCGTACGGCGACCCTCGCGGCCCTCGCCCACCGCGCCAAGTCCGGCACCACGGTCTTCGACCTGGACTGGCGGCCGATGTTCTGGACGGACCCGGACACCGCCCGCCCCTTCTACGCCGAGGCCCTGCGCCACACCACCGTCGCCGTCGGCAACCTCGACGAGGTGGAGGTCGCCACCGGAGTGCGCGAGCCGCACGCCGCCGCCCGCGCGCTGCTGGCCGCCGGCGTCGAGATCGCCGTCGTCAAACAGGGCCCCAAGGGCGTCCTCGCGGTCAACAGGAACGGGGACACCGCGGAGGTGCCGCCCCTCCCGGTGACCGTGCTCAACGGCCTCGGCGCCGGGGACGCCTTCGGCGGCTCCCTGTGCCACGGCCTGCTGGCCGGCTGGGACCTGGAGACGATCATGCGGCACGCCAACGCGGCCGGCGCCATCGTCGCCTCCCGCCTGGAGTGCTCCTCCGCCATGCCCACCCCCGCCGAGGTGGCCGCCGCGCTCGAGGCCGGAGCGGTCCTGTGAGGGCCGGCCGCGTCGCGGGCGCGCACACCGAGGGCACGGCGGGCGCGGGTGGCGTCCGCGAGCCCCGCGTGGACGTGTCCGCGCTGGTCCACACCCGCACCCACCACCCCGAGGCCATCGCAGAGGCGGCCGCCCGCCGCGCCCGCCGGCCGCTGCTGAACGAGGACGGCCGGCTGATGATCGTCGCCGCCGACCACCCGGCCCGTGGCGCCCTCGGCGTCGGCGGCGACCCGCTCGCCATGGCCAACCGCGCCGATCTGCTGGAACGTCTCTGCCTGGCGCTGTCCCGGCCCGGCGTGGACGGCGTCCTCGCCACCGCCGACATCCTCGACGACCTGCTGCTGCTCGGCGCCCTCGACCACAAGGTGGTCATGGGCTCGATGAACCGCGGCGGTCTGCAGGGCGCCTCCTTCGAACTCGACGACCGCTTCACCGGCCACCGCCCCGAGGACATACACCGCCTCGGCTTCGACGCGGGCAAGCTGCTGCTGCGCATCGACTACGACGACCCCGGCTCGCTGACCACCATGGAGTCCACCGCCCGCGTCATCGACGACATGGCCGCGCGCCGGCTCCCGGTCTTCGTCGAACCGTTCATCAGCCGCCGCACCCCCGAGGGACGGGTGCGCAACGACCTGAGCGCCGAGGCCGTCACCAAGTCCATCGCCATCGCCTCGGGCCTGGGCGGCAGTTCGGCCTACACCTGGCTGAAGGTGCCGGTCACCGAGCACCCCGACGACATGGCCCGGGTCATGGAGACCTCCACGCTGCCCGCCGTCCTGCTCGGCGGAGAGGTCGGCGGCTCCGTCGAGGAGCAGGCCGCCGCCTACGAGAAGTGGCGCGGCGCGCTCCGACTGCCCACCGTGCGCGGCCTGGTGGTCGGCCGCTCGCTGCTGTACCCGGCGGACGGCGATGTGGCCGCCGCCGTGGACACCGCCGTAGGACTGCTGTGAGGGCCGCATGACCAGCACCGACCTGCACCTGCCCAAGGGTGCCACCGCGAACGCCCAGTACGCCCTCGACATCGACCCGAAGCGGGCCGGCTGGACACACAGCAGCCTGCGCGTCGTCGAGTTGGCGCCGGGCGGTACGCATCTGTTCACCACCGGGGACAGTGAATGGATCGTGCTTCCGCTGCAAGGCGGATGTACCGTCCGAACAGAAGGAAAAGAGTTCCAACTCCTGGGCCGGGAAAGCGTGTTCGCGTCGGTCTCCGACTTCGCGTACGTACCCCGGGACACCCAGGTCCAGATCGCCTCCGGTGCGGGAGGCCGCTTCGCCCTGGCAGGAGCGAAGTGCGAGCGACGACTCCCCGCCCGCTACGGCCCCGCGCCGGAGGTCCCCGTCGAAGACCGCGGCAGCGGCATGTGCGCCCGCCAGGTGCGCAACTTCGCCAGCGCCGACTCCTTCGACTGCGACAGGCTCATCGCCGTCGAGGTGATCACTCCCGGCGGTCACTGGTCCTCCTACCCCGCGCACAAGCACGACGAGTACCGGCCGGGCGAGGAAGCCGAGCTGGAGGAGATCTACTACTTCGAGATCGAGGACCCGCACGGCTTCGGCTACCAGCGGGTGTTCCCCTCCCGCGAGGGCGGCTCCGACGTCCTCGCGGAGGTCCGTTCCGGCGACGTCGTCCTGGTCCCCGACGGATGGCACGGCCCGTCCGTCGCCCAGCCCGGACACGCCATGTACTACCTGAACGTGATGGCCGGACCCGGCGAGACGCGCGAGTGGCGGATCTGCTTCCACCCGGACCAGGTCGACAGCACAGGGGGTTACCGATGACTTCGACGACCAGGCTCACCGTCGCCCAGGCGCTCGTCCGCTTCCTGGCCGCCCAGTACACGGAGCGGGACGGGACACGGCGGCGGCTGATCGGCGCGACCTGGGGCATCTTCGGCCACGGAAACGTCGCCGGACTCGGCCAGGCGCTGATCGAGTACGCCGACGACATGCCGTACCACCAGGGCCGCAACGAACAGTCCATGGTGCACGCGGCGGTCGGCTACGCCCGCCAGTCGAACCGCCTGTCCACCCACGCGGTGACCACCTCCATCGGCCCCGGCGCGACCAACCTGGTCACCGGCGCCGCCCTGGCCACCATCAACCACCTCCCGGTCCTGCTGCTGCCCGGCGACGTCTTCGCCACCCGACCCGCCGACCCGGTCCTGCAGCAGCTCGAGGTCCCCTACGCGGGCGACGTGTCGGTCAACGACACCCTGCGCCCGGTGTCGAAGTACTTCGACCGGATCACCCGGCCGGAAGCGCTGATCCCGTCCGCGCTCCAGGCGATGCGGGTGCTCACCGACCCGGTCGAGACCGGCGCGGTCACCCTCGCGCTGCCCCAGGACGTGCAGGCCGAGGCGTACGACTGGCCCGAGGAGTTCTTCGCCGAGCGGGTGTGGACCGTACGGCGCCCGGGCGCGGACCCGGTCGAACTCGCCGGGGCCGTGCGGGCGATCCGCGCCGCCCGGCGCCCGCTCGTCGTCGCGGGCGGCGGAGTGCACCACAGCCGCGCCGAGGCGGCCCTCGCCGAGTTCGCCGGGGCCACCGGCATCCCGGTCGCCTCCACCCAGGCCGGCAAGGGCTCGCTGCGCTTCGACCACCCGCAGGACGTGGGCGGCATCGGCCACACCGGCACCGCCACCGCCGACGAACTCGCCCGCACCGCCGACCTGGTGATCGGCGTCGGCACCCGCTACACCGACTTCACCACCGCCTCCGGCACCCTCTTCGAGAACCCCGGGGTCCGCTTCCTCAACCTCAACATCGCCCCCTTCGACGGCCACAAGCTGGCCGGCCTGCCGCTGGTCGCGGACGCCCGCAGCGGCCTGGGCGAGCTGACCGCGGCACTCGGCACGCACGGCCACCGCGTCGCCGAGGGGTACGTCGCCGAGTACAGCGAGGACAAGGAGCGCTGGGAGCAGCGCGTCGACGCCTGCTACGAGGCCGACGAGCCGGACATACGGCCCACGCAGCCGCAGGTGCTGGGCGCGCTCGACGCGCTGGCCGACGAGAGCGACATCATCATCAACGCGGCCGGTTCCCTCCCCGGTGACCTGCACAAGCTGTGGCGGGCGCGCTCCTTCGACCAGTACCACCTGGAGTACGGCTACTCGTGCATGGGCTACGAGATCCCGGCCGCCATCGGGGTGAAGCTGGCCGCCCCCGACCGGCCGGTGTGGGCGCTGGTCGGCGATGGGACGTACCTGATGATGCCCACGGAGATCGTGACGGCGGTGCAGGAGGGGATCGCGATCAAGATCCTCCTGGTGCAGAACCACGGGTACGCCTCGATCGGCGGTCTGTCCGAGTCGGTGGGCGGCGAGCGGTTCGGCACCGCGTACCGTTTCACCTCGGACGACGGCACCTTCACCGGAGCCCCGCTGCCCGTCGACCTCGCCGCCAACGCGGCCAGCCTCGGCATGCGCGTGCTGCGCGCGAAGACCGTGCGGGAGCTGCGCGCGGCGCTCGCCGAGGCGCGGGCCGCCGACACTCCCACATGTGTCTACGTGGAGACCGAAACGGCCGACACTGTGTCGGGCGCGCCTCCCGCGCAGGCCTGGTGGGATGTTCCTGTGGCCGAGACCGCGACCCGATCGTCCGCGGTCAAGGCACGTGAGCTGTACGAACGGCACGTCTCTACCCGACGCCGCCATCTGTGAAGGAGTACTCGGTCATGACGAAGATCGTCAACCACTGGATCGGCGGCAAGACCGTCGAGGGCGCGTCGGGCACGTACGGGCCGGTCACCGACCCGGCGACCGGTGCGGTCACCACCAAGGTCGCGTTCGCCTCGGTGGACGAGGTGGACGCGGCGGTCGCCGCCGCCAAGGACGCCTACGCCACCTGGGGCCAGTCCTCACTGGCCCAGCGCACGTCCGTCCTCTTCAAGTTCCGGGCGCTGCTGGACGCCAACCGGGACGCGATCGCGGAGCTGATCACCGCCGAGCACGGCAAGGTGCACTCCGACGCGCTCGGTGAGGTGGCGCGCGGCCTGGAGATCGTCGACCTGGCGTGCGGCATCAACGTGCAGCTGAAGGGCGAGCTGTCGACGCAGGTCGCGAGCCGGGTGGACGTGTCCTCGATCCGGCAGCCGCTGGGTGTCGTCGCGGGCATCACGCCGTTCAACTTCCCGGCGATGGTCCCGATGTGGATGTTCCCGATCGCCATCGCCTGCGGCAACACGTTCGTGCTCAAGCCGTCCGAGAAGGACCCCTCGGCCTCCGTCAAGATCGCCGAGCTGCTGGCCGAGGCCGGCCTGCCGGACGGCGTCTTCAACGTCGTGCACGGTGACAAGGTGGCCGTCGACCGCCTGCTGGAGCACCCGGACGTCAAGGCGGTCTCCTTCGTCGGCTCGACGCCGATCGCCCGCTACATCCACACCACCGCCTCCGCCAAGGGCAAGCGCGTGCAGGCCCTCGGCGGTGCCAAGAACCACATGCTGGTCCTGCCGGACGCCGACCTGGACGCGGCGGCCGACGCGGCCGTCTCGGCGGCCTACGGCTCGGCGGGCGAGCGCTGCATGGCCATCTCCGCGGTCGTCGCGGTGGGCGCGATCGGCGACGAGCTGGTGGAGAAGATCCGCGAGCGCGCCGAGAAGATCAAGATCGGTCCCGGCAACGACCCGGCCTCCGAGATGGGCCCGCTGATCACCAAGGTCCACCGCGACAAGGTGGCCTCCTACGTGGAGGGTGCCGCCGCCGAGGGCGCCGAGGTCGTCCTGGACGGCACCGGTCACACCGTCGAGGGCTTCGAGGACGGCCACTGGATCGGCATCTCGCTGCTCGACAAGGTGCCGACCACGGCGAAGGCGTACCAGGACGAGATCTTCGGCCCGGTGCTGTGCGTCCTGCGCGCCGACACCTACGAGGAGGGTCTGGCCCTCATCAACGCCTCGCCGTTCGGCAACGGCACCGCGATCTTCACCCGGGACGGCGGCGCGGCCCGCCGCTTCCAGCTGGAGGTCGAGGCCGGCATGGTCGGCGTGAACGTGCCGATCCCGGTCCCGGTGGGCTACCACTCCTTCGGCGGCTGGAAGGACTCGCTCTTCGGCGACCACCACATCTACGGCAACGACGGCACGCACTTCTACACCCGCGGCAAGGTCGTCACCACCCGCTGGCCCGACCCGGCCGACGCACCGACCGGTGTCGACCTGGGCTTCCCGCGCAACCACTGACGCGGCCACGAGGGGCCGTCCGCCATGCGGACGGCCCCTTTTTTTGCGGACGCGCCCTGCGGTTCCCGTAGCGGGACAAGAGTCCGTACGGACCGCACCGTTGTGACGTGATCGACATTTCTGGCGGCCGATCGCTGCGGATTCCGTAGGTGGACATCTATTGACGCGGCGGTTTTCGTCGGGGTTCCATGCGGCAACACCACCGCCGCCGGAGGCATCCGCACGAGTCGATCGGAACCGCCGTATGACCGACACGCTCCGCCCTGTCGACGCCCCGCCCGGGGATCCCCAGGGCAGCCCCCAGACGCTCAAGCGCTCCATCGGCGTCGTCGGCGGCACCCTGCTCACCCTGTCCTGCGTGACACCGGCCTCCACGCTCTTCGTGGTCGTCCCGGACCTGTTCGGCTCCCTCGGCACCGCCACCGCCCTGACGATCGCCATCGGCTCCGTCCTCTGTGTCGCCGTCGCGTTCTGCTATTCGGAGCTGGGCACCCTGATCCCCAGCGCGGGCGGCGAGTACGCCATGGTCTCGACGCTGGCCGGCCGCCTCGCGGGCTGGCTCGTCTTCGTCCTCTCCCTCCTGGTCGTCATGATCGTGCCGCCGGTGATCGCCATGGGCACGGCCGAGTACCTCGCCCCGATCGTCCGTCTGGACCCCGCCATGACCGGCGCGGGCGTGATGCTGCTGGCCACCCTGGCCGGCCTGCTGGACCTGCGCGCCAACGCCTGGATCACCGGCATCTTCCTGGTCCTCGAGGTCATCGCCGCCGGGGTCGTCGCCCTGCTGGGCTTCACCCACAGCCACCGCGGCATCGGCAGCCTGGTGTCCATGCGGGTGGCGGGCGCGCACGGCCACCAGGACACCGTGACGGCCATGCTGGTCGTCTCCGGGCTCGCCATCGCCCTCTTCGTCACCCAGGGCTTCTCGACCGCCGTCTACCTCTCCGAGGAACTGGAGCACCCGCGCCGCAACGTGGCCCGCACGGTACTGGCCACCCTCGCCATCTCCACCGTCGTCATCCTGGTCCCGGTCGTCGCCATCACCATGGGCGCCTCGAACCTGTCCGAACTGACCGGCGGCGACATCAGCTCCATGGTCACGGCGTGGTCGAACTCCGCCGTCGGCACCTTCGTCAGCCTCTGCGTGGCCCTCGCGATCATCAACGCGGGCATCGTCATGGTCATCCAGAACTCCCGCGTCCTGTTCGCCTCCGCCCGCGACAAGGCCTGGCCGGAACCGGTCAACGGCGTCTTCTCCAAGCTCGGCCGCTTCGGCTCGCCCTGGGTGGCCACGCTCGCGGTCGGCGTCCCGGGCGCGCTGCTCTGCTTCGTGAACCTGGACACCCTGTACGGCGTCACGGGCGTCTCGGTGACCGGCATGTACCTGCTGGTCGCGGTCGCCGCCCTGCTGGCCCGGCGCGGCTCGCACCGGCACACCCCGGCCTGGCGGATGCCGCTGTGGCCCGCGATGCCCCTCCTGCTGATCGTCGTCCTGGCGTACATCCTCAGCCAGCAGGAGACGAGTTACCTGCTGTGGACCGGCGGCATCACCGCCGTGGCCACCCTCTACTGGGTCCTCTACCTCCGCCCGCGCCGCGAGACCCGGTGGCTGGTGTCGCTCCCCGAGGACGCCCGCGCCTGACCTCGCGCGAACCGGCGCGTACGCCGCCGACGGCGTCCGCGCCCGCTCGTACCGCACCGGCAGTACACCCGAGCGGACCCGTCCTCCCCACGGAGGGCGGGAGTTCAGACCCGGGGGCGCATCGGATGTCGGTGGCGGCCCGTACCGTTGAGGCATGGATCTTCGACTGCCCGGCTTGCGCGGGCTGCTTCGGGGGCCGCGGCGGCTGATGTCCGCCGCGGCCGCCGTCGTGGTGCTCGCCGGCGCCGGCACGTGGACGGCCGTCGCCTCCGACGATCCGGTACCGGTGCGCCGGACCGACCGCGTCATGACGATGGCCGACGGGGCGCGCGTCGACACCTCGTACTTCACCACGGCGTCCGCCGGGCGCCGCCCCGCAGTCCTGCTGGCGCACGGCTTCGGCGGCAACAAGGACGACATGCGACGGCAGGCCGAGGACTTCGCGCGCGCCGGGTACGCGGTGCTGACCTGGTCCGCGCGCGGCTTCGGCGGCTCGACCGGCAAGATCGGCCTCAACGACCCGAAACACGAGGTCGCCGACGTCTCCCGGCTGATCGACTGGCTGGCCGAGCAGCCGCAGGTCCGTCTCGACAAGCCGGGCGACCCGCGCGTGGGCGTGGCGGGCGGTTCGTACGGCGGGGCGATCTCCCTGCTCGCCGCCGGGTACGACCACCGGGTGGACGCCATCGCCCCGTCGATCACGTACTGGAACCTGGCCGACGCCCTGTTCCCGAACGGCGTGTTCAAGAAGCTGTGGGCCGGGATCTTCTTCAACACCGGCGGCGGCTGCGCCAGGTTCGAGCCCGAGCTGTGCCGGATGTACGACCGGGTCGCCGAGGCCGGCGCCCCGGACGCCGCCGCGCGCACGCTGCTGGAGGAGCGCTCGCCGGCCGCCGTAGCCGACCGGATCAAGGTGCCCACGCTGCTGACCCAGGGCCAGACCGACTCCCTGTTCACGCTGGCCCAGTCCGACGCCGCGGCCAAGGCGATCCGGGCGGGCGGCGCCCCCGTCGACGTCGACTGGATCGCGGGCGGCCACGACGGCGGCGACATGGAGACCGGCCGCGTCGAGTCCCGGGTGACGGCCTGGTTCGACCGCTACCTCAAGGGCGACAGGTCCCGGGACACCGGCCCCGCCTTCCGGGTCACCCGCACCGGGGGCATCGACTCCACCGACGGTGCCGCCCTGCTGCGCGGCGCGAGCGCGGACACCTACCCCGGGCTGGAGGACGACCGGCGCTCGATCGCCCTGACCGGCGGCGAGCAGCACGTCCAGAACCCGGCGGGTGCCTCCCCGCCCGGTGTCTCCGCCGTACCCGGCCTCGGCGGCTCCGCCGGCCTCGCCCAGCTGTCCGCGCTCGGCGTCGGCCTCTCCCTCGACTTCCCCGGCCAGTACGCGCGCTTCGACTCGGCCCCGCTGACCCACGGCCTCAGGATCACCGGCTCCCCGACGGCGACCGTCCATGTGACCTCCACGAGCGACGACGCCGTCCTCTTCGGGAAGGTGTACGACGTCGGCCCGGACGGCACCCGGCAGGTGCTGCCCTCCCAACTCGTCGCGCCCGTGCGGGTGTCGGGCGCCAGGTCCGGCAAGGACGTGACGGTCGCGCTCCCGGCCGTCGACCACGAGGTGCAGAGCGGCCACCGGCTCCGGCTGGTCCTCGCCTCCACCGACCTCGGCTACGCCTCACCGACGGCCCCGGCGACGTACACCGTCTCCCTCAAGGGCGCCCTGAGCGTGCCCACCGCCCCCGCCGTGACCACCGCCGCCGCCGCGCTGCCCGCCTGGGTGTGGTGGCTGCCGCTGGCCGGCGCGGTGCTCGCACTGGGCCTCCTGGTCAGCGGCCGCCGTCGTACGACGGCCCCAGCGCCGGCCGCCGAACTGGCCGACGTCCCGCTGCAGATAACGGACCTGAGCAAGCGGTACGCCAGGTCCGCGGACCGGTACGCGGTGCAAGAGCTGTCCTTCCGGGTGGAGAAGGGCCAGGTCCTCGGCCTGCTCGGACCCAACGGCGCGGGCAAGACGACGACCCTGCGCATGCTGATGGGCCTGATCAAGCCGGACGGCGGCGAGATCCGCGTCTTCGGCCACGCCATCCGGCCGGGGGCCCCGGTGCTGTCCAGGGTCGGCGCGTTCGTGGAGGGCGCGGGCTTCCTGCCGCACCTGTCCGGCCGGGAGAACCTGGAACTGTACTGGCGGGCCACCGGACGCCCGGACGAGGACGCGCACCTGGACGAGGCCCTGGAGATCGCCGGCCTCGGCGACGCCCTCGCCCGCGCGGTGCGCACCTACTCCCAGGGCATGCGCCAGCGGCTGGCCATCGCCCAGGCCATGCTGGGCATGCCGGACCTGCTCATCCTCGACGAGCCCACCAACGGCCTCGACCCGCCGCAGATCCGCGAGATGCGCGAGGTGATGATCCGTTACGCGGCCGGCGGCCGTACGGTCATAGTCTCCAGCCATCTCCTCGCCGAGGTCGAGCAGTCCTGCACCCACCTGGTGGTGATGGACCGCGGCCGGCTGGTCCAGGCCGGACCGGTCGGCGAGATCGTGGGTTCCGGCGACACCCTGCTCGTCGGCACCGCCGCACCCGTGGAGGAGCCGGTGGTCGAGAAGGTGCTCGCCCTGTCCGGGGTCGCCTCGGCCGTCCCCACCGAGGGCGGCCTCCTGGTCCGCCTCGAAGCCGACGGCAGCGCGCCGCGCCTGGTCACCGAACTCGTCCGGCTGGACGTCCCGGTGCAGTCCGTCGGCCCCCACCGCCGCCTCGAAGACGCCTTCCTGACCCTGATCGGAGGTTCCGCGTGAGCACGCTCGCCGAGCCCGTCGAGCCCGTCGAGGTCGCCTCCGGCTACCGCGCGGGCCGCACGCTGCCGCTGCGGGTCGAGCTGGCCCGCCAGCTCAAGCGGCGCCGCACGCTGGTCATGGGCGCGATCCTGGCCGTCCTGCCGTTCGTTCTGGTCATCGCCTTCGCGGTGGGCGGTGACCCGGCCTCCCGCGACGGCCGGGTCACCCTGATGGACACGGCCACCGCGTCCGGCGCCAACTTCGCCGCGGTGAACCTGTTCGTGTCGGCCGGCTTCCTGCTGGTGATCCCGGTGGCCCTGTTCTGCGGGGACACGGTCGCCTCGGAGGCCGGCTGGTCCTCCCTGCGCTATCTGCTCGCGGCGCCCGTGCCGCGCGCCCGTCTGCTGTGGTCCAAGCTCGTGGTGGCGCTCGGGCTGAGCCTGGCGGCGATGCTGCTGCTGCCGCTGGTCGCCCTCGCGGTCGGCACCGCCGCCTACGGCTGGGGGCCGCTGGAGATCCCCACCGGCGGCGCGCTGGACTCGGGCACGGCGGCCCAGCGGCTCGTGGTGGTGGTGGCGTACATCTTCGTCTCCCAGATGGTCACCGCCGGACTGGCGTTCTGGCTGTCGACGAGGACGGACGCCCCCCTCGGCGCGGTCGGCGGCGCCGTCGGCCTGACCATCGTCGGCAACGTCCTGGACGCGGTCACCGCGCTCGGCCACTGGCGCGACTTCCTGCCCGCGCACTGGCAGTTCGCCTGGGCCGACGCCGTGCAGCCGAAACCCGAGTGGTCCGGCATGATCCAGGGCGCTGCGATTTCCATAACGTACGCAGTCGTGCTTTTCGCCCTGGCCTTCCGGGGGTTCGCGCGCAAGGACGTGGTGTCGTAGCGGACCATACGATCAATTGATTCGCCGAACAAATGTGAATACCTCTGAACTATCCCGAGTAATGCATTGTTTCACTCCCGCGGCATTCATGCGTATGGAGTAGCGCGTCACTTTGGGCAGGTTGCGGACTGCTATGTTCTCCATCTGTCGGATCAGAGCTACCTTTCACGTGAGGTGAATCATGAAGAAGGCAGTTTTCACAACTGCGGCGTTGGCCATCGGCGCGGGTCTTGTGGGTGGATCCGCCGTCGCGGCGTCGGCCGCCCAGACGCCTGCCGGCACCACCGGTCCGCTCGGCCTCATGTCCCAGACCGACGTCGCCCCGGCCCTCGTGCCCGCGGCCGACACCGTGACGCGCCTGGCCCGCAACGGCAACCTCGCCAAGGGCAGCGCCTTCGACCAGAAGCAGTCGACGAAGATCTCCGGCTCGTACAAGCCGGCGAAGGTCTCCGGCGTATATCTGGACGGTATGGGTGCCAGTGGCGGCAAGAAGCCCGCACTTCCGGTGAAGAACCCCGTCGGAACCGGTTCCTTTCAGCTCCACCCGCTGAACGCACCGACCAGCGCCGGTCTCGGTAACCTGCTCAACCAGGGATGACCCGGGAAACCGGAATTCTGACACTCTGATCCGGTTCTCGGTTCGACCCGCGTCCGGCGCCTCCGGGGCAGCAGACCTCGAGGCGCATCCGGACCATCAGCTGCACACCCACTCCGGCCCACTGGTCCCCTCCTTGCCAGTGGGCCGGACGCATGTCCGCGTGACGTCGTTCCGCCATCCGATGGAATCTGTCCCGTGGGAACAGTGTCACCGTGACCTTTCGCCGCATATTTCGGTTTCTTGCTATGTAAGCGTGCCTACCGTGAATTCAGAAAGGAACCGAGTTGCCCAGGAAGTTCGCGGTCCTCACCGCACTCGCCCTTGGCGCTGTCTGCGGCAGTGCCGGCGTTGCCTCCGCCCACTCGAACACAACCAACGTCACTGGCGGTGACGGCTTCTCGTCGTCCGCGGTCGTCGTCAACGCCCCTCAGCAGGGCGTTGTCGTCGTCAACGGCACGCTCGTCGATGGTCGCTGCATCGCGCCGTGGTCCAACGGTTCCGTTCTCGGCGGCGTCGTCGCGCCGAACTCGCACTACGCCGCCTGCAACACGGCAGCGGTCGACCAGTCGCAGCGCGCTCCGTACGCGGGCGGCCTGCTCTTCTGACCCCCTGTTCCGAGTCATTCGGAGCAGGCGAACCCCCTCACAAAGCAGTTCGGAAAGGCCATCTCATGCGTAACAAGGTTACGGCCGTCTCCGCCCTCGCCGCGGGCATCGTTCTGGCGGCCAGTGGCGCTGCCTCGGCCGACAACTGCACGACGGTCACCGGTGGCAACGGCTTTTCGTCGTCCCCCGTCGTCGTGAACGCTCCCCAGCAGGGCGCCGTCGTCTCCAACGGCACGCTGGTCGACCTCCGCTGCGTCGCGCCGTGGTCCAACGGTTCCGTTCTCGGCGGCGTCGCCGCGCCGAACTCGCACTACGCCGCGTGCAACACCGGTGGCGTCGACCAGTCGCAGACCGGCCCGTACGCGGGCGGCCTGCTCTTCTGACCCTCCTCGCGCTCCGAATCACTTCGGAGCAGGGGAGACGCACCAACCCGCCCCCCTCCCGAAAGGCGCATTACATGCGTAACAAGGTTACGGCCCTCACCGTCCTGGCCGCGGGCCTCGTCCTCGCGGCCGGCGGCACCGCTGCGGCCGACGACAACAACACCACCGTCACCGGTGGCAACGGCTTCTCGGAGTCCCCGATCGTCGTGAACTCGCCTCAGCAGGGGCTCGTCGTCTCCAACGGCGCCCTCGTCGACGGCCGTTGCATCGCGCCGTGGTCCAACGGTGCCGTCCTCGGCGGCATCGTCGCGCCGAACTCGCACTACGCCGCCTGCAACACCGGTGGCGTCGACCAGTCGCAGCTCGGCACCTACACGGGCGGCCTGCTGTTCTGAGCAGTGCCTCACCCTGGCGGTCCGTCGAAACTCGGCGGGCCGCCACCGGCTTTTCTTTTCCGGCGAACACCGCTCGGTGAACAATGCCCCTCGGTGAAAAATCTCGTTCGGTAAAGCGTCCCGTTCGGTAAAGCGTCCCGTCCGGTAAAGCATGCCGTCTGGTAAAGCATGCCGTTCGGTAAAGCGTCTCGTTCGGTAAAGCGTCCCGTTCGGTAAAGCGTCCCGTTCGGTAAAAAATGGCGTCCGGTAAACGTCGAAGGTCGGCTCCGAGAACTACGGAGCCGACCCGAACCGCCCTGCCGGTGTGCGTCTTGTGCCGAGTGGCCCCTACTTGCCGAGGGGCAGCGAGGCGGGCGCCTTTCCGTTGAGGGGATTCGGCAGGGTGCCGCCGAACACGGGGGTCTTCACGACCCCCGACCGCTTGACGCCGTCCGTGGTGTGCTTGACATCGTTGGCCAGGTAGCCCGCCGGGATCTCGGCTGCGTTGGGGAGAGTGTGGGCGACCGACCGGCCGTCGTCGAGAAGGCCCTGCGCCGGCACGTCCGCCGCGAGAGCGGGCCCGGCGGTACCGGCGATGGCAAGGGCGCCGACAATGACCGCGGCAGCCTTCAGACTCTTCATTGTGTTCCTTTCGAGTGCCTGGGATCTCGGTTCATCCGGGCTAACGAGAGAAGGGCGTCACGGGAAACTCCGCCGATGCCAACTTCCAGGAACTCATACGAAAAGATATACGGTCCCCCCGTCGGCGTACCGCGCCATTCCGACACAGTTGACGGGTTCGTAGATAAGTACGGATAAGAGGCTAGTGTTGCCTTCCGAATCCGACGCATTTCAGTTCGGAATCTTTCTTCGGAAGGGAAGCCTCGGTCATGCGCATCCTGCACATCACTCAGCCGGTCGAGGGCGGTGTCGCCAGGCTCGTGACGGACCTGGCCGCGGCACAGCGCGCCGCGGGACTGCGCGTCACCGTGGCCTGCCCGCGAGGCGCCACCCTGACGGACGCGCTGCGCGCGGCGGGCTGCGGAGTGCTCCCCTGGGAGGCGACCCGCGCACCGGGGCACCGGCTCCCGGCCGAGGTGGGACGGCTCGCGCGGCTGGTGCGCGAGGTACGGCCCGACGTGGTGCACGCGCACAGCGCGAAGGCGGGGCTCGCGGCACGGCTCGCGGTGCGCGGCCGTATCCCGACCGTCTTCCAGCCGCACGCCTGGTCGTTCGAGGCCGTGGACGGGGCCATGGCCGAAGCGGCCGTGCGCTGGGAGCGGTTCGGGGCGCGCTGGGCGGCGCGCGTCCTGTGCGTGAGCGAGGCGGAACGCCGTACCGGGGAGCAGCGGGGCATCACCGCCCGGTGGCACGTGGCCCCCAACGGCGTCGACACGCACCGGTTCCGGCCGGACGGGCCGAGCGCCCGGCCCGGTGCCGGCCCCCTGGTCGTGTGCGTGGGACGGCTGTGCCGCCAGAAGGGCCAGGACGTGCTCCTGCGGGCCTGGCCCGCCGTCGAGCGCCAACTTCCCGCCGCCCGGCTGGTGCTGGTCGGCGACGGACCGGACGCGGACCGGCTGCGCTCGGCCGCGCCCGCCTCGGTGGAGTTCGCCGGCCCCGCCCCCGACGCCGCCCCCTGGTACCGGGCCGCCGACGTCGTGGTCCTGCCGTCCCGCTGGGAGGGCATGGCGCTCGTCCCCCTGGAGGCCATGGCCTGCGGCCGGCCGGTCCTGGTGACCGACGTGGGCGGGGCGCGCGAGAGCCTGCCGCCCGGCCATCCGCCGTTCTGCCTGGTACCGCCGGAGGACCCCGACGCGCTGGCCCGGGCGCTGGCCGAACTGCTGCGCCGTGCCCCGCTGCGCGCGGCGCTGGGAGCGCAGGGCCGCGCCCATGTGCTCGGCGCCCACGACGTGCGGAACGTCACGGACGAGGTGATCGGCCTGTACCGCGAACTGCTCGGCATCGTCACCACGCCGGTCGTCGTCCCCAACCAGAGCAGGGAGTCCATCACCACATGACTGCGGAAAGCACCGTTCCCTCTCCCGCGGGGCAGCCTCGGGCGGCGGGGCGCGCCGTCACCGTACTCGACCCGCCCGGCACCGCCGCCGGGCGCGGGCTGCCCTTCGGACGGGAATCCCGCCGTCCGCCGCGGACCCCCTGGACACCCCTGCTGATCGCCGACGGCGCCGGCACCCTGCTGGGCGCGCTGGCCGTGCCCGGCGCCCACCGGTACCCGCTGCTCATCGTCCTGCTGGCCCTGTGCGTGCTCGGCCTGAACCGGCAGGCCCTGCTGTACGACACCTCGGCCGTCCCCGGCGTGCTCGACGAACTGCCCGCCGTCTGCGGGCGGATCGCCGTCGGCTGGGCGGTGGTCGCGGCGCTCTGCACGCCCCGGCCGCTGCCGATGAGCGTGCTCGTCACCGCCTGCACCGTGCACTGCCTGGTGGCCTGCGCGGGCCGCGAGGCGGTGCACGCGCAGCGGCGCAGGGCACTGCGGCACCGGCCCCGCCCCGCTCTGGTGGTGGGCCCGGTCCCGGCGGCCATGCGGGTCGCGGCGGCGTTGCAGCGCTACCCGGGCTGCGGAGTACGGCCGGTGGGCGTCGTGGCCGACGCCCCGGACGCCGTCCCGGATGTCGGCGGCGGCCCCGCGCTGCCGGTGCTCACCACGGGTGAGGAGGCGAGGCGCGCGCTCATCCAGAACGGGGTGGAGACGGTGTTCGTCGTCGGGTCCGCCTCCGGTGCGCACCGGGCCGCCCTGCTGCGGGAGTTCGCCACCTGGGGGTGCGCGCTGTGGGAACTCGACGCGGACCCGCCGCCCTACGACCCGCGCGGGCGCCGGGCGCGGGCGGGGCACCTCGCGGGCTTCCCCCGCAGGCTGCTGTGTCCGGGCGCCGGGTGGCGGCACGACAGCGTGGGCAAGCGGATGCTCGACGTGGCCCTGTCCGGCTCCCTGCTGCTGCTCGCCGGCCCGGTGCTGCTGGTCTGCGCGGCCGTGCTCAGGGTTGTCGACGGGCCCGGCGTGGTGTTCCGGCAGGAACGGATCGGCAAGGACGGGAGGCCGTTCACGATGCTCAAGCTGCGCACCCACCGGCCCGCCAGCGCGCACGAGGCCGCGACCCGCTGGAGCGTGGCGGACGAGCAGGACATGAGCCGCTTCTGCCAGTTCCTGCGCCGCACCTCGCTGGACGAGCTGCTCCAGCTGTGGAACGTCTTCCGCGGCGACATGAGCCTGGTCGGCCCCAGGCCCGAACGGCCGTACTTCGTCGCCAAGTTCAGCCAGACCTACCCGGGCTATCCGGCGCGCCACCGGATGCGGGCCGGGATCACCGGACTCGCCCAGGTCCACGGGCTGCGCGGGGACACCTCGATCGAGGACCGCTGCCGCTTCGACAACGCCTACATCGACAACTGGTCGCTGTGGCAGGACATCCGCATCCTGGTGCGCACGGCGGCCCTGTTCGTGCGGCCGACAGGGAGCTGAGCGCCGGTGAGCACCCCCTCGGCGACATCACCACTGCTCGTGCCGCCGCCGCAGGCCCTGCGCCGGGCCGCCCCCGTCCTGCCGGTCCTGGCGGTCGTCGCCCTGCTGGGCCTGCCCGCCGCACCGGACGGCGGCGCCACCCCCGCCGACGCGGCCTCCGGACTCGTCGTGCTGTGGGCGGCCGTCCACACCGCGCGGCAGGCGCGGCGCCCGCTCACCCGGACGGCCGCGGTCGTCCTCGGGCTGCCGGTGGTCGGCATCGCGGTCGCCGCGAGCGGGGCGGCGACACCCGGCGACGCGCTCGGCGGACTGGCCCGCTATCTCCAGGTGTTCGTGCTCGTGCCCGTCGCGGTGGTGCTGCTGGTACGGGACCGGCGCGACGCCCGGCCGGTGCTGTGGTCGCTGGTCGGCCTCGCGCTGTGGCAGGGCACGGTCGGGGTGCGCCAGTACCTCACCGGGACGGGGGCCTCGTACCAGGGGGCCGACATCCGGGCGGTGGGCACGTTCGGCGCGTCCGACGTCATGGGGATGGCGACCGTCGTCGCCCTCGGACTGGTCGCGGCGGCCGGGCTCGCCCTCGGAACGCGCGGCCGGCGGGTGCGGGCGGTGGCGACGGGCTGCGCGCTGGCGCTGCTCGTCCCCCTCGCGGTCTCCTTCAGCCGGGGCGCCTGGATCGCCACGGCCGTGGCCTGCGGGGCGCAGCTGCTGATGGCCGGTGTGCGGCGGGCGGCGAAGGTGGTCGCGGTGGCGGCCGCCGCCTCGGTGGTATTGGTGGGCGGGTTCGGCGTGGGTGCCTCGGCGCTGCAGGAGCGGCTGGCCAGCATCAGCCGGGTCGCCGACGCGCCGGACCAGTCGGTCGTCGACCGCTACAGCCTGTGGGCGGCGGCCACCGACATGTGGCGCGGCCACCCGGTGACGGGCGTGGGACTGAAGGCCTTTCCCGGCCACCGGGACGGGCACGCCCCGCTCGCCCTGTCGTCGGGCAGCGACACCCAGGGCGCGGGCCAGGCCTTCCGCCGCCAGCCGCTGCTGTCCCCGCACAACATGTACCTGCTGGTCCTCAGCGAGCAGGGCCTGCTGGGCCTGGTCACCATGGCGGGCAGCTGGCTGGCCCTGCTGGTCTGCGCCCTGCGACGGCTACGGCGATCAGCGCGACCACGACCCCCGTCCTGGGCGGGGCCCGCCCAGGACTGCGCCCTCGCGGCCTGCGGGATGCTGCTGTGGCTGCTCGTGGACTACCTGTACGCCGACATCGGCGGCCCCACCACCGTCCTGACCGCCGTGGTCCTGGGGCTCGCCGCCTGGTGGGCCCTGGCCGCCACGGCCGGCACCTCGTCAGGGGCCGAGCGGTGAGGCCCACGCCCACGGCGGCACCCGGGACGGCGGCGGCCCAGGAGACGACCAAGCACCAGCAGACAACCGCGCACCAGGAGGCAGCCGACGCCGAGAGCGCGCGGACCACCGCCGTACGCACGGCGCGGGAGGTTCCCCCGGGGGGCGTCTCGGGCCGGTTCCTGGCGAGGGCGACCCTGCTCTCCGCCGCTCTCTCCGCGGCCGGAGCGGTCCTCGGGCTCGGCAGGGACCAGGCCCTCGCCCACTTCTTCGGGGCCGGCGCGGAGACCGACGCCTTCCTGGTGGCCTGGACCATCTCCGAGACGGCGGCCACCCTGCTGATCGACGGCGGCATGGCCTACGTTCTCGTCCCCGCGTTCAGCGTGGCGCTGGCCCGCCGGGCGCGCGCGTCCGGCGCACCCGACCCGGTACGGGCGCTGGTCGCCGCGTCCCTGCCACGACTGTGCCTGGGCCTCGCCGTCACGGCCGTGGTGCTGATCGCCGGGGCGCCGCCGTTGGTCGCCCTGCTCGCCCCCGGCCTGCCCGACGCGTCCCTCGCTGTGGACTGCACCCGGCTGACGGCGACCTGCGTGCTGACCTTCGGACTGGCCGGGTACTGCAGCGCGGCCCTGCGGGCCCACGGTTCCTTCCTCGCCCCCGCGGCGATCTCCGTCGCCCTCAACATCGCGGTCATCGGCACGGTGTACGGCCTCGGCGAGCGCTGGGGCGTACGCGCCGCCGCGCTGGGCGTCGCGCTCGGCGGGTGCCTCATGATCACCGTCCAGGCGCCGTTCCTGTGGCGCCGGATCTCCGCCGGACCCCGACCCCGGGCCGTGCCGGCCGCCGGCGGCGACGACCGGCGGCCGCTGACCCTCGCCCTGGTCACGGCGGTGCTGCTGTTCGTGCTGTGCCGCCAGTCGCAGGTCCTCGTCGAGCGCCACTTCGCCTCCGCCCTGCCCGCAGGCGCCATCTCACACCTCAACTACGCCCAGAAGGTCGCCCAGCTGCCCATGTCGCTGGCGCTGATGGTGTGCGTGGTCACCTTCCCCGTGCTGGCGAGGGCCGTCGCCGAGGGCGACCTGCTGCGCGCCCGGGACCGGATCGAGCGGGACCTCGTCCTGGTCGGCGCCCTCGTGCTGCTGGGCGCCGCCATGGTCGTGGCCATCGCCCCACGGATCATCCAACTCCTCTTCCAGCACGGCGCGTTCACCGCCTCGGACACCGCCGCGACCGCCTCCGCGATGCGGGTGTACGCGCTCGGGCTGCTCGGCCACACGCTGGTGGGCGCGCTCGTGCGGTCGTACTTCTCGACGGGGCGCGCCAGCTGGTACCCGCTGGCCGCGATGGCCGCGGGCCTGGCGGTCACCACCGGCGCCGGCGCCTGGACGGTCGGCTTCTGGGGCGCGCGCGGCATCGCCGCGGCCAACGCCGCCGGCATCACCCTCACCGCGCTGCTCCTGCTGCACGGGCTGGGCGCGCGCAGCGTACCCGTGCGCGTCCACCGGGTCGTCGCCGAACTCGGCAAGGCGGTGGGCGCGGCCCTGTGCGCCGTGGCGGCCGGGGCGCTCTGCGCGGCGCCGTTCACCGCGCCCTGGGCCGCCGTGGCCGTGGGCTGCGCGGCCGTGACGGCCGTCTTCGTCCCGCTGCTGTGGGCCCTCGACGTGGCCGGCGCCCGGTCCCTCCTGGCCTTCGCCGCGCTCCCCCTCCGATGCCCCGTCACACGAAAGCCGGACCATGGCCGTTGACTCCCCCGTGCCCCCGCCCCCGCCCGCGACCGGACCGGCCGGCGAACCGGGCCACCGGCCCGGCCACGCACCGGTCGTACGACACCGAAGGCGCGGCCCCGCCGCCTGGATCGCCATGTACCACTCGGTCTGCGACCACCAGGAGGACCCGTACAACATCACCGTCTCCCCGGACCGGCTGGACCGTCAGCTCGCCTGGCTGCGACGCCGGGGTCTGCGCGGGGTGGCCGTGCGGGAGCTGCTCGCGGCCCGCGCACGCGGACAGGCGCGCGGGCTGGTCGGGCTCACCTTCGACGACGGCTACGCCGACTTCGTCACCGAGGCGCTGCCCGTGCTCGGCCGCCGCCGGTGCGGGGCCACCCTGTTCGTGCTGCCCGGCCGGCTCGACGGCGCCAACGACTGGGACCCGCTCGGCCCGCGCAAACGTCTCCTCGACGCCGACGGCATCCGCCGGGCCGCTGCCGCGGGCATCGAGATCGCCTCGCACGGCCTCACCCACCTCGACCTCACCCGGGTCACCGACCAGGAGCTGCGCGCCGAGGTGCACGGCAGCCGTACCGCGCTGGCCGAGCTGATCGACGCCGACGTGCAGGGCTTCTGCTACCCGTACGGCACGCTCGACGCGCGGGTGCGGGCCGCCGTGCGCGAGGCCGGCTACCGCTACGCCTGCGCCATCGCCCCCGACCCGGCCCTGGCCGGCGACCACGCGCTGCCCCGGCTCCACCTCGGACAGGCCGACACCGCCGTGCGCCTGGAGCTGAAGAGACGCCTCGCCCGCGTCCGGGGGCGCGCCCTGGAGGCCGTGTGAAACCGCTGCACATCATCACCGGTCTCGGGGTCGGCGGTGCCGAGCAGCAACTGCGGCTGCTGCTGCGGCGGTTGCCCGTCCGCTGTGACGTGGTGACGCTGACCGACCCCGGTCCGGTCGCCGAGGGGCTGCGTGCCGACGGCGTCCACGTCACCCACCTCGGCATGGGCGGCAACCGCGACCTCGGCGCCCTGCCCCGGCTCACCCGGCTGATCCGGACCGGCCGTTACGACCTGGTGCACACCCACCTGTACCGGGCCTGTCTCTACGGCCGGATCGCGGCACGGCTGGCCGGGGTACGGGCGGTGGTGGCCACCGAGCACTCCCTGGGCGACAGCCTCATCGAGGGCCGCCGGCTGACCCCGGGCGTCCGCGCCCTGTACCTGGCCGGCGAGCGCCTCGGCCGTACCACCGTCGCGGTCTCGCCGACGGTGGCCGACCGGCTGCGCCGATGGGGCGTGCCCGGATCGCGCGTCCGGACGATCCCGAACGGCGTGGACGCCGACCTGTTCCGCTACGACGAGGTACGGCGCAAGGAGGCCCGGATCCACTACGGGATCCCCGAGGACGCGTACGTCGTCGGAGGCCTCGGCCGTCTCGCCCCGGGCAAGCGCTTCGACCTGCTGGTCCGCGCCCTGGACCGGCTCCCCGCCGACGTACGGCTGCTGCTGGTCGGCGGCGGTGGCCAGCAGCAGGCGCTGTGGCGCACCGCCCGGGACCTGGGGGTCGCCGACCGGGTGGTGCTGACCGGCGAACGGCCGTATCTGACGGACTCCCGGGACCAGGCGCCCGAC
The DNA here is from genome assembly GCF_042869815.1 of Streptomyces sp. NPDC006739. Classification (NCBI taxonomy): domain Bacteria; kingdom Bacillati; phylum Actinomycetota; class Actinomycetes; order Kitasatosporales; family Streptomycetaceae; genus Streptomyces; species Streptomyces sp. NPDC006739. The sequence goes on from NZ_JBIAGM010000005.1 coordinate 139,797, forward strand.
CTGGCCTCCCTGCTGTCCGCGATGGACGTGCTGGCCGCCCCGTCGGCCGAGGAGGCCTTCGGCCTGGCGGTGCTGGAGGCGCTCGCCTCCGGGCTGCCCGTGCTGTACACCACCTGCCCCGCCGTCGACGACCTGCCGCCCGAGTCCGCGCCGGGCGCCCGCCGGGTCACCGGCGGCACCGACGCCTACGCCCGGGAACTGCTGCGGCTGCGCGCGGCGGGGCCCGGCGAACGTGCCGTCCCGGACGCGGTACGGCACTACGGCATCGAGCGAACCGCCCGACAGGTGATGGACGTGTACACGGCCCTCCTGTCCGGCCCAACCCGAGGGAAGTGAGGCCCCGATGACCGACAAGCCCAGCCCGCCCGCACCACCGGCGCACCGGATGCGCGCCCGGGCGGCGCTGCTGCTGCGCTGGCTCGTCCCGGCCGGCGCGCTGCTCGGCGCCGCGGCCGGAGGCGCGTACGGCGTGCTGAAGCCGGCGCAGTACACGGCCACGAGCTACGTCCTCGCCGTACCGGCCGACCGGACCAGGGCCGACTCCGCCACGGCGCTCGGCTACGCGCAGGCGTACGGCCGTGTCGTGACGCAGCTCGCCGTGCTGGGGGACGCCCAGAAGAGCGCGGGCGTGCCGCTGACGAAGCTGCGCGAGAGCGTGCAGGTCGCGACCTCGCCCGACGCGCCGATGATCGCGATCACGGCGACCTCCGGGCGCCCCGGCCGGGCCGCCGCCATCGCCGACGCCGTCTCCGGCGCGCTGACCGCGCAGGCCGACCGGTCCAGGAACGACACGGGTGTCGCGCTGGTGCGCCTGTCCCGCGCCCTCAGGCCCCTCGAACCGTCGTCCGCGTCCCCGGCGCTGACCTCGCTCGTGGGCGCGAGCGCGGGAGGTCTGCTGGGCGGCCTCGCCCTGCTGTCCCGGCCCCGGCGGGCGACGCGGGACGGCGAGAGCGCGCGGCCGCAGCTGCCCGGCCCGGCCATCGCGGCCGACGAACCGCAGGAGGCGGCGCTGTGACGACCGGATCCGGCCGCGCCCTGTCGGTCGAGGTGTGCACCGACGAGCAGGCGTTCGCGGACCTGGCGGGGGAGTGGGCGCGGCTGTACCGGGCCTGCCGCTCGGCGACGCCGTTCCAGACCCACTCCTGGCTGCACTCCTGGTGGCTGTCGTACGGGAAGCCGGGCGCGCTCCGGCTCGTCCTGGTACGCGCGGACGGCCGACTGGTGGCCGTCGCGCCGCTGATGCGGGTGCGTCGCCCCTGGCCGGCGCTGGTGCCGGTCGGCGGCGCCATCTCCGACTTCTGCGACGTACTCCTCGACGACACGGCGGCCGACGAGGGCGCCCCGGCGCTGGCGGAGGCCCTGGCCGGGCTGGCCCGCACCGCCCTGATCGACTTCCGCGAGGTACGGCCCGGCAGCTCGATGGAGCGGGTCTACCGGTCCTGGCGCGGTCCGCGCCGCAGCCTGAGCGACTCCACCTGCCTGGAGGTGCCCGTCCTGCCCATGGCCGAGTTGGTCGGGCGGCTGCCCAAGCCCCGGGGCCAGCGGGTGCGCAACAAACTGAGGAAGCTGAGGAAGCTCGGCGTGCGGTGGCGCACCGTGGAGCACCATGAGACGGAGCCCGCGCTGCGGCGGATGCTGGAACTGCACCGACTGCAGTGGCAGGGAAGGAAGGTGACACCGGAGCACCTGCGGCCGCGCTTCCTCGACCACCTGGTCCGGTCGGTGGTTCCGCTGGCCCGGTCCGGCGAGGCCGTGGTGAAGGAGTTCCTGCTGGACGACGAGGTCGTCACCGTCGATCTGACCTTCAGGTCGGGGCCGTGGGCCGGGAAGTACCTCTACGGCGTCCACCCACGGCTGCGCGAGCACAAGGTGGACGTGCTGACGATGATGCTCGACGCGGCCGTCGACGACCTCGTCTCCGACGAGCCCTCGGTACTGAGCTTTCTGCGCGGCAGCGAACCGTACAAGTACCGCTGGCTGCCCGAGACCGTCGTCAACCAGCGTCTCCTGCTGGCCCGTCGGCGCACCGCGCCCCTGCTGGCGGCCGCCGTCTGCGAGGCCGCCGCGCGGGAGCGGTGCAAGAGGATCCTGCGCCGGACGGGCACCGCCCCCGGGGCTCCGGGCCCGGCCTAGCCCGGGGATGCCGTCGGCGTGCAGGCGCAGGAGGGCTGCGGGGACCCGGGGGGCGGCACGGGCGCGGGCGGAGTGGTGGGCGACGGCACCGGCACCGGCTGCGGTTCCGGCTGTGGATCGGGCGCGTGCTGTCCGGACAGCGCCGCCCGGTAGAGGGCGGAGGCCCGGGGGTTCTTCGCGCACTGCCACACACCGTGCGGGCAGTAGTCGGTGATGGTCTGGTACAGCGGCTTGTGCTGGTCCATCCACGCGAGCATGCGCAGCATGTACGGCACGTCGTCGCCGTTGCGGAACAGGCCCCACTCGGGATACGAGAACGGCTTGCCGTGCTCCTTCGCGAAGTCGACCTGGTACTGCAGGCCGTAGGGCTCGGACACCTCCTCGTCGAAGGTGAGACCGGCCGGCTGGTCGTAGGAGTCCATGCCGATGATGTCGACGACGTCGTCACCGGGATAGCACTGCGGCCACGGAACCGCGTCCACCCCCCGGTTCGGGGCGAAGTCGAACCGGAACTTCTGCCCGGGCACCGAGCGCATGGCGGTGACGACGCGCCGCCAGTACGTCTTCCAGTCCTGCGGGTCGGGGCCGCAGCGGTGGGTGTAGGTGATGCCGTTCATCTCCCAGCCGAGCACCAGGACGGTGTCCGGCGCCCCCAGGTCGACGAGGTGCCTGGCCAGCGTCCGGAAGTGCTCGTCGAACGCGCCCGCGGCGGCCCGCTGCAGCAGACCCTTGACCTCCGCGTCGGACAGGTGCGCCTCGTTGCGTTCCATCATCGGGACGTTGAGCACGAACAGCCGGTCGTCCCTGTCCCGCCGCCATCTGACCCAGCTGTCGAGGAAACCCGGCGCGCCCTCGATGTTGCTCCACAGGTCACCCGGCAGGTAGGAGCGGCCCACCCGCACGTCGGAGCCGCCGAGCCAGCGGCTGAACCCCTTCGTGTCCATCACCCCGCCGGACCCGTTGTCCAGGTACGCGCCGAACGCGGGCGGGGAGGCGGCCGGTCCCGAGGGGGCGGGGGCGCCGTCGGCGGGGCAGACGGCGGGACCCGGACCGGCCGGCCCGGACCGCTCGACCGCCGCGCAGTGCCGGGCACCGGGCTTGTCCGCGGTGTCGGTCCGGAAGGCCGGGCCCCGCACGACGGCCGCCGCTGCGAGGACTCCGGCGGCGATGAACGCCATTCGCCTCAGGGTGGACCGGCGACGCTCGGACGTCATTCCCACTCCTTCGGTGCGGCGGCCCCACCAGCTGAGGCACAGCCATGTATACGCCTGATGCACCAATCGAGTCGGACGGCTCGACACTGGGCGCCCGGCCGATCCTCCGCCAGGCGGATCCTCCGCAAGGCCGGGCCCGCAAGGCCGGCCCCGCAAGGCCGGCCCCGCACGGCCGGCCCTCGCGTGGCCGGCCAGCCGGACGGAGGGCGGAGGGTGCCGGGCGCGAGGCGTCCGGCACCCGGCACCCGGCGGACTACCGGCGGGACGTGGCCCGGCCTCGCCGGTACAGCACCGTTCCGGCGGCCAGCAGGGCGCCGCTGGCGGCGGTGGCCGCGATGACGCTCTCGGAGCCGGTCTCGGCCATCTGGGGCGCGGGCGGCGCCTTCGGCACGACGTGCTTCGGCGCCGGAGTGGTCCAGGTGCTCGGCTTGCTCGGGGTGGGAGTCGGCGTGGGAGTCGGCGTGGGCGTGGGGGTCGGCGTCTCGTCGTCGCCGTAGCACCCGCAGGAAGGCTCCTCGCTCGGCTCGGTCGACGGGGTGGTGACCAGGGCCGAGGCGCTGCCGTTCGCGCCCGCGTCGCTCGACGAGGTGTCCTTCGCGGCGGCGCCGGTCGCGGACGTGTCGTCCGCGAGCGCGGGCTTCGACGTCGCCGGCTCGTCGGTGTCGTCCAGCTGGAGCGTGTTGCCCGCCAGCGCGGCGGGGGAGTCCGCCGCGGTCCCGTGGACCCGGGAGTCCGCGGACGCCCACGTGCCGTACAGGGACAGGGCGCTCGTCGCGGCGGCGGCCACGATCAATCCCTTGCTCAGGGTCTGTCGCACTCTCGTTGTCTTTCTCTCAAGGGGCAGTCGTCGCAGGGACCGTGATGCCGCACACGCGCACTCGCCACGACCCGCAGACTGTGAACGAGATGTGTAGGCGCGAGGAAACCGGGATACGGCGAATGCCATGGAATTCACCCGATCGCCCGCCTGCCCCTCGGATGGCCCCCGATATCCCCGGGATGGCCCTGAATCGGTTGCAGACGGCGCGGGTTGATTTCACGGTGTGCAAAAGATCTGAATACAACACAACGAATCAGAACAAAGGATCTGAATACCGGATCCGACGCATCATCGAATCCGACGCCCCATCGAGAGGAACCCTCATGCGTGGTCTGTCCGTCCGGCGCATCGCGTCCACCGCGCTCTGCACCGCCCTCCTGGCCGGCGTCACCGGCCCGGCCGCCGTCGCGGCCGACTCCGCCCGGGAGCGTGTCCCCGCGGCGTCCCGCGCGCCCGTCCCCGGCGCGGACGCGCTCCTCGTGCAGATCAAGGTGCTCGCCAACCTGGGAATCGTCCTCACCCCGGTCACCGACCTGCTCAACGCGGTGCTCAAGGCCGACAACGGCCAACTCCCCGCCGCCCAGGCCACCTCGCTCGTCCAGGCCGCCAAGGACGCCATCGCCAAGGTCACCGCGGTGGCGCCGGCCTCGTCGACGGCCTCCTCGACGCTCACCGCCGCGGCCCCGGGCACGAAGACGCCGGCCCCGAAGAAGCCGGCCCCGAAGACCCTGGGCGGCGCCAAGGCGCGGGCCGACCTCACGAGCGACGCGCTCACCGCGCTCAACAAGGCACTGGACGCCCTGTTGAAGGCCGTCACCTCCGGCGCCGCCACACAGGTCGTCCCGGCGGTCACCGCGGTCGTGACGGCCCTCGTCGGCTACCTCGCCGCCGTGCTGCTCTCCGGCGGCCTGCCCGCCCCCAGCCTGCCCGGACTGCCGACGCTCCCGACGCTCCCGAGCCTCCCCGTCCCCACGCCGAGCCTGCCCGTCCCCACGCCGAGCCTGCCCGTCCCCACGCCGACGCTGCCCGCGACGTGACGTGGCGGCCCGCTGATGCCGGCGGCGCCGGCCGTCCGGGCGGCGGGCGGCGGCCGCGGTTTCGCGCTGTTCCTGGTGCTCATGGGCGCCGCCGGGCTGCTGGCCTCCTGGGTCATCACCCTCGACGAGTTCAAGCTGCTCCGGAACCCGGGGTTCACCCCCGGGTGCAGCCTCAACCCGGTGGTGTCCTGCGGCAGCGTCATGAAGAGCGCGCAGGCCTCCGTCTTCGGTTTCCCCAACCCGATGCTGGGCCTGGTGGCCTACGGCGTGGTGATCTGCGTCGGCATGAGCCTGCTGGCCGGCGCCTTCCTCCCGCGCTGGTACTGGCTGGCCTTCGAGGCGGGCTGTCTGTTCGGGGTCGGGTTCGTGTCGTGGCTGCAGTTCCAGTCGCTGTACCGGATCAACGCGCTGTGCCTGTGGTGCTGTCTGGCCTGGGTCGCCACGATCCTGCTGTTCTGGTACGTGACCGCGTTCGCCGTACACCACCGGTTCCTGCCGGCGACGACCGCGCTGCGGATGTTCCTCGCCGAGTTCACCTGGCTGCCGCCGGCGCTGCACATCGGCATCGTCGGCATGCTGGTCCTGACCCGCTGGTGGACCTTCTGGACCGGCTGACCGGCTGACCGGCGGATTCCGGTCACCGGTCCGGCCGCACCGCGGTGACCGGGAGGCCCGTCCGGCGGTTACCGCTCTCGGAAACCGCACCGGACGAGGAGTGAACCATGGTCGTAGACGCCGGCGGAGCGCCGACGGGCGGACAGCGCGGGACCCCGGCCGAGGGGGCCGACCGGCCCCCGGGCAGAACGCGGCGGGACGTGACGCGGGGGCTGCTCGGCTCGGCCGTCGCTGCGGCACTCGCCCCGGCGGTCGTGGCCTGCGACCGGCCCCCGGCCGCCCCGGACGACGGCCGGCAACCCACCGACTTCGACGAGACCTACCGCGGCCGCCACATCCGCGGCATCGAGGTGCCCCGGGCACAGCGGGCCCTGGGCGGCGGATGGCAGGTCACGGTCGACGGCCGCCCGCTGCACCTGATGCGCCGCGCCGACGGCAGCTGGCTGAGCATGGTCGACCACTACCGCTCGTACCCGACCCCGCTCGCCGCGGCCCGGGGGGCGGTCGACGAACTGGGCCCCGACGAGGAACTGCGCGACCTGGCACCGGGCCCGATGGGCGGGGGCCCGATGCACCTGGGCGGCGAGCATGGCGTACACGCGTAAGAACGTCAGCAGGCTGACCCGAGCCGAGCGGCAACGGTTCGTGGGCGCCCTGCTGGAGGTCAAACGACGCGGCGAGTACGACGAGTTCGTACGCATGCACCTGGCGTACTACCACCCCGACGGCGAGTCCGGGCTGCGCGCCGCCCACATGGCGCCCTCCTTCCTGCCCTGGCACCGCAAGTTCCTGCTGGAACTGGAGCGCGCGCTGCGCCGGGTGGACGATTCGGTGACGGTGCCGTACTGGGACTGGACCCGCGACCGCGGTACCACCTCCCCGCCCTGGACCGACGACCTGCTCGGCGGCAACGGACGGCGCTCGGACCGGCAGGTGATGACCGGCCCGTTCGCCTACCGGGCGGGCCGCTGGCCCATCACCGAGGGCGTGACCGACGGGAAGTACCTCACCCGTGACCTCGGCCGCGCCCGCGCCCCGATCACGCTGCCCACCGGCGGCGACCTGGAGTGGGCGCTGTCGGACCCGGTCTACGACACCGCGCCCTGGGACTCGACGGTCACCAGGGGCTTCCGCAACAAGCTGGAAGGGTGGGGGCCCGGCCGGGGCAACGTCTCCTGGCGCAACCACAACCGGGTGCACCGCTGGGTCGGCGGGGTGATGCTCGGCGGCGCCGCCGTCAACGACCCCGTCTTCTGGCTGCACCACGCCTTCGTGGACCTGCAGTGGACCCGCTGGCAGCAGCGCCATCCCGACCACCGCTACCTCCCGGACCGTCCGCCCGGCGCGCACGACGCCCAGCACGGCCGGATCGTGGCCCGGCACGAGAAGCTGCCCCCGTGGGACGTGACACCGGACGAGGTGGACGACCTGAGCGGGATCTACCTGTACGAGTGAAGCCGGTGAACGTGCAGCCGGTGAGCGTGGAGCCGGCCGGGGTGAGGCGGACGCGGGACATCACGTTCCCCTCACCCCCGCGGCGTCCGCACCGCCGTACCGTCCGCACCGCCGTACAGCCGTCGCCCCCTGCATCAACGCGACCGCCTCCGGCTGGTCACGGCGGCCGGAGCGGCCGTCAACATCCGCTGATCGCTTCTGCGTTCGGGGAACCACACCTTCCGCTGAAAAGGCGGCGACACGGCGGCCACCGCTCGCGCGCACGCCAATCCCCTGATCGGGTCTGTGCCCACCTGCTATCGGAGGCGCCCTGTGCGAATTTCTGACATCCAGCGCTGCGAGGTCCGGCCCGGACGGCTCGTCGAGTGGACGTTCAGTCCGGCGACCGTCGCGGCGGCGGCAGCGACGCCGCCGGATCCGCGGCCGCCGGCGTACAACCAGGAGTCGCACATCAGAACGGCGCGGACGGTCCGCGAGGACGGGCTGTTCGTGCCGACCTGGCTCGGCACGGCGTTCGACCTGCCCGGCCGAGCCGACCTCGACGCGCTGGAAGGGGCCCTGCGCGACTGGACGCTGCGGCACGAGACGCTGCGCAGCGGCTTCCGCTGGGCCGGCGACGAGATGCGCCGGTTCACGCTCGACGGCCACGACGTGTCGCTGCGCCGCGAAGTGGTCGGCGACTTCACCGACTCGGGCGCGCTGGTACGACACCTGCAGGACCGATTCGACGTGGCGGCGGACGCGCTCGGCTGGCCGAACCTCATCTACGCGGCGGTCGTCCGCGACGACTCCACCAGCGTGTACCTGGCCTTCGACCACACCAACGTCGACTCCTACTCGCTGCAGCGACTCCCGGACGAGATCCACGAGTTGTACGCGGCGCGGCTCGCGGGCCGTGCCCTGGCCGGCACGCCGGTCGGCAGCTACGTGGACTTCTGTGAACTGGAGCGGGCGAACGCGGACGGGATCGACGACACGCACGCGATCGTCGCCCGCTGGCGGGAGTTCATCGGCCGCTGCGACGGGAGGCTGCCGAACTTCCCCGTCGACCTCGGCCTGCGGCCCGGCGGCACGCTGCCCGCCCAGAAGCTGCTGCGCGAACCCCTCGTGGACGCGGAAGCCGCCGCCGCCTTCGAGGCGTACTGCCGCCCCTACGGCGGCGGTCTGGTGGGCGTCCTGGCCGCGACCAGCCTGATCGTCCACGAGATCGGCGGCCAGCCGGTCTACCGCACGGTCGTGCCGTTCCACACCCGGATGAAGTCCGAGTGGTCGGACTCGGTGGGCTGGTACGTCGGCGGCGCGCCGATCGAGGTGCCGGTGACACGGGACTTCGACAGCGCGCTCGCCGCGGTCCGCGCCGAACTGCGCGCCAACCGCTCGCTGTCCCGCATGCCACTGGCCCGGGTACTGCGCCTGCTCGGGGCGGACTTCCGCCCGACCTCGCCGGACCTGTACTCGATCGTCTCGTACGTCGACGCCCGTGTCGTCCCCGGCTCGGCCCAGTGGACCGAGCGCAAGGCGTACGGGCTGATCCGGGTGTCGTACGGCGACCAGGTGTGCGCCTGGGTCAACCGGTTGCACGAGGGCCTGTGGTTCGCCGCCCGCTACCCGGACACCGACATCGCGTACAAGAACATGCAGCGGTACGTCGAGGGACTGCGGAACCTGGTCCTCGCGGTGGCCGCGCGTCAGCGTGTCCGGGCCGCCGAGCCGACATTCTCGTAACACACGCGCGGCGCAACTCGGCCTTTTCGCTGGGGTATTGCTGGCACGTCCACGAACGAGTCCATGACGCGGACGAGTTGGATGAAAAACACACCGCTGGAAATCGCCCGGCATTTCCTTGCCCGCGCCAAGTGAGCCTGCGCCACGGTGTGTTCGACGGCGCGGTGTGGAATACCCCGGATCGCTACTGCTAGTGTTCATTCAGTCACGGTAGGCAATCAGCCTCGACATCAATCAGCCTCGCCATACAGGCAATGAAGGACCGAGGGTTCCATGCGCAAGCTTCAACAGGCCATGATCGCGGCGGCAGTGGCGGCCGGCGGACTGTCCGCCATCGGTGCCGGCGCCGGTACCGCCTACGCCCACGGCCACGGCCACAGCAACGACACCGTGCCGAAGGTGGCCGAGCACTACCGCCCCTACCAGGAGTGCAGCCCGCAGACGGTCGCCGAGAACGACCTGCCGGTCGGCGTGCTCGGCCTCTCCCAGACCCTCGACACCACCTGCGGTCAGTTCAACAACGCCTTCACCGGCTGACCCCGGAAGGGGCCCAAGTACAAAGGAACGCAGCACATGTTCAGCAGGAAGAAGATCGTGGCCGTCTCGGGGTTCCTTGGTGGCCTCGCCGTGGCCTGTGCCGGCGTCACCCAGGCGTCCGCCACGCCGGGACCGGGCATCTGCTCGCGCGACATCGAGGGCAACGTCACCTGCATTCAGCAGGTAAAGGGTGAGACGCCCGACGGCGACGGGTTCATCCTCCGCCAGGAGCAGACCTGCCTGCCGACGAAGCCCGTGTCGCTGCCCGCCGCCGTAGGAAATGGGACCACCCGGTTCGGACCCCAAATCACCTGTTCCAACACCACGCCGTTCGGCTCGCAGCAGGCGCCGGAAAAGGGTCTGGACCTGCCCGCCCTGCTGGGCTGATTACCGGAGCCCGACACGACGGAAAGCGCTTAGATCCCAAATTGCTACGTAACGTGTGTATATGCTCACATTAAGTAGTCAAGCCAGGGCGTCACGCCCGGGTAAGAAAGGGTCTAACATGCGCAAGTTTCAGCGCGCTGCGGTCGTAGCCGCAGTGGTCGCGGGTCTGTCCGCCCTCGGTGTCGGCGTCAGCTTCGCCGGCGGCCAGGAGGACGACGCTCCTCCGCAGCTGACCGCGGTGGCCAACTCGCAGGCCAACGCCGTGGCCACGTGGGGCGGTTACTACAACCAGCCGCGCTACACGCCGGAGGCCCCGGTCGCCGCGCCCGAGGCCCCGAAGGAGCAGGCGCCCGAGCAGGGCTACGGCCAGTACGGCGGTCAGGAAGACTCCAAGTAAAAGGCGCTGAGCACACTTTCAACGGCGACGGCAGCCCGGACGCGTAGCAGCCCCAGTGGGGTGCGCGGCCGGGCTGCGGCCATGTCCCGATCACAGAGGAACGCAGCACATGTTCAGTCGACAGAAGATCGCCACCGTCTCGGGGCTCCTCGGCAGCATCGCCGTGATCGCCGGCGCGGCGCACGCGTACGCGTACGCCGACCAGCCCCCGGCCGACTGCAAGACCTCCGCCCAGGGCGAGATCACCTGCGTCCACAAGAGCGAGACCATCCAGAAGGACAAGAGCGGGAAGACCGTCGTCAAGCAGACGCAGGACTGCTCGACGGAGGGCCGCCCGCGCGTGGTGTTCCCGGACGGCCTGGGGCGCGACGGTGGTTCCCTGCAGGTCGGTCCGGTGGTGGACTGCTCCAACACCTTGAAGCTGCCCAAGGGCTTCAAGAAGCCTCACATCGAGTTTTGAGCCGCGATCGAGCGAATGCCGGACCGGGAATGCTGCCGGTCCGGCATTTCGCTTTTATGGGATTACCTTGATTTAAATGAAGTGGACGCGCCGGTGCCCCGGCCTGCGGCCGGGGCACCGGAGAAAGGGTCCGAATTACTTGCCGACGCTGTTGTTGCAGCCCATGGTCGAGCCCAGGGAGCTTTCCTGCGCACCGGCGTTGCCCTCGCCGTTCAGCAGGTTGCCGCCCAGTCCGTTGGCGATGCCGACCTCGCCGAGGACGTCGACGTTGCCGTCGTGCGACCGGCAGGTGCTGCTCTGGCCGATCGAGAAGCTGCCGCCGCCCTTGCCCCAGCCGCCCTCGCCGCCGGCGTGAGCGGTGCCGGCGCTCACGAGTCCAACGGTGCCGAGGGCGGCGACCAGGAGGGCAGCCTTGCGGAGCTTGTGCATGTTCATCTCCGATGGAGTGAAGTGGTCGCGATCTGTGGCAGATCGCTTCGTACAGTTATGGAGGCTAATAGGTAATATCCCAGGACAATCCGCGACGCGCCGGATTCTGCAAATTCTCGTCGCCTTGGCCGGTGTCCGGGAATCGCCGGGTCCAAAACAAAAGAGGGTCCCGGCGCCGAGTCTGGTACTCGGTGCCGGGACCATTTCCACTCCGGGTCGCCTCTGCGACCCTCAATCAGCCCTAGAAGGCGCTGTTGTTGCAGCCCATCTCCGAGCCGATGTGGGTGTCCTGCGCACCCGGGTTGCCCTCGCCGTTGAGCGCGTTGCCGAGCAGGCCGTTGAGGAGTCCGACCTCGCCGAGGACGTCCAGGTTCAGGTCGTGCGAGCGGCAGTTGGAGCTCTGCAGGACGCTCACGCGGTCGCCCTTGCCGTCCTTGCCGCCGCCCTTGCCCCAGCCACCCTCGTCGCCGGCGTGGGCCGTGCCGGCGCTCACGAGTCCAACGGCGCCGAGGGCGGCGACCAGGACGGCAGCCTTGCGAAGCTTGTGCATGTCATCTCCGGTGGAGTGAAGTGGTCGCGATCTGTGGCAGATCGACTTCTTACAGTTACGGGAGATTAGTACTAAATACCCCAAAGCGGACAGCGACGCGCCGGATTCATGATCTGTTGCAGAAGTCCTGACGGTTCGCCACAAAGAAGCGCGGGCTCTTCGGGAACTATCCCGAAGAGCCCGCGCCGGTATGGATATCCGTTTGTACGGCCGCCTTAGCGAATGGCGTTGGTGACAGCGCTCGCCTGGCTGTTGGACTGGTTGTTGGCCTGGGTGCAGTCGACGCCCCGGGTCTCGGAGGCGCCGAGCAGGGCGACCGGGAGGTTCGCGTTGAGCAGGTTCTGCGGGCTGCACTCCTGGTATGGACGGAAGAGGATGTTCTGGGCCGGCGACGCACCCTGGGACGGGGCCGCCTGCGGAGCCGCCGGGGTGACCTGCGGGCTGATCTGCGGGCTCAGTTGGGGATTGACCTGCGGCGACACCTCGGCGGGCTGCTGCGGGGCCGCCTGCTGCGGAGCGCCGTAAGTGCGGGCCGTGGCCTGGGAGTCGGTCCACGCGCCGGCCTGCGCGTCCGGCTGCGGGGCGGTCGGCGGAACGGCGCCGCTGTACGCAACGGGAGCGTCGGCGAAGCTGGGGCCGACACCCATGGCGGACAGACCGCCGGCTGCTGCGACGACGAGCGCGACCTGGTGGAGCTTGCGCATGGAACCCTCGGCCCTTCGTTGACCTGTGCATGGAACGTCATGGACGTAACGAACGTATGGGAATGGGGGAATGAGCCAGTGCGGCTGGCCCAGTGAGGAACGAGGGAAACGGGGGCCCGGACACGGACGCCGGGGAGTGGTCACCCATTTGCCTCAACGTCGCACTCGACGCCGCAGGGCATGGGCGGATGTTGCCCCACTGCCGGATGACGGCAAATGGGTGACGGAATTCCTGATCCCGTGACCGGGCCCGGGGAAATGTCGTTGCCTGCTGGGAGAGGGCAGCGGCCATGCGTTTTTCAGAGAGGGGCGAGGGGGATTCGCTGCCGGCTCCGGCGTGAAGTCCGCCTGGTCGTCCAGGTTTCTCTGTAAGAGCGCAGTACGAATATCAGACTGAGCGCACGCAAGACCGCACTGAATGCAACGGTGCACCGAATACAACGGATTTTCCCTGTACAGGTATTGAAGGGCCGAGGGTTCCATGCGCAAGCTCCACAAGGCCGCGCTCGTCGTAGCAGCGGCCGGCGGTCTGTCCGCCATCGGCGTCGGCGTCAGCCACGCCGAGTCTCCCGTCGGGTACCCGGGTGCCGCTCCGGTGCCCGCTCCCGAGTACCCGGCTCCGCAGTACACCGCTCCGCAGTACACCGCTCCGCAGTACTCGGTTCCCCAGTACGCGGCCCCGGCGCCCGCTCCGCAGTACGCGCCTCCCCAGTACCCGGTGTACGCGGCGCCCCCACCGGCTCCGCAGGCCTCGGCCACGACCAACGCCGCGGGCACCGCGCAGGTCACCGCTCCGCAGCCGTACGCGCCGCCGATGATGCAGGCTCCCCCGCCGCCCCCGCCGGCGCCGGCCCCGCAGCAGGGCGGCTACGCCTCGGCCCAGGCCTCGTCGGGGGGCTACGCGCAGGCCTCCAACTCGCCGTACGCCCAGCCGGTCGCGCCCCCGCCGCCGGCGCAGGTCATGCCGCAGGTCGCCCCGCAGTCCGCGCCGCAGGTCATGCCCCAGGTCGCCCCGCAGGTCGCCGTGCCCCAGGCCTTCAACCCGCAGCCCGCGCCGCGTGTCACCCCCCAGGTGAACCCGCAGGTGAACCCCCAGGTGAACCCGCTCGTGAGCCCGCTGGCCGGGCCGGTCGGCCCGCCGCAGGTGCCAGGCCTCGGCCTCGGCCAGGTCGCGGCGCCCCCCGTGGGCCAGCTGGGGCTGCCCCGACTCGGCTGACGAGCCCCCGTCCTCGTCCGCCACCCTCATCCGATCCGCCACGGATCGCATCCGCTCGACCAACGGAGAAGAAATGCGCAAGCTCCACCAGCTCGCCCTCCTGGGCGCCGTCCTCGGCAGTGTCGGCTCCTTCGGCGCCGGCACCGCGCTGGCCCACGGTGACCGGGGCCACGACGACTTCGATGTCACCCAGGGCATCGAGTGCCGCTCGCACGACATGAACATCGACGTGCTCGGCAGCGTCGGCGCCGTCAACGGTCTGCTGGGCAACGCGCTCAACGGCGAGGGCAACCCGGGTGCCCAGCAGAACCACCTCGGCGCGGACATGGGCTGCAACAGCCGGGCGTTCTGACCGCCGGCCCAGGCAGTGCCCGACAGCGCCTGACATCGCCTGACGGCGCCTGACGTCGAAGTACGGCACCGCACCGCGTCACGGGGGCCTCCCGCCCTCGCTGACGCGGCGGGCGACGTGTGCCGTTCATGACGACGTACGCCTTCATGGCGACATGTACCTTCATGGCGGGATCCGACCGCGTTCCGCGGTGACCCCGTCGACGCCGTGGCGCGGGAAGTCGTCTTCCATGCCCACAAGCCCCGGCCGACCGGCCGTTCGAACCCGTGGAGTGCCCCTGGTGCGGCACCCGCGGGTTCTGTCACGTGCGCGCCATGAGCCCTGCTCATGATGACGCGCCGACCCGCCGGACCAGAGGTTCAGTGGCGCCCCCGGCAGGACTCGAACCTGCGGCCAAGCGCTTAGAAGGCGCCTGCTCTATCCACTGAGCTACGGGGGCCCGGTGCGGGACAAGGATAAAGCTCCCGGTTCCTTGGCCTGGTTGCTTCCCCTCCGTGGCTCGATGTGGAGGTTCGGTGAAGCGGTCCTGATAATCGCAGGCAGGTACGAATCGTGCATCGCTTTTGCCGTCCGACGCACCGGGTGTTGTGCACTCGTTATGCCTGGACTGTGCCCGCGTCCCAGTCATCCCTTACGTCTGATGTGTCTCATCGGCACGCTGAGATGTCCATATGCTTCAGAAATCCCCCAAAATTGGGCATTCTTCGCATGTGGTGACCTTGGACGTACGGCCTCAGCTGCTCGACACGCTCTCCGCTCTGCGCGACCGTGTCGCTGCCGCACGCTTTCCGCTGCCCCTGGCCGGGGCCCCACGGGCGCGTGCCAACCGTGACGAACTCCTCGCCCAGCTCGACGACTATCTGGTGCCCCGGCTGCGAGAGCCGGACGCGCCCCTGCTGGCCGTCGTCAGCGGGTCCACCGGGGCCGGCAAGTCGACCCTGGTGAACTCCCTGGTGGGGCGCCGGGTCAGCGAGGCGGGCGTGCTGCGACCGACCACCCGCACACCGGTCCTGGTCTGTCATCCGGAGGACCATCACTGGTTCAGCGACCTGCGCGTGCTGCCCGACCTCACCCGGATGTGGGTCCCCGACCAGCACCAGGACCCGGGTGACGATCTCCTGCTCCCCGCCAAGGACCCCGAACGCGTGCTGCGTATCGAGACCGCCGACTCCCTCCCGCCCGGGCTCGCCCTGCTCGACGCCCCCGACATCGACTCGCTGGTCGCCGACAACCGTGTCCTGGCCGCGGAACTGATCTGCGCCGCCGACGTCTGGATCATGGTCACCACGGCCGCCCGCTACGCCGACGCCGTCCCCTGGCACCTGCTGCGCACCGCCAAGGAGTACGACGCCACCCTGGTGACCGTCCTCGACCGCGTGCCCCACCAGGTCGTCTCGGAGGTCTCCCGGCAGTACGGCGCCCTGCTCACCAAGGCCGGGCTGGGCGAGGTGCCCCGCTTCACCGTGCCCGAGCTGCCCGAGTCGGCCTGGGGCGGCGGCCTGCTGCCCGCCAGCGCCGTGGCGGCCCTGCGGACCTGGCTCGTCCATCACGCCCAGGACGCCTCGGCCCGCCAGCACGTCATGGCCCGCACCGCGTACGGCCTGCTCGACTCACTCACGTCACGGCTCCCCGAGCTGGCCGCGGCGGCCGCCGCGCAGTACTCGGCCGCCCTCCGGCTCACCTCCGCCATCGACGGCGCCTACGACAGCGAGTGCGCACGCGTGTGCACCAGGCTGCAGAACGGCGCGGTGCTCGCCGGGGACGCCCTGAAGCGGTGGCGGGCCTTCCCGCTCGACTGCACCGCGGGCGAACTGCTGGACGCGCTCGTGGAGAGCCTCGCCGCGCTGCTGCTGTGCTCCGTCACGGCGGCCGACGAGCGTGTGGACGAGGCCTGGCGGCGCGAGCCCGCCGCGGACGCCCCCGGGCTGGCCGGCCGCGACCCCTCCCTGGAGAGCGCCGAGCACCGCATCGGGCTCGCGGTACGGCGCTGGCGGCGCGAGCTGGAGGAGTACGCCGAGGACGAGGTGCGGGAACTGGAGCGCAGTCCCGTCCTCGACTCCGAGGTCGTCGCCGCGCTGGTCGCCACCGTGTTGCTGGGCGGGCGCCGGGCGCGCACCGCCGGCGAGGGACTCGCCGAGCGGATCGGCGCCCACGGAGCGCTGCGGCTGCGGGACCGGGCCGGGCGTCTGCTGACCGAGCACGTCGACCGCGTCATGCACACCGAGCGGGAACGGCGCCTCGCCCCGCTCGACGCCCTGGACGTCCACGCCGACCCCCAGGCCGAACTCATCGCCGCCCTGTCCGTACTGCAGAAGGAGAGGTGACCGTGACCGCCGTCGCCGACCACGACCACACGGACCACACCGATCGCATGGATCACATGGATCACCGGAACCAGCGTCCCGACCACTCGGATCACGGGGGGCTCAGCGAGCAGGGCGGCGGCTCCAGGGCGGCGGAGCCGGGGTCCACGGACGGCGGGAGGGGACGGCACGAGGCGGAGGCCGGCGGCCTTCCCCGGCCGGCGGACGGCAACTCCGGCGAGGGCCTGCTCGCCCGGGGCCCGGCGCAGGACCGCGCCGCCGAGGCCGGCCCCGGCACCGAACCGCAGCACCGCGAGGCGAGGCCGGACGGCGTGCGGCACGCGCGCGTACCGGACGACGGCACGCCGGAGGAGCGCGCGGACGCCCGGGACCGGGGCCGTGAGCCGGAGTTGGAGCGGGAGCGGCACGCGCGCGTGTCGGAGGAGCGTACGGACGGCCAGGACCGGGACAGGGACCGGGACAGGGAGCGGGAGCGGCACGCGCGCGTGACGGCTCCGGGCGCCGACGCGGGCAGCGGCCCGCGGTCCCGTCCCAAGGACGGCGAGACGCCCGTGGACGGCGGCCCGGCGGTGGACGCCGATCCCGGCGAGGCCTGGGACGACGGTCTCATCGCACGGCGCGTGACCGACGGCGGCGCGGCCTCCGGGCTGGTCTCCGTCCTCGACAAACTGAACCTCGGCCCCGGTAGCCGCACCCCCGACCGGCTGGCCTACGACGGCCCCCTGCGCTCCCGCCTGGACGCCCTGCGCGAACTCATCGGCCTGTCCCGGACCCGGCTGGACAGCGGCACCCTCACCGAGGTGGGCCGCGTCCTGGACGAGGCGGCCGCCCGGCGCAAGCTCTCCGGGCAGCACACCGTCGTCGCCATCGCGGGCGCCACCGGAAGCGGAAAGTCGCAGCTGTTCAACGCGCTCGCCGGAGTGGCCATCTCGGAGACCGGCGTACGGCGCCCGACCACCGCGGCCCCGATCGCGTGCAGTTGGAGCGACGGCGCGGCGGCCCTGATCGACCGGCTCGGCATCCCCGGCCGGCTGCGGCGACGTCCCGTGCAGGGGCCCGAGGCCGAGGCACAGCTGCGCGGGCTGGTCCTGGTCGACCTGCCCGACCACGACTCGGCGGCCGTACAGCACCGCGAACAGGTCGACCGGATCCTGAAGCTGGTCGACGCGGTCATCTGGGTGGTCGACCCGGAGAAGTACGCCGACGCCGTCCTCCACGAACGGTACCTGCGGCCGATGGCCGGTCACGCGGAGGTCATGTTCGTCGTCCTCAACCAGATCGACCGGCTGCCCGGCGAGGCCGCCGACCAGGTCCTGGACGATCTGCGCCGACTGCTGGACGAGGACGGCGTCGCGCTCGGTGAGTTCGGCGAACCGGGCGCCACCGTGCTCGCCCTGTCCGCGCTCACCGGCGAGGGCGTCGCCGAACTGCGCGAGTCCCTCGGCGACTTCGTGGCGGAGCGCGGCGCCGCCGCCCGCCGGGTCGGGGCCGACCTGGACGCCGCCGCCGCCCGGTTGCGTCCCGTCTACGCCACCGGCCGGCGCGTCGGCCTCAGCGAGGAGGCGCGGGAGGAGTTCGCCGCCCGGCTCGCGGACGCTGTGGGCGCCACCGCCGCCGGCGAGGCCGCCGAACGGGCCTGGCTGCGCACCGCCAACCGTGCCTGCGGCACCCCCTGGCTGCGGCTGTGGCGCTGGTACCACGGCCGCGGCGAACCCACCACCGGCCGGATCCCGGTGCGCTCGCAGGCCGACGAGGAAGCCACCGCCCGCCAGCAGGTCGAGCAGGCGGTCCGTACGGTCTCCGAGCGGGCGGCGGCCGGTCTGCCCACGGCGTGGGCGCAGGCGGTGCGCGAGGCGGCCGTACGCGGTTCCCAGGGGCTCTCCGAGGCACTGGACGACCTGGGGGCGCGGGCCGCGCTGCCGCCGGGACGGCCGCCCCGGCCGGGATGGTGGCCGGTCGCCGTACTGGTCCAGGCGGCCATGACGCTGCTGCAGATCGTGGGCGGTGTGTGGCTGGCGGGCCAGATCGCCGGTTTCATGGCGCCCAATCTGGGGGTCCCGGTGCTGCTGATGGTGTGCGGGATCGTCGGCGGGCCGCTGGTGGAGTGGGGCTGCCGGATGGCGGCGCGGGGGCCCGCACGGCGCTACGGCATGGAAGCGGAACGGCGATTGCGGGAGGCGGCCGCGGGCTGCGGCCGGGCCCGGGTGCTCGATCCGGTGGCGTCGGAACTGCTGCGGTACCGGGAGGTGCGCGAACAGTACGGGCGGGTGGCACGGACGGGGGCCGGGGTGCGCTGAACTGCCGGAAGGCGGGCTTCCGGGGGGACGCGGATCACTCGTTCAGGTGACGGACTTCTGCACAGGTGGGCGGTGGTCCACAGTGCTCGGCGGGCCTTTCCCGACGGAGGCAGTCTGGTCCCGCGGCGAACGCGAGGCACGTCGAAGTCGGACGAAGGACGACGTACGACGGACGTGCGACGGGCGCCGCGGACGCAGCCGTACGGGACGGGCCCGTACGCGTGTCCGTGTCCGCCCGGCCACAGGGGCCGGGAGAGGGAGGGTTCGCGATGAACGAGACGATGATCTGCGTGGTCGGCAACGTGGCGACGCCACCGGTGTACCGGGAGCCGGTGTCGGGCCCGTCGGCGCGGTTCCGGCTGGCGGTGACCTCGCGCTACTGGGACCGGGAGAAGAACGCCTGGACGGACGGCCACACCAACTTCTTCACCGTGTGGGCCAACCGTCAGCTCGCCACCAACGCCGCGGCCTCGCTGGAGGTGGGCCACCCCGTGGTCGTCCAGGGCAGGCTGAAGGTGCGCACCGAGACACGCGAGGGGCAGCAGGCCTGGGCGTCGGCCGACATCGACGCGGTGGCGATCGGACACGATCTCTCGCGCGGCACCGCGCTGTTCCGGCGCCCGGCGAAACCGGAGGCCCCGCCCGCGGCGGCACCCCCGGAGCCCAACTGGGAGACACCGGCCGGGGACTCGCCGGACACCGCGGCCCAAACCCGCCCGGAGCCCGTCGCGGTGACATGACGTCAGGGTGACGACGACCACAGGCCGGCCGTCCCGGCGATAACGATTCCGGATCGGATCGGTCATCCGACGATCTGACCGGGAAACGGGCTCCTGCTTGATCCATAGGATGCCGGGACGCGGTCCTCGGGACTGCTGATTCTGCTGGTGGGACCGTCCCCCCACGTCCAATGGGTCCTGCTCGAAGGGGAATTGGGTGTTTGCTGCGTTCTCTGGACCGTCCGGGCCAACGGGTCCACCGGCCACGTCCGCGTGCTCCCCGCGCGCGTGCTCCCCGCGCTCCGCGCTCGGCCGCAGAGCGGTCCGCGTCGCCGCCGCGGCGCTGGCGTCCGGCCTGGTGGCCGTTGGTGCGCTGACCGGCGCGGGTACGGCCGTCGCGGACACGGCCCCGCAGACCCAGGGCGGGGCGACGGCGACCATAGGCGCCCTGAAGACCTACGGCGAGGCCGTGATCCACCAGACCGGCGGCGACGAGCGGGTGGCCGCGGGCCTGTTCGAGATGTCCGTGGACGGCGGCGGCACCCTGCAGACGTACTGCGTGGACCTCCGCAACCCCACGCAGCGCGACGCCCGGTACCAGGAGACACCCTGGAGCGGCACCTCGCTGGGCACCAACAAGGACGCCGGCCGGATCCGCTGGATCCTGCAGAACTCCTACCCGCAGGTCAACGACCTCGCGGCGCTCGCCCGGCGGGCCGGGGCCCAGGGCCTGACCGAGCAGGACGCGGCGGCGGGCACCCAGGTGGCCATCTGGCGCTACTCGGACGGGGCACACGTCGACGCCGTCGACCCGCAGGCCGAGAAGCTCGCCGACTACCTGCAGAAGAGCGCCCGTGGCCTGGCCGAGCCGCAGGCCTCGCTGACCCTCGACCCGCCCGCGGTCTCCGGCCGTCCCGGCACACTGCTGGGACCGGTGACCGTGCACACCGACGCGCACAGCGTCACCGTGGCACCGCCGGGCGACGCGGCCATCAGCGGCGTACGGATCGTCGACCGGACCGGAAAGCCGATCACCTCGGCGCAGGACGGCAGCCGGCTGTTCTTCCGCGTCCCCGAGGACGCGGCGGACGGTGTGGCGCAGCTGACGGTGCAGGCGTCGACCACGGTGCCGGTGGGCCGCGCCTTCACCTCCGAGAGCCGCAGCCAGACCCAGATCCTGGCCGGCTCCAGCGAGTCCACGGTCTCCGCGACCGCCGGTGCCACCTGGGCGGCCAAGGGGGCCATACCGGCCCTGTCGGCCCACAAGGACTGCGCCAGGGGCGGCCTGGACATCACCGCGGCCAACGCCGGCGACCGGCCGTTCACCTTCCAGCTGATGGGCGCCGAGCACACGATCCCCGCGGGTGCCTCCCGCACGGTGACGATCCCGCTCCAGGAAGACCAGGCCTACGACTTCACGATCACCGGACCGGGCGGCTTCGCCCAGCGCTTCACCGGCGTCCTCGACTGCAGGACCCAGGGCACCGTCACCGGCAAGACCACCCAGACCCTCAGCGAGCCCGTCCCCGCCTCGGTGGGCGGCACCACCGGCACCCTGGGCCCCACCGACCTGGCCGCCACCGGCGGCACCAGCGTGACCCCCCTGATCACGGGCGTGGCCATCGGCCTGGTGGTGATCGGCGGCGCGGTCCTGATCCTCCTGCGCAAGCCGGAAACACCCACGAACGACTGACCGAACATGGGCGAGGCCGTTGTGCGAAGACGTTTACTGTCGGCGGCTCTGATCGCCGTCGGCGTGACAGCCTGCGGGAGCAACCACGGCGGAGGTGCCGCACCGGTCGACCCGGCTGGCAGCCGGTCCCGGGAACCGAGCGTGCGCGTGCTGTCCCAGGCGCGCCTGGGCCAGGCCGTCGTGGACGCGCACGACCTGCCGGGGATCTGGGTCGAAAAGACCGGTACCGGCCTTCGCCACAGCGGGCCCCGCCCCACGCCCGCACGTGATTCCGCGGGCCTGAAGTACAGGTGCGGCCCAGCGGCGGCGCGGGCGTGCTTCGGGACGAGGCGGTCGCTCCGTTACGGTGCGCTGCATGACCGACGCTCCGGCGGCACGCAGCAGTCACGTACGGCAGCAGTTCATGAGACGAGCCGCGACCAGGCCCAAGGGGATCGAACTCCTGAAGCGGTTGTCCACTGCGGAGTTGCGCGTCGACGATCCGCCGCAGATCGGCGAACCGCTCGTCCTGCCGAGTGCCACCTGCTAGTGCTGTGACCGGAAAGGTTCGCCGAGAAGCTCGCGGTGTCCGGTGCTGGGGGCACCTCCCACGCCGTTCAGGCAGTGGGGGAGCCTCGCAAGGCGGAGCGTCGCCCGCGTACTGGACGTACTCGGGTGATGCGACAACGCGGCGTGGGGGTACCCCCGGCCGAAGGCTGGGGGAGTGCCGTGCCGGGCGTCGCGAGCCGGTGAACCTTTCCGGTCGCAGCACTAGATCACTCAGGGCGTACGCCGTATACGTGAACCCGTCCGTGGTGTGGAACTGCGCACCCCAAGTGCCGAGGCTCACCCTGCTGACGCGCGACCACGGCAGACGTTGAGTGCCCCAGGGATTCACCATGACGATCAGGTCCGTCCTGGCTTCCAGGCGCACGCGAAGGAGCCCACCAGGCGAACAGGGCGAACCCCGGCGCGACGGCGGTGGCGATCCCCGCGGAGCCCGCGGAAGGCGCGTCCGGATGGGAGAGCACGCCCAGCCAGGCGGACAGCGCCCCGCACGCTGGGCCGACAGCCAGCAGGTAGCCCGTTGGCCGCCCAGACCGGCCGACCCGCCACACACCAACAGCGCCGTCTCGCACGTCATCCACGTGCGAGTGATCCCCCTCGTGCCAGAACCATGCCAGGTCGCAGAGGGAACCCGAGCTTCCCAAGCTCAAGGCTGCGGCCACCTGATACGCGGTGGCCACCTGAGGCGTGGTTTCTGTAGCTTGCCCTCGAGGTCAGCTCTAGGACCATGGGCGGCCGTCTCAGTTTCCGTCCCATTCAGCGCCGTTCACGGCCTCGGCCGCCACCGGCGCGCCTCGGGTGTCGGGCGACTTTGAACTTCAACTAGGCGCGGCTGACACTGACGCCGCCGACCAGGCCCCAGGCGTCGATCCGGACCGTCGGGCCACCCGGCTCGCTCGGGCCATCGTCCTTCACTCCGCCCAGGCGCAGTCCGTGGACCTCCACCCGGACGTCGCGGCGGACCTTGAGGCTGACGCCGCCGATCAGGCTCAACTTGGTGATGCGCAGTTCGGTGCCGTCCGGGATGTCGATGTCCGTCAGATCGACGTCGGCACCACCGATGAGGGAAGCGGTGACGGTCCTCTCGTGGAGGGTGGCTCCTGCCAGGCGATGACCGCCCATCAAGCTCACCTTGATGTCGGTCTTCTGTGGGTTCTCGCCGTTGCTCTTCGTCATGGGAAGTACCGTACGGACGTCGGCCCGCGAGCCCCAGTGCTCCGCATCCGGTGTTGCATATGACAGGTGTCATGCCGAAGCCCACGCCGGGACATGAGTGCGGAGGGCGCTCCTGGCCGAAGCGGCAACCGGCCCCTCCAGCAGTATGGGCCTGGGTGACGGGGAACGGTCACCTCGCGAAAATGGCCCGAGCAGCTCCCACGTCCTCTCAAGCCCGAGGGCGGCCCGCACGCCGGGGCGGGCGTCGTGAACCGCATGGCCGCGATCGGCGTCGCCGTCAGCCACGCAGCGGAGCAGCCCGAGCCGAGGCAGGCGACCGCCGAGGAGGCGTCGTTACTCGGCATCCGGAAGGCCGCGCTCGTCACGCACATCCGGCGGACGTACTACAGCGACCGGGGACGGCCCGTCGAGACGGCGGACATCGTGGTGCCCGCCGCCCACGGCGAGATCGTTTACGAGATCCCGATCAACCGTTAGCCGATGCCCTCAGCGGCGAGCCAACCGGCGAGCGCGGAAAAGTCGGCGTCCACGAGCCCTTTGGCCGGGTCGACGCGATGGAGCAGCGACGGCCCGCGGTGTTGAGCCGCGACCCAGACGCGGTCCATGGCGCTGATTTCGTCGTCGACCCAGATGAACGGTCGACCGTCGGCCCACTCGACCAAGGGGCGGGTCTTCCAGTGCAGGCCGCGCGGCCCGTCGTCGGCGCCGGTGTCCGGCCACTCCACCACGGGCAGCTTCGGTAGTCCGAGGCGTGGAGCGACGGCCTCGTTCGCGTCCTCCATCCATGTCGTGGCCCACACGAGATGGCAGCCCAGGGCGAGGAGACGCGATCCGATGCCGGGATCTGGTCGACCGAGCAGCGGGTTGCCCTGATCGACAGACGTCGAGGAGCCGTACGACGCCCCGAACGGGATGAGCGGCCCGTCGACGTCGAGGAAGAGGATGGGGCGCTCCGCTGCGCTGGTCACAGCGGCACGATAGCCCGGCGCGGTGGCGGCGGGGACTCTGCTTCCCGGGCCGTCCCTGGGCCGTGCGAGGGTGCACGAGGCCACTCAACGGCGACCGGCAGCGACAGACGAGCCATCGCCGTGAGCCACGAAACCCCAGGTCACAGCGCCCAGACCAAACGGGTTACCACCCAGGGCTGGCCGTCAGGCAAGATGGGGTGTATCTGCCCACTGCCAGATTTCAAGCTGCCGGACGGTTTCTCTTGGCTGAGTTCATTTACACCATGCGCAAGGCGCGCAAGGCGCACGGCGACAAGGTGATTCTCGACGACGTCACCCTGAACTTCCTGCCGGGTGCCAAGATCGGCGTCGTCGGTCCGAACGGTGCCGGTAAGTCGACCGTGCTCAAGATCATGGCGGGGCTGGAGCAGCCGTCGAACGGTGACGCCTTCATCTCGCCCGGGTACAGCGTCGGCATCCTCATGCAGGAGCCCACGCTCAACGAGGAGAAGACGGTCCTGGAGAACGTCCAGGAGGGCGTCGCCGGGATCAAGGGCAAGCTCGACCGGTTCAACGAGATCGCCGAGCTGATGGCGACCGACTACTCCGACGCGCTGCTCGACGAGATGGGCAAGCTCCAGGAGGACCTCGACCACGCCAACGCCTGGGACCTCGACGCCCAGTTGGAGCAGGCCATGGACGCCCTTGGCTGCCCGCCCGGCGACTGGCCCGTCACCACCCTCTCCGGTGGTGAGAAGCGCCGCGTCGCGCTGTGCAAGCTGCTGCTCGAGGCGCCCGACCTGCTGCTCCTCGACGAGCCCACCAACCACCTCGACGCCGAGTCGGTGAACTGGCTGGAGCAGCACCTGGCCAAGTACGCGGGGACCGTGGTGGCCATCACCCACGACCGGTACTTCCTCGACAACGTCGCCGAGTGGATCCTCGAACTCGACCGCGGGCGTGCCTACCCGTACGAGGGCAACTACTCCACGTACCTGGAGACCAAGGCCACCCGCCTCAAGGTCGAGGGCGCGAAGGACGCCAAGCGGCAGAAGCGGCTCAAGGAAGAACTGGAGTGGGTCCGCTCCAACGCCAAGGGGCGCCAGGCCAAGTCCAAGGCCCGCCTCGCCCGGTACGAGGAGATGGCCGCCGAGGCCGAGAAGATGCGGAAGCTGGACTTCGAGGAGATCCAGATCCCGCCGGGCCCGCGGCTGGGCAGCGTCGTCGTCGAGGTCGACAAGCTCAACAAGGCCTTCGGCGAGAAGGTGCTCATCGACAACCTCAGCTTCACCCTGCCGCGCAACGGCATCGTCGGTGTCATCGGCCCCAACGGCGCCGGCAAGACCACGCTCTTCAAGATGATCCAGGGGCTGGAGACGCCCGACTCCGGTGACATCAAGGTCGGCGAGACCGTCAAGATCTCCTACGTCGACCAGAGCCGCGAGAACATCGACCCGAAGAAGACGCTGTGGGCCGTCGTCAGCGACGAGCTGGACTACATCAACGTGGGCCAGGTCGAGATGCCGAGCCGCGCCTACGTCTCCGCCTTCGGGTTCAAGGGCCCGGACCAGCAGAAGCCGGCCGGTGTGCTCTCCGGCGGTGAGCGCAACCGCCTCAACCTCGCGCTGACCCTCAAGCAGGGCGGCAACCTGCTGCTCCTCGACGAGCCGACCAACGACCTCGACGTGGAGACCCTCAGCAGCCTGGAGAACGCGCTGCTGGAGTTCCCCGGCTGCGCCGTCGTCGTCTCCCACGACCGGTGGTTCCTCGACCGCGTCGCCACGCACATCCTCGCCTACGAGGGTGACTCCAGGTGGTTCTGGTTCGAGGGCAACTTCGAGTCGTACGAGAAGAACAAGATCGAGCGGCTCGGTGCGGACGCCGCGCGTCCGCACCGAGCCACGTACAAGAAGCTGACCCGGGGCTGATCTCTTGCGCCACCTCTACCGCTGCCCGCTGCGCTGGGCGGACATGGACGCGTACGGCCACGTCAACAACGCGGTCTTCCTCCGCTACCTGGAGGAGGCACGTATCGACTTCCTGTCCCCTCCGGACCGCCGGTTCCGGCAGGGGTCCGTGGTGGCGCGCCACGAGATCGACTACAAGCGGCAGCTCGTCCACCGGCGCGAGCCGGTGGACATCGAGCTGTGGGTCACCCAGATCAGGGCGGCGTCCTTCACGATCACCTCCGAGGTCAAGGACGCCGACCACCTCTACGTCCGGGCCTCCACGGTGGTGGTGCCGTTCGACTTCGAGACGCAGCGGCCGCGCCGCATCGTCGACGAGGAGCGGGACTTCCTGGAGAAGTACCAGGACGACGCCCAGGAGGAGGCCGTCGCCGCATGACGGTGCTCCACCTCGCCGACGACGGGGAGGCGGCGGACCTCGCGGCCTTCCTGTCCCGGCTGCTCCACTACGACCGTTCGGCCGCGGTGCGCCTGCAGGCGGCCGGAACCGCGCTCGCCGTGTTCGGACGGCCGCCGTCCTTCGAGGTGCTGGCCGTCCGCGCGGTGCGGCTGGCCAAGCCGTACGAGGACGGACTCGACGTCACCCTGGACGTGACCGTCTCCGCCGGTGAGTTCCTGGAGGCCGTGGACGAGACCGCGGCCACGGCCGCCGTACCGGCTCCGGTGACCGGCCCGCCGTGGGCGGGCGTCCTGCCGCCGCGCGGCGGCTGGCGGCCCGAGCCGGGGCTGCCGGCACCGGACGCGCTGCGCACCACGGTCGCCGCGGCGGTCGCCGAATTCCGGAGCCGTACCGGCGAGCTGGAGCCCGAGCGGCGCACCCGCGCGGAACTCGACCGGATCGGGCGGGACATCTGGACCCGGACGGTCGGGGAGACCCGGCTTCCGGTGCGGGCCGTGCACGCCGCGCAGTCACTGGGCTTCCTGCGGCCCGGCACGGCCGCCGAGGACACCGGGCTGTTCGCGTCGGGGGCGTGGCTGCGGCTGCGTACGCCCTACGGCTCGATCGCGGTACGAAGGGGCGGCCTCGGGGCGCTGGACGTCAGCGTCGGCAGAACCCCGGGCTGAACGGTCACACCGGTAACGGGAGAGCTCAGTCAGGCGTGTTGATCATCGAGGCGGCCGCGTACGTCAGGTAGTTCCACAGCTGTTCCCGGTGCTCCTCGGACAGGCCCAGCTCGTCGACGGCCACCCGCATGTGCCGCAGCCAGGCGTCGTGCGCGGCCCGGTCCACGGTGAAGGGCACGTGCCGCATGCGCAGCCGGGGGTGACCGCGGTTGTCGCTGTAGGTCGTCGGGCCGCCCCAGTACTGGATGAGGAAGAGCGTCAGCCGCTCCTCGGCCGGCCCCAGGTCCTCCTCCGGGTACATCGGCCGGAGCAGCGGGTCCTCCGCGACGCCCGCGTAGAAACGGTGGACCAGCCGGCGGAAGGTCTCCTCCCCGCCGACCTGCTCGTAGAAGGTCTGCTCCTGAAGCGTGCCGCGCCGAATCTCTTTCACGCTCCCCATGGTCTCAGACGCCGTGACCCAGGACTCGAGGCCTAGGTCCACTCACCCGACGCGGGCTCGCCTCCACTCGGCGCCTGCTCGCCTCCGGCCGGTTCCCGCCGCACAGTGGAGCCATGAGCGCGCACGCTGTCGACGGGAAACATGACGGTGTCGAGGGGCTCGCCGCCGCCGCGCGGGCCGCGCTGGTGCGGGAGATCGACGCCGACGGGGTCTGGGACGAGGACCCGGCCTGGCGGGAGGCTTTCGCGCAGGTGCCGCGCCATCTGTTCGTGCCGTTCTACTACGTGGCCGGCCGGGGCGGGTACGAGCGCCGGTGGGGGCAGAGCCCGGATCCGGAGGTCCGGGAGCGCTGGGTGCTGGGTGCCTACGCCGACGCCCCGCTCGCCACCCGGCTGCGCGACGGCGAGCTGGTGTCCTCCAGCAGCCAGCCCTCGCTGATGGCACGGATGCTCGTCGCGCTGCGGGTGGCGCAGGGCGACCGGGTCCTGGAGATCGGGGCCGGCACGGGCTACAACGCGGCTCTGCTCGCCCATCGCCTCGGCGACGACGACCTCGTCACCACCATCGACCTGGAACCGGAGATCACCGAGTCGGCCCGGCAGCACCTGGCCGCCGCCGGGTACCGCCCGGTGGTGGTCACCGGCGACGGGGCGCGCGGGGTCCCCGAACGCGCCCCCTTCGACCGGATCATCGCGACCTGCGAGCTGCCCACGGTGCCGCGCGCCTGGCTCGCGCAGTGCCGTCCCGGCGCCCGGATCCTGACCCCGCTGGCCACCGGTCTGATCGCGCTCACCGTCCGGGACGCCGGGCACGCGGAGGGACACTTCCTGCCCACCGCCGCCTACTTCGTACCCCTGCGGGGCGGCAGCCGGCCCGAACCGGATCCGGTGTCCCTCCGCGGGCTGCCGGGCCGGGCCCGCGAGGAGGAGCTGTTCCGCTTCCTGCTGGCCCTGGCCCGGGGCGGCGTCGATCCGTGGGACGCCTACGCGCTGTGGCGGCGCGAGGGCAGGCCCGGGCGAGAGCGGTACGGCATCACGGTCAGCGGGGAGCGTGCGTGGGCGTGGCTGGACGCACCGGAGGGGCCGTACACCTGGCCCCTCCCGTAAGGGTCTCAGAACCCCTCGAACCCCTCAGCCGCGGCGGACGGTGATCGTCGTCCAGGCGCCCACGTGCACCCGGTCGCCGTCCTGCAGCGGCACCGGCACGAACGGCTGGATCGGTTCGTCCGAGCCGTTGACCGTGGTGCCGTTGGTGGAGTTCTGGTCGACGACCGCCCAGCCGCCGTCCGGCTGCTGCACCAGCACCGCGTGCTGGTGCGAGACGCCCGGGTCCTCCGGCGGCACCGACAGGTCGATGTCGGGGGACTCGCCGGTGGAGTGCCTGCGACGGCCGATGGTGACCTGGTTGCCGGTGAGCGTGCGCTGCTGCTCGGGGGAGTACGCGGGCAGGTTGAGGCCGGCGGCCTCGGGGCCCGAGCGCTGCATCATCGCCATGAAGTAGTCGCGGTCCGGTCCGATCGTCGCCGTCCAGGTCGCCGGCCCCTGGGGTGCCTGCGGGAACGCCGGTCCGGGCGGGGCCTGGGTGGCGCCGGGCGGCGGGTAGCCGTAACCGCCGCCGGGTCGGCCGGGCTGGCCGGACGGGCCGGCGGAGGACGGCGGGGAGATCACCCAGTCGTCGTCACCGCCGCCGAAGGAGGGGCCGCCGGCCGGGGGCCGGCCGGTCTCCCGCGGGAAGGCGGGCGGCGCGGGCGGACCCGACTGCTGGAAGGCCTGCGGGGCGCCGCCGGCCGTACCGCCGGGACCACCGGGCGGCGGCGGAACCGTACGCGAGGGGTCGCCACCGAAGCCGGACGGACCCGGGCCACCGGGAGCGCCCGGACCACTCCGACCGCCGAAACCGGACTGGTCCTGACCGCCACCGAAGCCCGAGGGACCGCCGGGGCCCGGTCCGCCGCCGAAGCCGGGCTGTCCGGGCCGACCGGACTGGCCCTGACCGCCACCGAAACCGGACTGGTCCTGACCGCCACCGAAACCGGACTGGTCCTGACCGCCACCGAAACCGGACTGGTCCTGACCGCCACCGAAACCGGACGGACCACCGGGACCACCGGGACCACCGGACTGGCCCTGTCCGGCGCCCCCGAAGCCGGACTGACCGGACTGACCGGACTGACCGGACTGACCGGACTGACCGGACTGGCCGGGCTGGCCGGAAGGCCCTTGCCCGCCGCCGAAGCCGGAGGGACCACCGGGGTTGCCGGGACCGCCCGGACCGCCGGACGGCCCCTGGGCGCCGCCGAAGCCGGGCCGGCCCGACGGCCCGGGGCCGCCGAAGCCGGACGGAGGGCCCTGCGGAGGGCCCGACGGACCGGACTGGCCGCCGTCGAAGCCCTGACCGGGCCGGCCCTGCGGAGCGGACTGCCCCGGCCCGAACGGCGTCGGCCCCGAGGGCTCGCTGCCGAACGACGGGATCGGCTCGGCGGGACGGTTCATCTGCGAGGGGCGCGAGCCCTGGTACTCGTAGGAGTCACCGCCGCCGTAGGACTGGCCGGGCGGCTGGAAGCGCGGAGCGGCCGGGCCGGGCGCGGGCTGGCGCGGGGCGGCCGGGGTGTACGAGGTGGCGGTGTTCGTCAGGAAGTTCCACCGGCACTCCTCGCAGAACGGCGCACCGCCCTCGCGGGGCGTGCGGCACTGCGGGCACAGCTCCGGCTCCTGGTCCGGTACGGCGGACAGGTGCGGGCGGCCGCCGCCGGGCTGGGTGCCCTGCGGGGGCGGGAAGCCGTAGCCGCCGCCGGGCGGGGGCGGAGGGGGCGGAGGCACGGCACCGGCCATGCGGTGACCACAGACCTCGCACCAGTCGTCGGAACCCGACTGGTGTCCGTTCGGGCAGGTCGGCATGTCGGCGCTTCCCCCTCTCTTTCAGGGTCCTAGTCGGTCGTCGTACGTCACGTCGACGTACGTCACTTCTTTACACGAACAGTCTTTGTGGACCGGGTCTCGAGAGTCATCTCGTCTGCCTCGGCAACCTTGGCCTTCAGTCGCACAGTACCTGTCGCGGCGTCGACCACGTCCACCACCTTCGCAAGCAGTTTCGCAGTATCGGCGTTCCCGGAGACACTCGCCAGCTGAACCGCGCGCCCCAGTTTGGAGGTTGCCGCATCCATATCGCCCGCTTTGCGGAGATCGAGCCCCTGTTGGATGGCCTGGGCGAGTTCGGCCTGGCCCGTGTAGTGCGCGACCTGCGGATTGATCGAGGTGGAGGCGGTCATGTCGTCCGTCCACACCGCCCGTACCAGCCCCTGCGCGCCCAGGCTCTGGGCGGTCCCGTCGGGCTGCGGGACCACCAGTGAGACCCGGGCGGCGAGCATCTCCTGGCCGAGACCGGCCGCGGGTACCTCCACGCAGACGTGGTAGTCCCGGGACTCGTCCCCCCAGGAGCCGGTGGGGTAGTCCCCGGCGCGCGGGCCCGCCTCGGTGCGCCGGCCGGTCAAGTCCTCGACCGTGGGGGCGACTTGCTTGACGAACTTGATGGTCGTGCCGACCGGCGTCCACAGTCTGAGGGCGACGTCGGCGACCTCCTTGCCCATCGCCGCCTCCATCATCCGCGTGAAGTCGGCGGCCAGGGCGGCCGGGTCGGCGACGATGTCGGCGGTGCCGAGCAGCGCCGAGGCGATCCCTGTGACTTCTTTCACTTCCCAGTCGGTGCCCACGCCCCGGGCGTCACAGGTGAACCGTCCGGCACAGGAGTCCAGCGCGGCCCTGAGGTCCTCCGGCGACTCGTGCTCGTTGCGGCCGTCGGTGAGCAGGATGCCGTGCCGGATCGTGACGTCCGCCGAGGACAGCAGGCGGTCCGCCAGCCGCAGCCAGGTCCCGATGGCCGTACCGCCGCCCGCGTCGAGCCGGCGCAGCGCCTGCTTGGCCTGCTCGCGGGTGGTGGGGTCGGCGACCGCGACGCGCCCACCGCCGGGGTAGACCTCCTTGGCGATGTGCGTGCCGCCGATCACCGCGAAGTGGACGCCGTCGCGCAGGGTGTCGATCGCCGCGGCGGTGGCGTCGCGGGCGTTGCGCATCTTGGTCGGCGGGTAGTCCATCGAGCCCGAGCAGTCGACCATGACCGCCACGGCCGCGGACGGGCTCCGGCCGGGCGGGTAGAGGTTCGGCGCGGTCAGCGCCTTGCCGATGGTGCCGCCGCCCGTAGCCGTCACGGTGACGATGGCGTTGACCTCGCGGCCGCCCTCCGGCAGGTACTCGTTCTGGTACACGTCCACCGAGAACTGGGGCACGTTCGACTTCGAGAAGTTGGCCATACGTACTCAAATCCCCCTTGAACGCCCTGCTGACGCAGGGCGATGGCTGTGAAAAGACCGAACAGACCGGTCCCCTCCGGTCCGTGGTCTCAGGCCGATACTGCCCCCTGCGGCGGGGCCGGGAACGGCAGGACGGCCACTGTTACGTTGTCGTGGCCCCCGCCGTCCAGGGCGTGGCCGACCAGGACCCGGGCGCTGTGCAGCGGGCGGACGGCGGCGTCCCACGGTACGACCTCGGACATCTCCTCGGCCGTCTCCGCGTAGTTCCACAGCCCGTCCGTGCACACGACCACCACCCCAGGCCGGTCGGGCTTGAAGGAGGCGGTGTGCGGCTCCAGTTCGTAGGCGTCGGCGCCGAGCCAGCCGGTGATGGCGTGGGCCCGCTCGTCGGCGTACGCCTCCGCCTCGCTCATCAGACCCGCGGCGACCATCTGCGCGGCCCAGGAGTCGTCCTCGGTCAGCCGGGCCGGGGGCGTGGCGCGGTCCGCCGGTACCCAGTAGACGCGGCTGTCGCCGACCCAGCCCACCGTCAGCAGGCCGGAGGTGACCACCGCGCCGACGATGGTGCAGGCCGGGGCGTTCTGGTGCGGGGTGTGCTCGCGGGCCGGAGCGGGCTCCTGCGCGAGGGCGTTGACGGCGTGCGAGGCGGCGACGATCGCGTCGTGCATCGCCTGCTGCGGATGCGTGCCTCGCGGCAGGGCGGCGAGCAGGGTCTCGCCGGCGGCCTGGGAGGCGGCCAGGGAGGCGTCGTCGGGGCGGGTCGCGGAGGAGACGCCGTCACAGACGACGGCCAGGGCCACCGGTGAGCCGTCGGGCAGCGCTGTGTGGGCGACGGTGAAGGCGTCCTCGTTGCGGTGGTGGCGCAGGCCCCGGTCGCTGACGGCGGCGACCGGGCCCGACTCCCGCTCCATGTGGTCGCGTTCGCGGGGCTGGGCGTGCCCGCAGTTCTCGCAGTAGCCGTCGCTGTCGACCCGCCCGGCCCGGCAGGCCACGCACACCTGCCCGGACTCGTCCCCGGCGCCGGGCTCGGCGGCCATCCGCGGGTCCGGCGCCTGCAGCGGGTAGTCGTCGGGCTCGCTCGCGCGATCGAACCGGACCCCGGCGGGGGACTCCTCGGGGCGGGAGGAGGACGCGGAAGCGCCCGGGAACGACGGCGGGTTGGGTGCCGAGGCCGGTGGCTGCGCGGGCTGCGGGCCGTCGGCCCCGAAGGGGGGCTGCCCCGGGTGGGCGGCGCCCGGGGCAGCGAACGCGGGCTGTTGCGGGGATCCGGGAGCGCCCGGGTACGCCGGGGCGCCGGTGCCGAACGGGGGCTGTTGCGGGGATCCGGGAGCGGCCGGGTACGCCGGGGCGCCGGTGCCGGACGGGGGCTGTTGCGGGGATCCGGGAGCGGCCGGGTACGCCTGGGCGTCGGTGCCGAACGGGGGCTGTTGCGGGGATCCGGGAGCGCCCGGGTACGCCTGGGCGTCGGTGCCGGACGGGGGCTGCTGCGGGGACCCGGAAACGGCCGGGTACGCCGGGGCGCCGGGGCCGGGTGGGGACTGCTCCGGCAGCGGTGTGCCGGGCAGGGGTGAGCCGCCCGAGTCGGTGCCGGGCAGGTCCGTCGGCAGGTGCGCCGCGGGCGGTGCGCCGGAACCGGCCGGCTCGGGAGCGGGCCAGTCGACGCCCTCCCCGGGCGGGCCCGACCCGTTCATGGTGAGGGTCGGACGGTCCTGCGGCGGAGCGGGCACCACCGAAAGGTCGTACCCGCACGCGCCGCAGAAGAGGTCACCCGACTCAAGCGGCTCCGCGCAGCTCGGGCACTTCGACAGTGCGGCCTGCTGGGGCATCTGCGACATCAACTACACCCACGTCCGGGGGCGGTAACGGTTGGCCCGTTCCACCAGGTCGATCCTCTCCTCGCCGCCGGTCGCCAGCCGGGCCAGCGTGCGGTAGGAGCGTTCCAGGCCGAAGCGGAGGCCCCGCTCGTCCAGACCGCTGCCCAGCAGCACCCGGCCGCCGGCGGCGGGCTGGGCACCCTGGCCTGACGAGAGTATCCAGTCCAGCGCGCAGCCGAGCACCTCGGCGGACAACTGCTCGCGCCGCGCCGGGTCCAGGCCGTACGCGTCCAGCGCCTCGACCTGACCCGCGGCGGCGGTCAGGTCGTCCAGGAACGGTACGTCACCGGCGCTCGCCGTGCGCTGCCGCAGCCGCGCCCGTACGGCGGCCACCCGGGCCGCCGTGTAGTGGATGGAGGCCTCCGGCACCGACTCCAGGGTGCGTACGGCCCCCGTCCGGTCACCGGCCGCCAGCCGCACCCGGGCCAGACCGAACGCGGCGCTGACGAAGCTCGGGTCGGTGGCCCACACCAGGCGGTAGTACTCGGCGGCGTTGTCCAGCTGGCCCAGCACCTCCGCGCACAGGCCGAGCGCCAGCTTGGGCGCCGTCTCGCCGGGAAAGGCGTCGTAGATCGCGTCGAAGGCCAGCGCGGCGCCCTCGAAGTCGCCGGTGACCAGCGAGGTCACGCCCCGATACCACACCACCCGCCAGTCGTCGGGCCGTTCGTCCTCCAGCTTGGTCAGGGACATCAGCGCGGCCTGGTGGTCTCCGCTCTCCAGCCGGGCGCGGATCTGGCGCAGCCGGGTCTCGACCGTCTGCGTGGGCGCGGCGGCCAGCGCGCCGAGCAGTTCGGCCGGCGCGGAGGCCATCAGACCCGCCAGGAAGCCCGCGTTGGGGTCGCCCGGGTCGACGTGCGGGACCGGCAGGGCGAGCGCGGCGGCCGGGCTGTCGACCGGTCTGACCAGGCCCGCGGCGACGGCGGCGGGCGGGGCGGGCCGTCCGCCGCGCACCGCCCGCGCCCCCAGCCGGGACACCTCCCCGGCCGGCCTCGGGAACAGCTCCGTGTCCGTGACCTTCAGCTCGGGCCCGAACAGGGTCGACAGCGCCGGCCGGGCCCGCCCGCTCTGCAGCGACACGACCTCCCGCAGCACGCCGGTCAGCTGCTCGGCCATCTCCTGCGCGGAGGCGAACCGGCGTGCCGGGTCCGGGTCGGTGGCGCGGACCAGCAGCCGGTAGAAGGACTCGTACTGGCGGAAGACCTCGATGGTGTCCGGGTCGGGCAGGGAGTCCACGAAGACGTTCGTGTAGCCCTGGAAGTCGAAGGTGAGGACGGCGAGCGTCCGGCCCACCGTGTACAGGTCGCTCGCCACCGACGGGCCGACCTCGGCCACCTCCGGCGACTGGTAGCCGACCGTGCCGTAGATCGCCGACTCGTCGTCGTCCATGCGGCGCACGGCGCCCATGTCGATCAGCTTGAGCTGGTCCTCGGTCTGGATCGCGTTGTCGACCTTGAAGTCGCAGTACAGCAGGTTGCGGCTGTGCAGATGACCGAGCGCCTCCAGGGCCTCGATGCCGTACGCGCAGGCCTGCTCCACCGGCAGCGGGTCGCGGCGGCCCTCGGGGGTGCGGCGGGCGTTGGCGATCTCCTTCAGGGACTTGCCGCCGACGTACTCCATGACGATGTAGCCGTCGAGGGAGCCGGTGCGCTGGTCGAGGTGCTCCACGAAGTTGTAGATCCGCACGATGTTGGCGTGCTCGATCTCCGCGAGGAAACGCCGCTCGGAGATCGCGGCGGCCATCGCGTCCTGGTCCCCGGTGTCCAGCAGGCCCTTGAGCACCACCCAGCGGTCCGAGACGGCCCGGTCCACCGCGAGGTAGATCCAGCCCAGGCCGCCGTGCGCCAGACAGCCCGCCACCTCGTACTGGCCGTGCACGATGTCGCCGGCCTTCAGCTTCGGCACGAACGAGTACGGGTTGCCGCACTTGGTGCAGAAACCCTCCGTGCGCCCCGGCCGCTCGCCGCGCGCCCGTCCCACCGGCGCCCCGCAGTCCGAGCGCGAGCAGAACCGCTTGCGCTCGGGCACCTCGGGGTTGTCCAGGACCATCACGCGCGGGTCGGGGCGCGGCACCTGCGGGACCGTGACCAGGCCGGCGCCGAGCCGGCTGCGTCCGGAGGTGCCGGAGGCCGAGCCGGAGCTGCGCACGGACACCGAGCGGCCGGTGGAGTTGCCCGACAGGGACCGCGAGAGCCGCCCGGACACCGAGCGCCGGGACTTCGACGACTGGGACGACGTACGCGCGCTGCGGCTGCTGGAGCCCGCCGAGGAGCCCTTGCCGCCGCTGGTGATCCCGGTGGGCGGCGAGCCGACCATCCCGCTCGCGCTGACGACCGGGGCGAGACCGCAGGTGTCGCAGTACAGCTCGCCGCCGCCCACGTCCTCGTAGGTTCCCTCGCAGCCCGGACGCTGACATGTCCGCTGTGGCCCGCTCATGCCTGTTCCCCCTCACGGTCCTCGGGGCCGCCCTGGTGCGCCGTGTGCGGCGCGCCGAACTGCTCGGCGGCCGCCTGCTGGTAGCGCAGCACGGCCTGCTCGGCCACGCGCAGGTCGCAGGGCGCGCTCCACAGCATCCGGCGTGCCGCGTCGTACCGCTCGATGAGGAACGGGTCCTCGGCGAGGCCGTACCGGGCGACCTTCGCCCGGTACGCGTCGAGCCGGCCGCGCAGCTCGGCGCGGACCGCCAGCGGCGCGGTGACCGCGGTCAACGACTCACGGGCGCGCAGCAGTTCGTCCTCCGCCTTCTGCTCCAGGGACTCCAGCAGCGGCGAGAGGCGGTGCCACTGGGCCTGTCTGCGGTACTCGGCCGCCGCCGCCAGCTGCTCCTGCAGCGCGGTCGGCGGGCCGCTGACCACCGGCACCTCCGTCGCGGCGATCTTCGCCAGCACCTCGCCGCGCGCGGTGCGGGCCTCGGCCAGGGTGCGGTCCGCGCGGGAGAGCACGTCCCGCAGCCTGATCAGCCGCTGCTCGGCGTCCTGGCGCACCGTCAGCACGGCGTCGATCTCCCGCCGTACGTCCTCCAGGGCGCGCGCCTCACGGTCGTACACCGTGGTGTCCGGGCGGCCGCCGCCGGGCGCCGAACTGCCCTCGGCCGGCACCCAGAAGGCGAGCGGGTCGCGCACCACGTCCTCGCGCAGCTTGGTCAGTGTGCGGGTGATGCGCTCCAGGTCGTCGCCGGCCGGGTGCTCGCCGGGGCGCACGCCGACGGAGTGCGCGAGCTTGCGGGTGCGCTGGAGTTCCGCGGCCAGTAAATCGATCCGGGCGGGCAGTGCCGACCAGACGGCGTCGGCGGCGACGACCATGTCCAGCGAGGACGCGTACAGCTCGTTCATCCGGTCGACCAGGGTGGTCAGCGAGAAGCTCCGGCTCAGCCTGCCCGGGCCGGACAGGGTGGGCGCGTTGGCGGTCGCGGTGGTGCTGTCCGCGACCGTGACGGACTCGCCGCGCAGCAGTTCGGTCAGCTCCACCAGGTCCTCGCGGCTGGACCAGCGGCGGCGGGCGCGGATCTCCCGGGCGGAGCGCAGCGCGGCCGTGTAGGCGTCGAAGTACGCCCACAGCAGGGTGATCGAGGCCTCCGCGTCCTGCCAGCGCTCCTGGGTGACGCCGGACAGTTCCGCGCCCTCCAGGAGCCTGCGGCCCGCGTGGTCCTGCAGGGCGAACAGCGAGGTCTCGATCGCCTCGTGCTCCGCGCCGAGCCGCGCCAGCGCACGGTCCACCTCGTCCCGGTCCATCACCGGCCCGGCGGGGTCCGTGACGCCCATCGATCACCTCTCGCTGCTGTGGGGTTGCCTGGTCGGGGAAGTCGGGTCAGCTCTTGCGCAGATACTCCGGGGCGGGCGGTTTCGACGGTGTGGAGTCCTTCCCCAGTGTCGCCGACAGCCATGTGTCGTACGACGCCTGCCAGCCGCCGGCCCGGTAGTCGACCAGGATGCGATTGACCCGGCGTACCAGATCGTCGGCGTCCTTCTTCATCGCCACGCCGTAGTACTCGGTGGTGAACGCGGCGCCCTTCAGCTCGACCGTCGGGTCCTGGGCGGCCTGGCTGGCGGCGAGCGCGCCGTCGGTCACCACCGCGTCCACCTCGCCGAGTTGGAGCCGCACCAGGCAGTCGAGCTGGTTGGGGACGGTGGTGGATATGTCGGTGGAGGCGGGCAGCGTGTGGTTCCTCCGGTCGGCGTCCAGCTTGGTGTAGGCGGTGGAACCGGCTGCCGTGCAGACCTTTTTGTTCGCCAGCGAGCTGTTGTAGCCCGTGACGGAGGACGACTTGGGGGCGAGCACCTGCTGGCCGGTCTTGAAGTACGGCGCGGAGAACGCGACATCGGCCAGGCGCTGGCAGGTGATGGTCATGGTGCGCACCACCATGTCGACCCGGCCGTCCTGGATCGCGGAGATGCGCTGGCTCGTCGGGATGGCCTTGAACTGGACCGCGCCGGGGTCGCCGAGGATGTCCTGGGCGATCCGGTGGACCAGGTCGATGTCGAAGCCCTCCAGCTCCGCGCCCTGGGTGTTGGGGTTGCGGTAGCCCCAGTGGTAGCTGTTCTGGTCGACGCCGACGATCAGCTTGCGCTTGGCGCCCGTACGGGCCTTGATGGCGTCGATCGTGGGACCGTCGGCGCCCGACGGCGACAGCGTCTGCTCCTGCGCCTCGGAGTCCTCGCAGCCGTCGGCCCGGATCTGGGCGCCGGCGGCCACCCGCTGCCCGCCCGGGGTGTCGTCGGCGTCGTCCGTGCCGGGTGACTGGGTCAGC
This sequence comes from Streptomyces sp. NPDC006739, assembly GCF_042869815.1. Classification (NCBI taxonomy): domain Bacteria; kingdom Bacillati; phylum Actinomycetota; class Actinomycetes; order Kitasatosporales; family Streptomycetaceae; genus Streptomyces; species Streptomyces sp. NPDC006739. The sequence continues at coordinate 177,925 of NZ_JBIAGM010000005.1, forward strand.
GGCAGCAACAGGACGAACGCCAGCGCCAGGGCGCAGACGACCGCCATCGCCCCGACCCCGCCCCAGCCGCGCAGGGAGGCCCGCACACGTCGTGCGTGCATCGTCACGCCCCCTTTCACCGGTACTCCGAAAGCCTGCGTCCGATGCCGGCCAGCGCGGCCGCCGCGGCGAGGACGGCGAGGACGGCGGCACCGACGGGCAGCCCGGTCATCGCGTCCCGGCCGTCACCGGCGGCCTGCTGGAACTCGGCCTGCTCGTGGTCGATGGCCCGGGCGAGGCTGGCGTCGACCCCGTCGAAGCACTCGCCGGTCGCGTCCTTGGCGCCGATCACCTTGTCCAGCGCCTCCTGGTAGTTGCCGTCCTCGTCCTCGGTACGCGCCGAGGTGTGGCGCTGTTTCCACACCGCCATGTTCGCCTCGGCCGCCTTGACCGGTGCGGCGCCCGCCCGGTCGTCGGCGAGCTTCCCGGCGTCGGCCAGGCCCTTGCCGAGGGCGCTCATGTCCCTGTCGAAGTCGTAGTAGTAGGCGTCGTACGTCCGGTCGCCGACCTTGACGGTCTCGGCGCCGCGCGCCACCAGGCTGAGGTTCTCGTTGCCCCGGGCCTTGAGGGAGGCGATGCGGGCGTCGTGCAGGACGTGCAGCGAGCGGACACCGTGCGCGTAGGAGCCGTCGAGCCCGGAGCGCGCGACCGCGTGTCCGACGACCAGCCACAGCAGGACCGCCGCGGTGGCGCCCGAGGCGGCCACCAGGCCGTGGTTGAGGACCCGGTTGGTGCGCCGGAAGTTGCGGTGCTGGGCCCAGCCGAGCGCGGCCAGCGCGAGGACACCGAGCACGATCGCCGTCCACGGGTAGGGCGTGGCGTCCGCGTAGTCGGCGTCGAGCCGCTGGTTCTCCTTCGTGTAGAGGTCCTCCGCCGCCGGGAGCATCTCGTTCTGCATCTTCTCGTTCGCGTACCGCAGATAGGCGCCGCCCACCGGGAAGCCCTGCCGGTTGTAGGTACGGGCCCGTTCGATCAGGCCCTTGTACTCCGGCAGCAGCCTGTTCAGCTTGGCGATCGTCGCCTCGGAGGGCGAGCCCGGCTCGGCGTTGGCGGCGGCCGTGACCAGGCCCGAGGCGGCCGTACCGATGTCCTTCTCGTACCGGTCTCGGGTGGCCGCCGTCTCCTGGCCGCCCGCCAGGAAGCCGCTGGAGGCCGCCGTGTTGGCGTCGGCGAGCGAGCGGTAGATGTCGGCGGCGCCGGAGCTGAGCGGCTGGCTGCGGTGCAGCACGTCGTCGGCGGCGGCCGCCCGCTCGGTGGCCTGCCAGGCGGTGACGGCGCCGAACGCGACGACCAGCAGGGCCAGTACGGCGCCGATGATGCGCAGCCGGCCCGGCTCGGTGGTGGCGGCGGCACGCAGCCGGTCGACGCCCTCCGCGAACGCCGTACGACGGGGAGCCGGGGGCCCGGCCGCCGGGGTCGAGGGCCGGGCGGGCTGGGCCGGCCGGGGCGGGACGAACGGTGTGACGGGCAGGCCGGGAACCGCCGTCGGCCCTGGTGGTGGCGCGCTGCTCTTCGGCGGGTGTGTCACTTGACCTCCCCCATGGTCATCCGTTCGCCGCCAAGTATCGCCGCCCGGACCGACATCCGCACCGGCCTTCGCTGGATCTTGATCGGATCGCAGTACGACTGCCGTGGGCGGGGGCGCTGTTCCGGCCCCCTGCCCATGAATACGTGAGGGGAAGCTGATCGGTTCCCCGGGGTCCGCCGCCCCCGGAACCCCCGGCGCCCGGGGGCGCCTAGGACTCGAAGTACGCCCGCGCGCGGTCCTGTGCCCCCGCGCCCGCGCCCACCCGGTCCAGGCCCAGCAGCGCGGCTCCCAGCACCGGGCTCGCCGTCACCACCCGGGGTACCGCCTTCGGCGCCCGGGCGGACAGCAGTTCGCGTACGCCGTCGTCGAGTTGGGGGTGGCCGGCGGTGAGGACGCCGCCGCCCAGCAGCACCGGTGTCTCCTCGTCGAGCAGGTCCAGGCGGGTCAGGGCGACCGTGGCCATCGCCACCACCTCCTCGGCGAGCCGGTCCACGACCGCGCGTGCCGGGGCGTCCCCGTCGGCGGCCGTCGCGAACAGCACCGGCGTCAACTCGTGCCGCCGCTCGGGCGCGACGTGCTCCAGGTGCAGCGCCTCGATCAGCGCGTACATGGACGGCAGCCCGAAGTGCGCGGGCAGCGTCCGGGCCAGCGCGGTCGGCTCCCCGCGCCCGTCCTCCGCGCGCGCCGCCAGCCACAGCGCCTCCTCCGCCAGCCCCCAGCCACCGCCCCAGTCACCGGAGATGCGGCCCAACGCCGGGAAGCGGGCGCTGCGGCCGTCGGGGCGCATGCCCACGCAGTTGATGCCGGCGCCGCACACCACCGCCACGCCCCTCGGCTCGGCCACGCCCGCCCGCAGGATCGCGAAGGTGTCGTTGCGCACCTCCACCGACGCGCCCCACGCGCGCGTGCGCAGCGCGGCCGCCAACTGCTTCTCCTCCACCGGCAGATCGGCGTTGGCCAGACACGCCGAGACCTGCGCGACGGAGGTCACACCGGCGTCGGCGTACGCCCGCGCGACCGTCTCCGCGAGGGCGTCCACCGCCACCCGCACACCCACCGCCGGCGGCCGGAAGCCACCGCCGCGCGCCGTGGCCAGGACGTCCCCGGAGGCCGCGAGCACGGCGACGTCGGTCTTGCTGTTGCCCGCGTCGATGGCGAGGACACTTGCGGTCAGGCCCACGCGAGGTGCTCCCGGTTGTGCGCGATCAGACGGTCGGTGAGGGCTTCGGCGTACTCGTACTGGCCGACCAGGGGATGCGCCAGCAGTGCCCGGAACACCCGGTCCCGGCCGCCCCTGAGGGCCGCTTCGAGCGCCAGCTCCTCATAGGCGGTCACCTGGGCCACCAGGCCCGCGTACAGCGGGTCCACGGCCGGCACGGCCAGCGGCGCCGTGCCGCTGGGCCCGACCGCCGCCTGCACCTCGATCACCGCGTCGTCCGGGAGGAAGGGCAGGGTGCCCCTGTTGTACGTGTTCACCACCTGGTAGGGGCTGCCCGCGCCGCCCAGCAGGGCCGCCGCGAGGTCCACGGCCGCCTCCGAGTAGTAGGCGCCGCCGCGCCTGGCCAGCAGTTCCGGCTTCTCGTCCAGGGCCGGGTCGCCGTACATCGCGAGCAGCTGCCTCTCCATTTCGGCGACTTCGGCGGCCCGGGACGGCTTGGTGCGCAGCTCCCGTACGACCGCGTCGTGGGCGTAGAAGTAGCGCAGGTAGTAGGACGGGACGACGCCCAGGCGGTCCAGCAGCGGGCGGGGCAGACGCAGGTCGTCGGCGACGGCGTCGCCGTGCTCGGCCAGCAGCTTGGGCAGCACGTTCTCGCCCTCGGGGCCGCCGAGGCGCACCCCGGTCTCCCAGGTGAGGTGGTTGAGGCCGACGTGGTCGAGGTGGATCTCGCGCGGGTCGGTGCCGAGCAGGGCCGCGAACTTCCGCTGGAAGCCGATCGCCACGTTGCACAGACCGACCGCCCGGTGCCCGGCCTGGAGCAGGGCACGGGTGACGATCCCGACCGGGTTGGTGAAGTCGATGATCCAGGCGCGCGGGTTGGCACGCCTGACGCGTTCGGCGATGTCGAGGACCACCGGGACCGTGCGCAGCGCCTTGGCCAGGCCGCCCGCGCCGGTGGTCTCCTGGCCGACGCAGCCGCACTCCAGCGGCCAGGTCTCGTCCCGCTCGCGGGCCGCCTGGCCGCCGACGCGCAGCTGCAGGAGGACGGCGTCGGCGCCCTCGACGCCCGCGTCCAGGTCGGACGTGGTGACGATCCGGCCCGGGTGGCCCTGCTTGGCGAAGATCCGGCGGGCCAGTCCGCCCACCAGGTCGAGGCGGTCGGCGGCCGGGTCGACGAGGACGAGTTCCTCGACCGGCAGGGTGTCCCTGAGGCGGGCGAAGCCGTCGACGAGTTCGGGGGTGTAGGTCGAGCCTCCGCCGACCACGGTGAGTTTCATGTCCGGGTTAACCCTTCACTCCGGTGAGCGTGACGCCCTCGACGAACGCCTTCTGGGCGAAGAAGAACACGAGGATCACGGGGGCCATGACCAGTACGGTCGCGGCCATGGTGAGGTTCCAGTCGGTGTGGTGCGCGCCCTTGAACGACTCCAGGCCGTAGGAGAGGGTCCAGGCGGCCGGGTTCTCGGAGGTGTAGATCTGGGGACCGAAGTAGTCGTTCCAGGCGTTGAAGAACTGGAAGAGCGCGACGGCGGCGAGACCCGGCCTGGCCATCGGGAGCACGACCCGCAGCAGGGTGCGCAGATCACCGCAGCCGTCCACCCGGGCCGCGTCCAGGTACTCGTTCGGGATGGTCATCAGGAACTGGCGCAGCAGGAAGATGGAGAACGCGTCGCCGAACGCCATCGGGATGATCAGCGGCCACAGCGTGCCCGACAGGTCCAGCTGTTTCGCCCAGAAGAGGTACATCGGGATGACGACCACCTGCGGGGGCAGCATCATCATCGAGATCACCAGCATCAGGGAGAGGTTGCGGCCCCGGAACCGGAACTTGGCGAGCGCGTAGGCCACCGGGACCGACGAGACGACGGTCAGGGCGGTGCCCGCGCCGGCGTAGACCAGGGTGTTCCTCCACCAGGTGAGGAAGCCCGGGGTGTCGAAGACCTTCCGGTAGTTGCTCCACTCCCAGGTGTGCGGGATCAGGTCCCGGCTCAGGGCCTGGCTGTCGCTCATGAGCGAGGTGAGCAGGACGAACACGAACGGGAGGGTGAAGAAGAGGGCGGCGGCGACGCCCAGGGAGTGGACGCCGATCCACTCCAGCAGGGCCCTGCGGCGGGCGGTGCGCTCGGCGGGGGTGACCGGGGGGACGGTCGGCCGTACCGGCCGGTCCGGTCGTCGTGCCGTGTCCTGCGCCATGTCCTGGGCCATGTCAGTCACCTGCCTGGATGAGACCGCCCCGGCGCCGCATCAGGAGCGCGGTGAACGCCATGGACAGGGCGAACAGGACCAGCGCCACGACGCATGCCGAGCCGTAGTCGAAGCGCTGGAAGCCGAGGTTGTAGATGAGCTGGGGAAGGGTGAGCGTGGACTTCTCCGGGTAGCCGGGCTCGAACATGGTGCCCGCGCCCTGGATCACGCCCGAGGCGACCTTGCCGGCCACCAGTGGCTGGGTGTAGCACTGCATCGCCTGGATGACACCGGTGACGACGGCGAACATGATGATCGGCGAGATGTTCGGCAGCGTCACGAACCGGAACCGCTGCCAGGCCGACGCGCCGTCCAGCTCGGCCGCCTCGTACTGTTCCCTGGGCACGTCGAGCAGCGCGGCCATGAAGATCACCATCAGGTCGCCGATGCCCCACAGGAACAGCAGGGTCAGGGCCGGCTTGGACCAGTCGGGGTCGTTGAACCAGCCCGGGGCCGGGATGCCGGCCTTCTCCAGCAGGGAGTTGACCGGGCCGGTACCGGGGTTGAGGAGGAAGGCGAACGCCATGGTCGCGGCCACCGGCGGGGCCAGGTAGGGCAGGTAGAACAGGGTGCGGAAGACGCCCGTAGCCGTCTTGATCTTGGTGATGAGCAGCCCGATCCCGAGTCCGAAGAGGACCCGCAGGGTGACCGTCACCAGCACCAGCCACAGGGTGTTGCGCAGGGCGGGCCAGAAGTAGGGGTAGTTCTCGAAGACGTACGTCCAGTTCTTCGCGCCGCTCCACGTCGGCGGTCTGAAGCCGTCGTAGTGCATGAACGAGAAATAGACCGTCGAGATCATCGGGTACGCGAAGAAGACCGCGAATCCGATCAGCCAGGGCGACATGAAGGCGGCATTCCGGAACGCCGCCCTGCGACGCTTCGACGCCGATGTGACCGTACTCATGACTACTTGGCCTGCGCGATGTCCGCGTCGATCTGCGCGGCCGTGGTCTTCAGGCCCGCCTTCAGGTCCTTGGCCCGGCCGCTCTCGTAGTCGTATCCGAAGTTCTGGATCGTCGTCAGATACGTACCGCCGTTGATGGACGCCGGAGACGTGGTCGAGTCCGGGTTCGCCGCGATGTCCAGGAAGGTCTTGAAACGCGGGTCGTACTTCAGCTTCGGCGACTTGAGGGCCGCGAGCGTCGAGGGCACGTTGTGGATGGCGTTGGAGAAGTCCACGACCGCGTCCGTGTTGGTGGTGATGTACTTCACGAACTCCCAGGCCGCGTTCTGCTTCTTGCTGGTCGCGGCGATGCCGGCGATGGTGCCGGTGATGTAGCCCTTGCCGTACTGGGCGGCCTGGTCGTCGGGGACGGGCAGCGGGGCGACGCCGATGTCGAACGCCGGCTTGGCCGCCAGGGCCATGCCCAGCCGCCACTCGCCGTCGAGCTGCATGGCGACCTGGCCGGTGTGGAAGGGGTGCTTGGTGCCCCACTCGTCGCCGAGCGTGGCCCGGAACTTCTCCAGCTTCTGGAATCCGCCGAGTTCGTCGACGAGTCTCCTCTGCAGCGTGAAAGCGGCGGCGAAGGCCGGGTCCTTGGCGACGTTCGACTTTCCGCTGGAGTCGAAGTACGTCGGCGAGAACTGGCCGAGGTAGTGCTCGGTCGTGGTCTCCCAGCCGTGGTAGTCCGGCATGAATCCGAGCTGCTTGTAGCCGTCGCCCTGGGCGATCGTCAGTTTCTTGGCGTCGGTCTCGAATTCCGACCAGGTCTTCGGCGGGCCGGTGATGCCGGCCTTCGTGAACGCCGTCTTGTTGTAGTAGAGGCCGTAGGCGTCGCCGAGCAGCGGCGCCGTACAGCGGTTCCCGTCGAACTGGGTGTACTCGTTCATCGGCTTCGGGAAGGTGGCGGCCGGGTCGATGCCCGCCTTCTTGAAGAAGGGGTTCAGGTCGACCAGCGCGCCCGACGAACAGAACTTGCCGACGTTGTTGGTGGTGAAGGAGGAGATGACGTCGGGGGCGTTGTCGCCGCCGGCCCGCAGTGCCTGGTTGATCTTGTCGTCGGTCATGGTGCCGACGGCGTGGACGTGGATGTTGGGGTGGGCCTTCTCGAAGCCCGCGATCAGGGCGTTGACCGCGCTCAGCTCGTTCGGCGCGCTCCAGGCGTGCCAGAAGTTGATGGTGGTGTCCTTGGACGCGTCGTCGCTCGCGCTGGAGTTCGACTGGCCGGTACAGGCGGTGGCGAGGAGGACGGCGGACGTTGTCAGGACGAACGCCGCTTTCCGGGCGCCTTTGGGCATGGCTGTGGGCATGACGAGGTCTCCCAGGGACGGGGTGGGTGAGAGGGGAGTGAAGAGGGGCGGGGCGTGGGGCGTGGGGCTCAGCGCGAGGTGTCGAAGACCTCGTCGCGGGTCGTGGCGAGCGCGCTCTCCAGCGCTCCGCGCAGGACGGGGTGTTCACGGACGTCGCCGACGACCAGACGCGGCCGGGCCGCGGCCAGTTCCTCCAGCTCGGCCTGGACGAGGGCGCGCAGCACCTCGCCGCCGGCGGTCAGCGAGGAGCCGCTGAGGACGACGAGTTCGGGGTCGAGGACGGAGACGAGCGAGGCGAGACCGGTGGCGAGCCGGGTCGCGTAGGTCCGCAGCAGCTCCCGGTGGGGGCCGCCGGCGTGGTCGGCGGCACGGGACACGAGGGCGGCGGCGGCCTCCGCGTACGGTCCCGGCGGCAGGTCCTCGATGCCCAGCTCCCGGGCCAGCCGGGGCACCGCCTGCGAACCGGCCAGTTCCTGGTAACCGCCGCTGTTGGCCTTGGTCACCTGGCGCACCAGGGGCGTGCCCGGCACCGGCAGGAAACCGACCTCGCCGGCGCCGCCGGTCCAGCCCCGGTGCAGCCGGCCGCCGAGGACCAGGGCGGCGCCGAGGCCCTCCTGGTTCCACAGCAGCACGAAGTCGCCGTGGCCGCGGGCCGCGCCCAGCCGTTGTTCGGCGATGGCGACGAGGTTGACGTCGTTCTCGTACTCGACCGGCATCGGCAGCGCGGCGGCGAGGTCGTCGAGCAGCGCGGGGGAGTGCCAGCCGGGCAGATGGGAGGCGTAGCGCAGGCGCCCGGTGTTCGGGTCGAAGGCACCGGGTGTGCCGATGACCAGCCGGTGGAGGTCGCCGCGGGCCAGCCCGGCGGCCTTCACCGCGCCGTCGAGGGCGTCGGTGACCTGCTGTACGACGGGCTGGGCCGGACGGCGTCCCGGGGTGGGCAGTTCGTACTCGCCCACGGTGCGGCCCGTGATGTCGGCGACGGCGGCCCGGATGCGGCCCGGGGTGACGTCGAGTCCGGCGGCGTACGCGGCACCCGGGTTGACCGAGTACAGCTGGGCGCTCGGGCCCGGCCGGCCCTCGCTGGTGCCGGTGGCCAGGACCAGGCCCGCCGCCTCCAGCCGGGCCAGCAGCTGGGAGGCGGTCGGCTTGGACAGGCCGGTGAGCTTGCCGATGCGCGTGCGGGACAGCGGCCCGTGCTCCAGGAGGAGGTCCAGGGCGGTGCGGTCGTTCATGGCGCGCAGGACGCGTGGGGTGCCCGGCGTACCGGCGGTTCCTGCCATGTGGGTCGACACCTGCCTTTCCAGCTGCCCAGTTTCCCAGTGGCCCGTGTCTGACGTCCACCCCGGAGATCACTGTTAGGAAAGTTTCCTATTGGGTGGGAGGAACGTAAGCCCAGGACGAAGGGGGCGTCAATAGACACCGCCCCCGAGGCAACAGAGTCGTTACCTCGGGGGCGGTGGGTGTCCGCTGCCGCCGGCCGGCGGCCCGCGGCGGGCTACTTGGAGGCCTGCCGCTGCTGGACGATCGGGCTGGTCGCCTGCGCCTGCGGGGAGTCACCGTCGGAGAAGACCGAAGGGGGCGCCACCGCGGCCGTACGATCGGCGATCTCGTCCTGCTCCAGCGCCGCCGTCGCGCCGCCGACGATCCGGATGTGGGCCGCGTCGAAGGCGCGTTTGACGCGCCAGCGCAGTTCGCGTTCGACGGTGACCGACTTGCCGGGCATGGTCTTGGCGGACAGCCGCACCACCATCGAGTCGATCAGGACGCTGTCCAGGCCGAGCACCTCGATGGGCCCCCAGAGCAACTCGTTCCAGGGCTCCTCCTTGCTCATCTGCTCGGCGACCTCGTCCAGCGTGGACCTGAGCCGGTCCAGGTCCTCGGAGGACTTCACGGTGACGTCGACGCCGGCCGTGGCCCAGCCCTGCGAGAGGTTGCCGATGCGCTTGACCTCGCCGTTGCGGACGTACCAGATCTCGCCGTCGCCACCGCGCAGCTTGGTCACCCGCAGGCCGACCTCGATCACCTCGCCGGAGGCCACCCCCGCGTCGATCGTGTCGCCGACGCCGTACTGGTCCTCCAGGATCATGAACACACCGGAGAGGAAGTCCGTGACCAGGTTGCGGGCACCGAAACCGATCGCCACACCGGCCACACCGGCGGACGCCAGCAGCGGGGCCAGATTGATCTGGAAGCTGCCCAGGACCATCAGGGCGGCCGTGCCGAGGATCACGAAACTGGCCACCGACCGCATCACCGAGCCGATCGCCTGCGAGCGCTGCCGACGCCGCTCGGCGTTGACCAGCAGCCCGCCGAGCGCGGTGCCGTCCACCGCCTGGACCGTCCGGTTCATGCGGTCTATCAGCTTGGTGATGGCACGCCGCACCACCGCTCTGAGCACTCCGGCGATGACCAGGATCAGCACGACCTTCAGCCCGATCGCGAGCCAGGTCGACCAGTTCTGCTCCACCCAGCCGGCGGCGTTCGTCGCGCTCTGCTGGGCGTCCTGGAGCGTCGACACGGCCGGCGTCGTCGCCCCCGGGGGGGACGGCGAGGAGGACGGCGAGGGCGACGCGCCGGCGGCCAGTAGGACGGCGGTCAAGGACACGGCAGGTACCTCCAGGTGCGGCACCGCCCGGTGTAGCGGTCGTCGGGTCTCACGGTCGCTCGAGGTCGTCAAGGTCACGAGAAGGTCACCGGACGGGCAGGACCAACACACTAACGGGGCATTGTGTGTGCCATGTGCGATGTACGCATCACGGACCCGGCCCACCTGGGCTTGAACAGGCCATGATCCGGGGGATGAATCAGGGTGTGGTCGAAAACACTCCCAGCCCGTTACCGGGACATGGTGGCGCTTCCACCAGGCATGAGGGGAAACTGACTGCAGATCGTCCCGGCGCGAGCCACGCGCCGCCGACGCCCAAGGAGGCACCCGTGCCGCATGTCCTGGTCCTCAACGCGTCGTACGAGCCGCTCGGCGTCGTACCGCTCCGCCGCGCTCTCGTCCTCGTCCTGGAGAACAAGGCAGTCTCCCTGGAGGAATCCGGCGCCTATATGCACAGCGCGACCGTCACAGTCCCCGCACCCAGCGTGGTCCGGCTCAAGCGATTCGTACGGGTTCCCTACCGGGGGCCCGTTCCTCTGACCCGGCGAGCGCTGTTCGCCCGCGACGGGGGCCGGTGCATGTACTGCGGTGGCGTCGCAACCAGCGTCGACCACGTCATCCCACGCAGCCGTGGGGGCCAGCACGCCTGGGACAACGTGGTGGCGTCCTGCCGCCGCTGCAACCACGTCAAGGCCGACCGCCACCTCGTCGAGATCGGCTGGCGGCTGCGCCACAAACCCGCCCCGCCCACCGGTCTGGCCTGGCGCATCATCGGGACCGGCCATAGGGACCCGCGCTGGCTGCCCTACCTGCAGCCGTTCGGCGCGGACGACGCCATGGCCCGGATCGACGGCATCTCCGCCTGAGATCCGGGCCTTCGTGCAACCCCGTGGGCTCGGTCAGCCACGGGGTCCCTCGGGGCGCGCCGGTCGAGGCGACGTGCGCCGCGCGTCGGCGTGCCCGGACGGTTCACGGCGGAGCCGCGATCGGGGATTGCCACGTCTGGGCTCACGCCCGCTGGGTAGGCCTGCCCTGACCCGTCAGAACCGTCGGGTCGACGTCACCGACGACAAGGAGGCCCCCGTGACCGTATCGGCTCATCTCTCGCTGCCGGCCCAGTCCAAACCCGTGGCGGACTCGTCCGCCGCCCTTCTGGAACCGCATGTGTGCGTCTTCAGCGCGGAGGGCGCCTGTGCCGAGGCGCCGCTGACCAGCGAGCCGCCGCTGCCCGACGCCGAACCCCTCACCAGCGAGCCGCCGCTCTCCGACGCCGCCCCGCTGACCAGCGAGTCCGACCCGGTCCCGGACTTCTACGGACCGGGGCTGTAGATGACCGAACCCCTCGCCGAGGAGCTGGCGCGGCTCGCCGGGCTGCATGGTGTCGCGACCTCCTACAGCCCGTCCCCGGACGTCACGGTCGCCGCCTCCGTCGGGGCCGTGGTCGCCGCGCTGGCCGCCCTCGGCGTCGACGCGAGCACCCCCAGTGCCGTCCGCGCCGCCCTCGCCGACCGCGAGCGGGAGCTGCGCGAGCGGCTGCTGCCGCCGACCGTCGTGCACTGGGACGACGGGAGCGGTCGTACGCCGGCCGGTCTGGCCGGGCTGCCCGCCGGTACCCGGCTGCGCGTCGAGACCGAGCAGGGCGAGGTGCGCGAGGGCGAGACGTGGGAGGGCGAACTGTCGGCGGCCCTGCCGGCCGGCGTCCACCTGCTCACCGCCACCGCCCCCGACGGGCGTGTCGGGCGGGCCCATCTCGTCGCCGCCCCGGAGCGGCTGCCGACGCCGGAGGGGCGGTCGTACGGCCTTCTCGTACAGCTCTACTCCCTGCTCTCCACACGGTCCTGGGGCATGGGCGACCTCGGTGACCTCGCCGAGCTGGCCGGCTGGGCCGGGCGGGTCGCCGGGGCGGGGTTCGTGCAGGTCAACCCGTTGCACGCGGCCGTGCCGGGCAGCCCGACGGATCCCTCGCCGTACCGGCCCTCCTCGCGCCGGTTCCCGGACCCCGTGCACCTGCGTGTGGCGGACATCCCCGAGTTCGCGCACGTCGAGGACGGTGACCGGGTGCGCGGCCTGGTGGAGCGGGCCGACCGGCTGCGGGCCACCGTGCTCGACAAGGGCGCCCTCATCGACCGGGACGCCGTGTGGGAGCTGAAGCGGGAGGCGTTGCGCCTGGTCCTGGAGGTTCCGCTGGGGCCGGGACGGCAGGCCGCCTACGCCGACTTCCTCGCCGAGGAGGGTGACGTCCTCACCGACCACGCCACCTGGTGCGCGCTCGCCGAGGTGCACGGCAGCGACTGGGAACGCTGGCCCGAGGGGCTGCGTAACCCCCGCTCGGCGGCGACCGCCCGGGCCCGCGCCGAGCTGGCCGAGCGCGTCGACTTCCACGCCAGGCTCGCCTGGCTCACCGACACCCAGCTCACCGCCGCCCAGCAGGCCGCCCGTGCGGCCGGGATGTCCGTCGGGATCGTGCACGACCTCGCCGTCGGCGTGCACCCGGGCGGCGCCGACGCCTGGGCCCAGCAGGACCACTTCGCCGCCGGCATGTCGGTGGGCGCACCGCCGGACGCCTTCAACGCGCGCGGCCAGGACTGGGGGCTGCCGCCCTGGCGTCCGGACCGGCTGGCCGCCTCCGGCCACGCCCCCTACCGCCGGCTCCTGCGCGCCCTCTTCCGCTACGCCGGCGCCCTGCGCATCGACCACGTCATGGGCCTGTTCCGGCTCTGGTGGGTGCCCCAGGGACAGCCGCCGACCGAGGGCACCTACGTCCGCTACGACGCCGAGGCGATGCTCGCGCTGCTGGCGCTGGAGGCCTCACGCGCCGGGGCCGTGGTGATCGGCGAGGACCTGGGGACCGTGGAGCCCGGGGTGCGCGAGACCCTTCAGCGGCACGGCGTGCTCGGCACCTCGGTGCTGTGGTTCGAACGCGACTGGGAGGGCGACGGCCGCCCGCTGCCGCCGGACCGGTGGCGAGCCGACTGTCTGGCCACCGCCACCACCCACGACCTGCCGCCCACCGCCGCCCGGCTGACCGGCGAACACGTCGAACTCCGCGACAGCCTGGGCCTGCTGGCCCGCCCGCCGGCCGAGGAACGCGCGGAGGCGGCGGCCGACACGGCGGAGTGGCTGGCCCTGCTCACCCGCCTCGGGCTGCTCCGGTCCGGCGCCGGGAGCGGCTCCGACGAGGAGGTGGAGATCCAGGGGCTGCACCGCTTCCTGCTGCGCACCCCGGCCCGGATGATCGGCGTCTGGCTCCCGGACGGCGTCGGCGACCGGCGCCCGCAGAACCTTCCCGGCACCTGGGACCAGTACCCGAACTGGCGTCTGCCGATCGCCGACGCCGAGGGCCGCCCGGTGACCCTGGAGGACCTGACCGCCGCACCGAGGGTGCGGGCCCTGCTGGAGGTGCTGCGCGAAGGCCTGTCCGACCCGAGCCCGTCCGGCCCGGACGGCGGGTGAGCCCTCTTACGGCCACCCCGGCCGCGCGCTGCCGAGGGGCGTTCGCTAGTTTTGCAGCGTGGACAAGAAGAACGCCCTGCGCGCCGGCGCCCTGGCTGCCGGTACGACGCTGATGATGCTGCTCATGTCGTCTCCCGCGCTCGCGCTCACGCGCGACGACGGCGACGACCCCGGCAAGGGCCTGAGCGTCATCGAGACGCTGGGTCTCTATGTCCTGGCCCCGCTGGTCATCTTCGCGGTGATCGCCGGTCTCGTGATGGTGCTGGACAAGTCCGACGAGAAGCACCGGGTCAGCTCCAACATCAAGGTGAAGCCGGACGCGAAGGCGCGGGCGAAGGCCTGACAGCGGGATCCTTCACCCTTTCCGTACTTCGCCGAGGGCGCCGGTATCGCCGGCGCCCTCGGCGTTTGCGTGGCCGAGCCGGTGAGCCTGTCCGGCAGCCCGTGAGTGTCAGGCCGGGTGGGGCGCCGTCAGGTACCGCTGCACCGTCGGGCCCAGCCACGCCACGATCTCCTGGCGCCGCAGCGCCACCGTCGGGCCGAGGCGCAGCACATAGCGGGTGAGGGCCAGGCCGAGCAGCTGCGCTGCGCACAGGGCGGCCCGGGCGGGTGCCTGCTCGGGGTCGGGGCAGGCCTGGCGGGCCACGGGCAGCAGCTGGTCCCGGAAGACCTCCTGCATGCGCTCGGCCCCCGACTGGTTGGTGACACCGACCCGGAGCATGGCCGTCAGCTCCTCGTTCTCCTCCCACAGGTCGAGGAAGTGGCTCACCAGGGCCTGCCCGACCTCCTCGCGCGGCAGGCCGCCCACCTGCGGAAGCCGCAGGTCGAGCGTGACGGCCGCCGCGAACAGGCCCTCCTTGCTGCCGTAGTACCGCATGACCATCGAGGGGTCGATGCGCGCGTCCTTGGCGATGGCGCGGATGGTGGCCCGCTCGTAGCCGTCCGCGGCGAAGCGCTCGCGGGCGGCGGCGAGGATCGCGGTGCGGGTGGCTTCGGAGCGGCGGGGAGCGCTGTTGCCGGTGGTGCCAGTCATGCGAACGAGCGTAGGCCCACATTCGTGGGCCAACAAGTGTTGACTCGACTGCCCGTACGGGCGTAGCGTTGCCAACAAGCGTTGACCAACGGATGTTGACCAACGGATGTTGACCAACGGATGTTGACCAACGGATGTTGACCAACAGGCGTTGGCAATCTCCGACAGGTGTGGCCACTCGGGAGGCCTTCATGAACGGCACCACGCTCCCCGTGATCGTCGTCGGCTCCGGACCCACCGGCCTGCTCCTCGCCGGTGACCTCGCCGAGGCCGGTGTCCCGGTCACTCTCCTGGAGAAGCGTCCCCACAAGATCAGCAACCTCTCCCGGGCCTTCGTCCTGCACGCCCGCACCCTGGAGCAGCTCGACGCCCGCGACCTCGCCGACGAACTGGAGGCCCTCGGACAGCGCCTCGACCGGCTCAGCCTCTTCGGCCGGCTCGGCATGGACCTCGGTGCTCTGCCCTCCCGCTTCAACCACCTCCTCGTCCTTCCCCAGTACGAGGTGGAGAAGGTCCTGGAGCGGCGCGCGAAGGAGGCGGGGGTCGACTTCCGGTACGAGACCGAGGTGACCGGTCTGTCCCAGGACGCGGACGGGGTCACCGTCGAGGTCCGGGGTGCCGAGGGCGTGACGCGGACCCTGAGGGCCGCGTACGTCGTCGGCGCCGACGGCATGCGCAGCGCCGTGCGGGGCGCGGTCGGGCTGCCGTTCCCGGGCCGGTCGGTGATCCGGTCCGTGGTCCTCGCCGACGTCCGGCTCGCCGAGAAGCCCGACACCCTGCTCACCGTCAACGCCGTCGGCGACGCCTTCGCCTTCCTCGCGCCCTTCGGCGACGGCTACTACCGGGTGATCGGCTGGCACCGCAGCCGTGACGTCCCCGACGGCGAGCCCGTCGACCTGGCGGAGGTCAAGGAGATCACCCGCCTCGCCCTCGGCCGGGACTTCGGGATGCACGACGCCCGCTGGATGTCCCGCTTCCACAGTGGCGAACGCCAGGCCCCCGCCTACCGCGTCGGCCGGGTCTTCCTGGCCGGTGACGCCGCGCACGTGCACACCCCGGCCGGCGGCCAGGGCATGAACACCGGTCTGCAGGACGCGGCCAACCTGAGCTGGAAGCTGGCCGCCGTCGCCGCCGGGCATGCCGGTCCCGCCCTCCTCGACAGCTACCAGGCCGAGCGTCACCCGGTCGGCAGGGCGGTCCTGCGCAGCAGCGGCGGCATCGTCCGCCTCGCGATGGCCAAGCGCCCCTGGACGCTGGCGGCCCGCGCCGCGCTCACCGCCTTCCTCGACACGGTCGGCCCCGCCCGCCGCAAGGTCGCCGGCCAGGTCACCGGCGTCGGCTACCGCTACCCCGCCCCCAGGGGCGCCCACCGTCTCACCGGCGCGCGCGTCCCGGACGTCGCCCTGGCCGGCGGCGGCCGCCTCTACGAGGCCCTGCGCGGCGGCCGGTTCGTCCTCATCGCGCCGGAGGCGTACGAGGGGCCCGGACGCTCGGACCGGCTGGCCGTGGAGCGCTGGGCGAGTGACCGCCGTACGACCGTGCTGGTGCGCCCCGACGGATACGTCGCCTGGGCCTGCGACGCGGCCGGCCCGCAGGGCGTGGCGGCGGCGCTCGCCGCTCACGTGGGCTGAGTCAGGGGCGGTTGCCCGCGGCCCCCGCGAGCAGTTCCCGCAGCAGGCCGGCCAGTTGGCCGGCCTGTTCGTCGTCGAGGGCGGACAGGGCGGCCGTCTGTTCGGCCAGACCCGCGCCGACCGCCTCGTCGATCAGCCGCAGTCCCTCCTCGGTCAGGGTGACCTGGAGTCCGCGCCGGTCGTGCGGGTCGGGGGAGCGGCGCAGCAGCCCGGCCCGCTCCAGTTTGTCCAGGCGCCCGGTCATACCGCCCGTGGTGAGCATGAGCGTCTGCGAGAGCCGGCGGGGCGAGAGCGTGCAGGGGTCGCCGGCCCGGCGCAGGGTGGCCAGCACGTCGAACTCGCCGCGCGAGATGCCGTAGGGCTCGTACGCCTGCTCCATGCGGTCGCCCATCGCGCGGGAGAGCCGGAAGATCCGGCCGAAGACCTCCATCGCGGCGGTGTCGAGGTCGGGCCGCACGGCCGCCCACTGGTCGATGATCGCGTCGACGTCGTCCCGGTGCTGTGCGCTCATGCGGGGAGTATCCGCCGCCCGGAGTCCTCCGGCAAAACTTGCTTGTTGCTAAGTAGCTTGGCGCTAAGCTATTTCCATGGCATCCCGCCCGGCGCTCGTCGCCCTCACCGCCCTGGCCCCCGTCTCCTGGGGCACCACCTACACCGTCACCTCCGAGTTCCTCCCGGCCGACCGCCCCCTGTTCACCAGCCTGGCGCGGGCCCTGCCGGCCGGCCTGCTGCTGCTCGCCGTCACCCGCACACCGCCGCGCGGCACCTGGTGGGCGAAGTCGGCCGTCCTCGGCGCGCTGAACATCGGCGCCTTCTTCCCGCTGCTGTTCCTGTCGGCCTACCGGCTGCCCGGAGGCCTGGCCGCCGTCGTCGGCTCCGTGGGACCGCTGTTCGTCGTCGGTCTCTCCGCGCCGCTGCTGGGCCTGCGCCCGACCGCGCGCACCCTGCTCACCGCGGCGCTGGCCGCCTGCGGGGTCAGCCTCGTCGTCCTCCAGGGCGCCGGGGCACTCGACGCCGTGGGCGTGCTCGCGGCCCTCGCCGCCACCGCCTCCATGGCCGCCGGCACCGTACTCACCAAGCGGTGGGGCCGCCCGGACGGAGTCGGCCCGCTGGCGCTGACCGGCTGGCAGCTCACCGCGGGCGGCCTGCTCATCGCGCCGGTCGCCTTCCTGGTCGAGGGCGCCCCGCCCGCGCTCGACGGCCGGGCCGTCGGCGGATACCTCTACCTCGCGCTGGCGAACACGGCCGTCGCCTACTGGCTCTGGTTCCGCGGCATCGGCCGCCTCACCGCCACCCAGGTGGGCCTCCTCTCCCCGCTCTCCCCGCTGACCGCCGCGGTCGTGGGCTGGGCGGCCCTCGGGCAGACGCTGACGCCGGTACAGGTGGCGGGCATGGCGGTGGCGTTCGGGGCGACGCTGGCGGGACAACGGGCGGGGCGCGCCCGGGGACCCCACGACGGCGGGTCCGGCCACGCCCGCCGCACCTCGCACCGGCCGGCCGGGCCGGCACCCGCCCCGGCCCCGGTCGCCCAGGGGCACGGCGGTGCGTAGGGGAGACGGCGGCCGGCTCGCCGGGCGCGGCGCGGCGCGGGCGGCACGGGCGGCGGCGGCGCTCGGGCACGGGGGCGCACCTCCCTCCCCGTCCGCCGCGGGAACCATCGGCCGTCCCGCGTCGTCGCAGGTGCGCAGGTCCTTCAGGGCCCTGGGGGACAGCGCTTGTGCGGAGCGGGCCGTCAGGGGGTCGGCGTGCTGTGCCGCCGGCCCGCTGACCGGCGGGATCCGGACATCGCGTTCCCTCCGGGTCCCATGGAAGGATGGCGCAACCCACACATAACGAGGAGATGACCGCGTGCCTGGCACAAACCTGACTCGCGAAGAGGCGCAGCAGCGGGCGGAGCTGCTCACCGTTGACTCGTACGAGATCGATCTCGACCTCTCCGGCGCGCAGGAGGGCGGTACCTACAGGTCCGTGACCACGGTGCGCTTCGACGTCGCCGCCGGTGGTGGTTCGTCCTTCATCGACCTGGTCGCACCGACCGTCCACGAGGTCGTCCTGAACGGCGATCCGCTGGACGCGGCCGAGGTGTTCAAGGACTCCCGGATCGCCCTTCCCGGCCTGCTGGAGGGCCGCAACATCCTCCGCGTGGTCGCCGACTGCGCGTACACGAACACCGGTGAGGGGCTCCACCGGTTCGTCGATCCGGTCGACGAACAGGCCTACCTCTACACCCAGTTCGAGGTTCCGGACGCGCGCCGCGTGTTCGCGTCGTTCGAGCAGCCCGACCTGAAGGCCACCTTCCAGTTCACGGTGAAGGCGCCCACCGGCTGGACCGTCGTCTCGAACTCCCCGACGCCCGAACCCAAGGACGACGTCTGGGTCTTCGAGCCGACCCCGCGCATCTCGACGTACATCACCGCGCTCATCGTCGGCCCGTACCACTCCGTGCACAGCGTGTACGAGAAGGACGGGCAGAGCGTGCCGCTGGGCATCTACTGCCGGCCCTCGCTCGCCGAGTTCCTCGACTCGGACGCGATCTTCGAGGTCACCCGGCAGGGCTTCGAGTGGTTCCAGGAGAAGTTCGACTACGCGTACCCGTTCGAGAAGTACGACCAGCTGTTCGTGCCGGAGTTCAACGCCGGCGCGATGGAGAACGCGGGCGCCGTCACCATCCGGGACCAGTACGTCTTCCGGTCCAAGGTGACGGACGCGGCGTACGAGCTGCGCGCCGAGACCATCCTGCACGAGCTGGCCCACATGTGGTTCGGCGACCTGGTCACCATGGAGTGGTGGAACGACCTGTGGCTGAACGAGTCGTTCGCCACCTACACGTCGATCGCCTGCCAGGCGTACGCCCCGGACTCCCGGTGGCCGCACTCCTGGACCACCTTCGCCAACTCCATGAAGACCTGGGCCTACCGCCAGGACCAGCTGCCGTCCACCCACCCGATCATGGCCGAGATCCGGGACCTCGACGATGTGCTGGTCAACTTCGACGGCATCACCTACGCCAAGGGCGCGAGCGTACTGAAGCAGCTCGTCGCCTACGTCGGCATGGACGAGTTCTTCAGCGGTGTGCAGGCCTACTTCAAGCGGCACGCCTTCGGCAACACCCGCCTGTCCGACCTCCTCGGCGCCCTGGAGGAGACCTCCGGCCGCGACCTGAAGAACTGGTCGGAGAAATGGCTGCGGACCGCGGGCATCAACATCCTCCGCCCGCAGATCGAGACCGGCGCCGACGGCGTCATCACCTCCTTCGCCGTCCGCCAGGAGGCCCCCGCCCTGCCCGAGGGCGCCAAGGGAGAGCCGACGCTTCGCCCGCACCGCATCGCGATCGGCCTGTACGACCTCGACGAGGCGAGCGGCAAGCTGGTGCGCGGTGAGCGCGTGGAACTGGACGTCGACGGCGAACTGACGGCCGTACCGCAGCTGACGGGCAGGCGCCGCCCGGCGGTGGTGCTGCTCAACGACGACGACCTGTCGTACGCCAAGGTCCGCCTGGACGAGGAGTCCCTGAAGGTCGTCACCGAGCACCTCGGCGACTTCCAGGAGTCCCTGCCCCGCGCCCTGTGCTGGGCATCCGCCTGGGACATGACCCGGGACGGCGAGCTGGCCACCCGCGACTACCTGTCCCTGGTGCTGTCGGGCATCGGCAAGGAGTCCGACATCGGTCTCGTCCAGTCGCTGCACCGCCAGGTGAAGCTGGCCGTCGACCTGTACGCCGACCCGACCGCCCGCGAGGCCCTGCTCACCCGCTGGACCGACGCCACGCTGGCCCACCTGCGGGCGGCCGAGCCGGGCAGCGACCACCAGCTGGCCTGGGCGCGGGCGTTCGCGGCGACCGCGCGCACCCCGGAGCAGCTGGACCTGCTGGAAGGGCTGCTGGACGGCACCCAGACCATCGAGGGCCTGGCCGTCGACACCGACCTGCGCTGGACGTTCGTGGAGCGCCTCGCGGCGGTCGGCCGGTTCGACGAGGCGGAGATCGCCGGCGAGTACGAGCGGGACAGGACGGCCGCCGGCGAGCGGCACGCGGCGACCGCGCGGGCGGCCCGGCCGACGGCGGAGGCCAAGGCGGAGGCGTGGGCGTCGGTCATCGACTCCGACAAGCTGCCGAACGCCGTCCAGGAGGCCGTCATCGGCGGCTTCGTCCAGACCGACCAGCGGGAACTGCTGGCGCCCTACGCGGACACGTACTTCGAGGTCCTCAAGGACATCTGGGAGTCCCGTTCGCACGAGATCGCCCAGCAGATCGCGATCGGTCTGTACCCGTCGATCCAGGTCCAGCAGGAGACGCTGACCAGGACGGACACCTGGCTGGCCACGGCCGCGCCGAGCGCCGCGCTGCACCGCCTGGTCTCGGAGTCCCGCTCGGGCGTCGAGCGCGCGCTGAGGGCGCAGGCCGCGGACGCGGCGGCGGCCACCGCGTAGCCGGTCCCACGACGGTCGTACGACGGTGAGGGCGCCCGGCATCATGCCGGGCGCCCTCTGCCGTACCTCCCGCGTCGCGCTCTACCGCGCCTTGGCGGACAGCTCGGCCGCCACCAGCTCCGCGATCTGCACCGCGTTCAGCGCGGCGCCCTTGCGTAGGTTGTCGTTGGAGACGAACAGCGCCAGGCCGTTGTCCACCGTCTCGTCACGGCGGATGCGGCCGACGTACGACGGGTCCTGGCCGGCCGCCTGGAGCGGCGTCGGGATCTCGGACAGGGCGACGCCCGGGGCGCCGGCCAGCAGCTCGGTCGCGCGCTCCGGGCTGATCGGGCGGGCGAAACGGGCGTTGACCTGGAGCGAGTGGCCGGAGAAGACCGGGACGCGCACGCAGGTGCCGGACACCTTCAGCCCGGGGATCTCGAGGATCTTGCGGGACTCGTGGCGCAGCTTCTGCTCCTCGTCGGTCTCGTTCAGACCGTCGTCGACGATCGAGCCGGCCAGCGGGAGCACGTTGAAGGCGATCGGGCGCTTGTAGACCTGCGGCTCGGGGAAGTCGACCGCCCCGCCGTCATGGGTCAGCTTGTCGGCGTCGGCGACCACCTTCTGCGCCTGGCCGTGCAGCTCGGCCACGCCCGCCAGGCCGGAGCCGGACACCGCCTGGTAGGTGGCGACGACCAGCGCCTCGAGGCCCGCCTCGGCGTGCAGCACCTTCAGGACCGGCATCGCGGCCATCGTGGTGCAGTTCGGGTTGGCGATGATGCCCTTGGGGCGGTCGGTGATCGCGTGCGGGTTCACCTCGGAGACCACCAGCGGGACCTCGGGGTCCCGGCGCCAGGCCGAGGAGTTGTCGATCACGACGGCGCCCTGCGCGGCGACCTTCTCCGCCAGTGCCTTCGAGGTGGCGCCGCCGGCGGAGAACAGCACGATGTCGAGGCCGGTGTAGTCGGCGGTCGCCGCGTCCTCGACGGTCACGCCGTCCAGCTCCGTGCCGGCCGAGCGGGCCGAGGCGAACAGGCGCAGCTCGGTCACCGGGAAGTCGCGCTCCGCGAGGATGCTGCGCATGACCGTGCCGACCTGACCGGTGGCTCCGACGATTCCGACCCTCACGGTGACTCCCTCGCGTTTTGCGTTTCTGTGCGTCTGTGGCGTTTCCATCATGCGTCCGACCCCGGTCAGCCTGTCCAATTCTTTGGACGGCATGCCCGGACCGTGGGACACCCCGACCGGCTCCGCGGTTCCGAAAATGCCGCTCGGACCGCCGCTGAGCTGCAGAAAATCATCCAGCTCGGGCCCGGCACCGCAAGCTGTGCTGCGTCGCGCGAACGTGTGACGTACGCCTCGGCGGAACTCGTGGGCATCCGGCCGAACGTTTCCGGGCGCGGCGGCGTCGTAGGAGAAACGCGGTGAGGGGGTGGCTTGTGCTGCGCGCAAAGGCCCGCCGTGCCCAGGAGGACGATCACGGTGATCCCCTGGACGCGGCCCAGGAACGCCGGGTGCGGGCGGTGCTCGCGCTCGGCGGAGTACCGCAGGCGGACCTGCCGGACGGGGTGCAGCAGGTCCGTCTGCGGTTGCTGGAACGGACCGCGAGCGGGCGCGAGGCACCGCGGGACGTGTCGGCGTGGGCGGCGGTGGTCGCCTCCAACCTGGCCATGGACTGGCACCGGGCCAAGCGGCGTCAGGAGCGGCTGGGGGAACGGCTGGCGTCCCTGCGCGAGCCCGCGCACCCCTCCGGGGAGGACACCAGTCTGCTCTCCCTGACGGTCGCCCGGGGCCTGGACGACCTGCCCGACGCCCAGCGGCAGGTCGTCGTGCTGCGCTTCTTCGCCGATCTGCCGGTGCGCTCGATCGCCGAGGAACTGGGCGTTCCCGAGGGCACGGTCAAGAGCAGGCTGCACACGGCGGTCCGCGCCCTGCGGGACCGCCTGCACGAGGACGAGGTGGTGTGACGTGTCCGCCCCACACGAGCGGTCGTCCGACGGCGACGGCCACTACGACGGCAACGGCAACGGCAACGGCAACGGCGACGGCCACACGAACCACGACGGCATGGCCGAGGCCCTGATGTCCGCGATCACGGGCGGCCCGCCGCCGAGCGAGGAGGCCGCTTTCCTGCGCGAACACCGGCAGGCGGCGGCCGATGTGGCGGTGCTGCGGGAGCAGATGACATGGATCGCGGAGGCGCTGACCGGGGAGACGCTGAGCGGTGGGGGTCCGGCCGGGGAGACGCTGAGCGGCGGGGGTCCGGTCGGGGGCCGGGGCGAGCCGTCCGCCGTCCCGCCCCGCTTCGCCCACGCCGGGCACCCCGCCCGCCGTCGTCCGGGGCGCCGTCGGGTGCTGCGGGCCGCCGTCGGCTCGCTCGCCGTCACCGCCGCCCTCTGCGTCGTCGCCGGGCTCGGGTGGCTCGTGACGCACTCCGCCGGGGATTCGTCGATGAGCGGGGAGGCCTCCGCCAAGGGCGACGCGCGGGCCGCCGGCCAGGGGGCGGAGCAGGCGGGCCCGCCGCCGGATCCGGCGCTGTACCTGGCCTGCTCCACGCTGGTCGTCGAGGGCACCGTGGCCCGGGTGGAGCCGCAGAGCGGCACGTCCCGCACCCGGGTGGTGCTCACCGTCACCCGCTCCTACCGGCCCGCGCACGGCCCCTCGCGGGTCGCCTTCCTCCTCGGCGCCGACGCGGGACCGCGCCCGCGCCCGGGACAGCACGCGCTCGTCAGCGTCGGGCGGGACACCGGCCTCGCGGGCACCTGGGCCGTGGGAGACGCCCAGGTGGCCGCCCAGCGGGCCTGGATCGTCGACGCGCTGCCCGACGCCCGCCGCACGCCCTGCCCGTCCGGTGGGCCGAGCCGTTAACTTCTGGACATGAGAAGGAAGTTGAGGGTCGCGGCCTACGCGGTGTGCGTTCGTGACGGACAGGTCCTGCTGGCCCGCTCGCCGGGCCCCGGCGGTGTGCCCGAGTGGGTCCTGCCCGGCGGCGGCATGGAGCACGGCGAGGATCCCTACGACACCGTGCGGCGGGAGCTGGCCGAGGAGACCGGCTACCGCATCGAGGTGACCGGCCTGCTCGGCGTGGACTCCGCCCGCCATGTCCTGGCCCGCCGGGGCCTGCGCGCTCCGGTCGAGCAGCACGGTGTACGGCTCGTCTACGAGGGCCGGGTCACCGGCGGCGAACTGCGCCACGAGGTCGGCGGCTCCACCGACTTCGCCGCATGGCAGGACCTGGACGCGGTGTCCGCCCTGAACCGGGTGCGCCTGGTCGACGTGGCCCTGCGGCTGTGGCGCGAACGACCGGCGGCCGGAAGGATGCCGTGAACGGGCCGGCGGCGATCCAGACACGGAGCCGGTGCTGAGGAAGGGCTGAAAGTCACTCAACCGGCCTAGCGGCGGTCAACCTTCGCCCGCCTCCGGGTAGTCCCTCCCCGCGACCGAGCTGACCAGCAGAGTTGGGGGAAGACATGTCCGTACGTACGACACGGGCGGGAGCGACGGCAGCCATGGCGGCCATGGCGCTGTGCGTGACCCTCGCGGCACCGGCCCTGGCCGCCGCTCCCACCGGGGGCGGCACCGGCCACCCGGGCACCCGCCAGGCCGTCGAGGCGGCCGTCAGGGCCGGCGTGCCCGGGGTGACCGCCACCGTGCGGGACGCGTACGGCACCTGGTCCACGACCGCGGGCGTGGGGGACATCCGCACCCGAGCCCCGCGCTCGCCGGCCGACCGCTACCGCGTCGGCAGCATCACCAAGTCCTTCGTCTCCACCGTCCTGCTCCAACTGGAGGCGGAGGGCCGGCTCTCCCTGGACGACAAGGTCGACACATGGCTGCCCGGAGTCGTCCAGGGCCATGGCAACGACGGCCGGCACATCACCGTCCGCCAACTCCTCAACCACACCAGCGGCATCTTCAGCTACACCGCGGACGCCGGCTTCGGCCGCGCGTACTTCACCAAGGACGGCTTCTTCGCGCACCGCTACGACACGCTCACCCCGCACGACCTGGTGGCGATCGCGATGAAGCACAAGCCGGACTTCGCGCCGGGCACGTCCTGGAACTACTCCAACACCAACTTCGTCCTGGCCGGCATGGTGATCAGGGCCGTCACCGGTCACTCGTACGCCACCGAGATCGAGCGGCGCATCATCGGGCCGCTGCACCTGGGGGCCACCTCCCTGCCCGGCACCCGGGTCACGGTCCCGCACCCGAGCAGCCGCGCCTATTCCAAGCTCGCCCTCCAGGCGACGACCGGGCCGACCTACGACGTCACGGACCTCAACCCGTCCATCGCCTCCTCGGCCGGTGAAATGATCTCGAATTCCGCTGATCTGGACCGCTTCTACAGCGCGCTGCTGCGCGGAAGGCTCCTTCCGCCCGAGCAGCTGAAGGAAATGAAGACCACGGTGAAGAGCGACACGGGCCCGAACGCCGGCTACGGCCTCGGCCTCATGGAAACCACCCTGACCTGCGGCGTTCATGTCTGGGGCCATGACGGGGGCATCCACGGCTCCGCCTCCTCGGCGGTGACGACGGACGACGGCAGCCATTCCCTCGCCCTGAATTCCAACGGCGACTGGGCGGGCGACATGGGCGCGGTGATCGAAAAGGAATTCTGTTAGCCGACGTTTCACGCCCGTCGTTCCCCGTTAACGCGTACGCAATGTCCGTACCGCCTCATATCGGCTAACCCGCTGTTCACGGGGATGGCTCGATTCATATGCAAGGCGGGTGGTCGTGTGCGCTCAGGGCGCGGACTGCGGGTGCTGTCGGTCTACGAGGGCTTCTTCACCGGAGGAGCCCGGATCGTGCACAGCGACGTCGTACGGGGACTGGCCGAGGGCGGCCAGTCCCACCAGGTGCTCAGCATCCATGACGAGGTCCATCGCGAGGCCACCCGGCAGCGCATGGAGGACGACGCCTGCTACCGCGCGCTCACCGGCGGCGGCGTGGGCGTGAGGTCGCTGGGCAGGGCCTCGGGCGCCTCGGTCCCGGCCGCCAGGCCGGCTGTTTTCAGCGGCCCGGAGCTGGCCGAAACCGCCAGGGCGATGGCGGCGGCGGACGTGATCCTCTCCCTGAAGGAACAGCCGCTCGGCCTGCTGAACCAGGCGGGCCTGCCACGCCGCCCGGTCGTGGTCTGCCTGCACCGCTCCGACCCGGAGAACCAGGGAGCCGCCCTGGACGAGCTGAAGGCGGCCATCGCCGACGGCACGGTGGTGGCGTGCGTGTGCTGCGCGGAGTCGACCCGCCAGGCGTACCGGGCGGCCGGCGTACCGGGCGAGCTGCTGCACGTCATACCCAACGGGGTGGACCTGCTGCGCTTCCGCCCGGACCCGGCGGCCCGGCTGGCCTTCCGCGCCGAGCGGGGCATCCCCGCCGCCGCGCCGGTGGTCGTCTTCGCGGCCCGCTACGCCGAGATGAAGAACGTCCCGCTGTTCCTGCGCGCGGCCCGGTCCTGGCTGGCCGGCCGGAGCGACGGCCACGTGCTGATGTGCGGGGCGGGGATGACGGCGGAGAACGGGGCGCTGCGGGCGGACCTGGCGGAGGCGTTCGGCGCCGGGTCGCCGCCGGACGGCCGGGTGCACCTGCTCGGCGTACGGCACGACATGGAGACGGTCTACGCCGCCGCCGACGTGGTCTCCCTGACCTCCGCCTCCGGGGAGGCGGCACCGCTCTGTCTGATCGAGGGCATGATGTGCGGCGCCGTCCCGGTGACCACGGACGTCGGTGACAGCGCGGCGCTGGTGTCGGGGCACGGGGCGGTCACGCCGTTCTGCCCCGACGCGATCGCCGCCGCCTGGTCGACGGCGGTCGCGAACCGGGCGGACCTCACCCCGGCCCTGCTGCGCAGCCGGGAGCGCTTCAGCCGTACGCGCATGATCGCGGCGTACGCCGCCCTGCTCGACGGGGTGCACGCCCGGCACACGGCAGGTCACGCGAGCCTCGCCTAGGCCCGGTGCACGAGCACGAGGAGGGGCCGCCGGGAATCCCGGCGGCCCCTCCTCTCCCCTCCTGCGGCCTGTCCGCTTCCCCACTAGCGGGGCAGGACCACGACGTACGCGGCGGGGTCGCGGTCCGTCGAGGCCATCAAGGCCGTGCGGACCACCGCGGCCTGTTGTTCGAGGGACTCCCTGAGCTTCTTCGGGGTGATGTGGACGACCGTGATGCCCAGCCGCTCCAGGTGTTCCCGCTTGCGGGCGTACTCCGACCACATCGCGTCCTCGTCCTGGCGGGGGGCGCGGGTGTCCAGTTCGACGGCCACCGCGTGGTCCGGCCAGTACGCGTCCACGCCGCCGAGCTGGGGGCCGCCGGGCAGACGCAGGTCGACGTTCCAGACCGGGTCGGGCAGGCCGTACTCGCTCACCATCCGGTACAGGCGGTCCTCCGCGATCGCGCGGCCCTCGGCCAGCAGGGAGTCCACCGCGTCCACCACGTGCGGGCGGGACAGCAGCTTGGCCGCGGTCAACTCACGGACCACCGCGGCCGGTTCGCAGTGCAGGCCGCGCACCGCCTCGGTCAGCAGCCGCCGTACCGCCCCGGCGTCCGTCAGTTCGGTCACCGCGTCGGCCAGGGCCCTCGGCACCGGTGCCACCGGCAGGCCCGCCACCGGGCGGGGCGCGGGGAGGGAGGGGGTGCGGACGACGTGGACGTAGCCCGTCGAACGCAGCCGGCGCAGGCGGGGGACCAGGACGTCGATGCGCTCCAGGGAGAGCAGGGGCGGTGCGGACGAGAAGCCGTGGAGGGTCAGGGCCGCCAGGCCCGTGATCATCGCCTCCGCGTAGACCGGGCGGTGCGGGTCGTCGACCGTCGGCTGCGCCGGTACGCCCGGCGCCGACTCCCGTGCCGCGTACAGCAGCGCCGCGTGCAGGAGCTCCTCGCCGGTCGGGGGGCCGGGGTGGAGCAGGAACACGCCGGGCAGGGTCTGCTGCCAGGGGCCGCCGGGACGGCACTGGTCGTTCAGTTCGGCGGTCGAGACGCCGTGCGAGCGGAGCTGGGCCGTCGTCAGGACACGGCGGTGGACTTCGGCGAGGTGGCGGAGGGGGCGGGGGGAGAGCGGGGTGTTGTGCGTCATGACCCAGCGATTCCCACCATCCCTCCGCCTCCTAACCGCTGTTACACGCTCGTCGACAAATACGGACAAGGTGGCACTAAAGGACGAGTGTTCGGATGCCGAGTAGGGACGGAAAACCCCTGGTCCGTTCGGGTGCGGCCAGGGGTTACGGCTGCTATTGCCTGAATTCCGTAACGGTCACCCGCCCCCCGACCTCAGGCCAAAGCCACTCCGGCATCGCACGCCTGCCCCCGCAACGCCCGCGCCAGGTCGTCCCGCGCCTCCAGCACCAGCCGCCGCAGCGCCGGTGCCGCGTCCTGGTGCGCCGCGAGCCACGCGTCCGCCGCCTCCAGCGTCCCGGGCCGGTCCTGCAAGGAGGGGAACAGGCCCTGGACGACGTCCATCCCGATCTGGATCGACCGCTCCCGCCACACCCGCTCGATCGCCGCGAAGTACAACTCCGCGTACGGCGCCGTCAGTTCCCGCTGGCCCGGTTGCGCGAAGCCCCCGATCGTGGCCTCCACCAGGGCGTTGGACAGCGCGTCGGACTCGACCACCTGCGCCCACGCCTGCGCCTTCACCGCCGCCGAGGGCCGGGCGGCCAGACAGCGGACCTGGTGGCGCTTGCCGGAGGCGGTGTCGTCCCGGGCCAGTTCGGCCGCCAGGACCGACTCGTCGGCGGCCCCGTGCGCCGCCAGCGGCTCCAGGAACGCCCAGCGCAGCTCCTGGTCCACCTCCAGGCCGTCGATCCCGGCCGTGCCGTCCAGCAGGCCCCGCAGCAGCGCCAGGTCGTCCTCGGCCGAGGCCACCGAGGCGAAGAAGCGCGCCCAGGCCAGCTGGTGCTCGCTGCCCGGCGCGGCCTGCCGCAGCTCGCTCAGGGCGCCCTCCGCGAGGAGCCGCTCGCCGGTCGCCCGCCACTCGGGCGCCACGTAGTGCGTCAGCGCCGAGTTCGCCCACGCGTGCAGCATCTGGAGTACGCCGATCTCCGACTCGCGGCCCGCGAAGCGCAGCACGACGTCCACGAACTCGCGGGCCGGCAGCAGCGCGTCCCGGGTCAGGTTCCACAGCGCCGACCAGGCCAGCGCCCGGGCCAGCGGGTCGGTCACCGAGCCCAGGTGATCCCGCAGCGTCGCCAGCGAGGTCTCGTCGAAGCGGATCTTGCAGTACGTCAGGTCGTCGTCGTTGACCAGGACGAGATCGGGGGCGGCGGACCCCGCCAGCTCCGGCACCACCGTCCGGGCACCCTCCACGTCCGTCTCCACCCGCGCGTACCGCTCCACCGCGCCCTCCGGCGTACGGCGGTACAGGCCCACCGCCACCCGGTGCGGGCGCAGCTCGGGGTGCGACTCCGGCGCCTCCTGCAGCACCGCCAGTTCCTCGACCCTGCCCTCGGCGTCGAGCAGCACCTGCGGGGTCAGCGAGTTGACGCCGGCCGTCTGGAGCCAGGAGCGGGCCCAGGCCGCCAGGTCCCGGCCGCTGGTCTCCGCCAGCACCGACAGCAGGTCGCCGAGGCGCGTGTTGCCGTACGCGTTGCGCTTGAAGTAGCGGCGGGCCGCCTCCAGGAACGCGTCCTGGCCGACGTACGCCACCAGCTGCTTCAGCACGGAGGCGCCCTTGGCGTAGGTGATGCCGTCGAAGTTCAGCTTGGCGTCCTGGAGGTCACGGATGTCCGCCGTGACCGGGTGCGTGGACGGCAGCTGGTCCGCGCGGTACGCCCAGGCCTTGCGGCGGTTGGCGAAGGTGATCCAGGCGTTGGAGAAGCGGGTCGCGCCGACGTTCGCGAAGGAGCCCATGAAGTCCGCGAACGACTCCTTGAGCCACAGGTCGTCCCACCACTCCATGGTGACCAGGTCGCCGAACCACATGTGCGCCATCTCGTGCAGGACGACGTTGGCCCGGCTCTCGTAGGACGCCTGCGTCACCTTCCCGCGGAAGATGTACTCCTCGCGGAAGGTCACCAGCCCCGGGTTCTCCATCGCCCCCAGGTTGTACTCGGGCACGAACGCCTGGTCGTACTTCCCGAACGGGTACGGGTAGTCGAAGTGGTCGTGGAAGAAGTCCAGGCCCTGCTTGGTGACGAGGAAGACGTCGTCGGAGTCGAAGTGGGGGGCCAGTCCTTTGCGGCACAGGGCGCCCAGCGGGATCTCCAGCGTCGTGCCGTCGGGCAGCACGCGGGAGTAGGAGTCCGTCACATGGTGGTAGGGGCCCGCGACGACACAGGTGATGTACGTCGAGATCGGCTTCGTCTCCGCGAACCTCCAGACGCCGTCCGTGAGTTCACCGGCCCCGTTGCTCCACACCGTCCAGCCCTCCGGTGCCCGCACCTCGAAGCGGAAGGGGGCCTTCAGATCCGGCTGCTCGAAGTTGGCGAAGACCCGCCGGGAGTCGGCCGGCTCGTACTGGGTGTACAGGTAGACCTCGCCGTCCTCCGGGTCGACGAAGCGGTGCAGGCCCTCGCCGGTGCGGGAGTAGGCGCACCGGGCGTCGACCACCAGTTCGTTCTCGGCGGCCAGGTCCTCCAGCGAGATCCGGGCGCCGTCGAAGACCGCGCCGGGGTCGAGGTCCTTGCCGTTGAGGGACACGGAGGTCACCGCCGGGGCGATCAGGTCCGCGAAGGAGGAGGCGCCGGGCTCGGCGCACCGGAAGCGGACCGTGGTCACCGAGCGGAAGGTGCGCGGCTCGCCGTTGCCCTCACCGACCGCGGACCGCAGGTCCAGGGACACCTCGTACCCGTCGACGGACAGCAGGGCGGCCCGCTCCCGGGCCTCGTCGCGGGACAGATTCTCACCGGGCACGGGCGGCACTCCCTCAGGGGCGTCGGTTACGGCTGATCAGGACCGATCCTGCCATGTGCCCCTGACACCGGGCAGCAGGGAATGAGAGGCGGGGGCGGGATGTTGCCGCTGGGAAAGACCGCTTCCCTAGGAGAACCATGTCCGAGACCACCACCGCCTCCGGCAGGACCCCCGTCGACTTCTGGTTCGACCCGCTGTGCCCCTGGGCCTGGATGACCTCCCGGTGGGTGCTGGAAGTGGAGAAGGTCCGGGACATCGACATCCGCTGGCACATCATGAGCCTGGCCGTGCTCAACGAGGACAAGCTCGACCAGCTGCCCGAGGAGTACCGCGAGATGCTCGCGACCAAGGCGTGGAAGCCGGTGAAGGTGGTCACCGCCGCCTGGCAGAAGCACGGCGCCGACATCCTCGGCCCCCTCTACACCGCGCTCGGCACCCGCATCCACAACAACGGCGAGGGCCCGACCGTCGAGGCCATCGCCGGGGCGCTCGCGGACGTCGGCCTGCCCGCCGACCTGATCGACTACGCCGACCAGGACGACTTCGAGTTCGACGCCGAGCTGCGCGCCTCCCACAAGGAGGGCATCGAGAAGGTCGGCCAGGAGGTCGGCACCCCGGTCATCGCGGTCCCGGGCCCCGACGGCGAGCAGATCGCCTTCTTCGGCCCGGTCGTCACCCCCGCCCCCAAGGGCGAGGAGGCGGCCCGCCTGTGGGACGGCACCCTGGCGGTCGCCTCCGTACCGGGCTTCTACGAGATCAAGCGGACCCGTACCAAGGGCCCGGACTTCAGCAACCTGTAGAACGGCCGACGGGCCCGGCCCGGCGCCGGGCCCGCCTCCGTTTCCCCCGCCCGGGGAGCCGGAGGCCGCCTCCTGATCAGCCCTTCCGCGCGCGCAGCCGTTGCCTGCCGTACCCCACCGCCGCCAGGAACAGCGTCATGCCGCCCGTCGAGTACAGCTGCACCCGGGTGTCCGGCTGCCGGGCCATCAGGACGAAGATCGTCGCCATGCCGGCCAGGGCCACCCAGGTGAGGAACGGGAACGCCCACATCCGCACGACCAGCCTCTGCGGGGCCTCGCGCTCGACGCGGCGGCGCAGCAGCAGCTGGGAGACGGCGATGAAGATCCAGACGACCAGGATGACCGCGCCGATCATGTTCAGCAGCCAGGGGAAGACGTCGTCGGGGCGCCAGTAGCTCAACAGCACGCACAGGAAGCCGAAGACGCAGGAGGTCAGGACGGCGAGACGGGGAACCCCGCCGGAGACCTTCGCCAGGAACCGCGGGCCCTGGCCGCGCTCGACCAGGGAGTGGGCGATCCGCGAGGAGCCGTAGATGTTCGCGTTCATCGCGGACAGCAGCGCCACCAGGACGACGACGTTCATGAGGCGGCCGGCGCCGGGGATGCCGAGGTGGTCGAGGGCGGCGACGTACGGGCCCTTCTCGACGACGTCCTTCGAGTCCCACGGGACCAGGGTGACGATGACCGCCATCGAGCCGACGTAGAAGAGCGCGATGCGGAACATCGCCGTACGCACGGCGCTCGCCACGCCCCGGACCGGGTCCTCGGACTCGGCCGCCGCGATGGTGACCGTCTCCAGGCCGCCGTAGGCGAAGACGGAGGCGAGCAGGCCGATGATCAGGCCGTTGCCGCCGTGCGGGAGGAACTCGGTGAGGTTCGCGGTGCCGGGGGAGGCCGTACCCGGCAGGACCCCGGCGATCGCGAGGACGCCGAGGACGAGGAACAGGGAGATCGCGCCGACCTTCAGGGCCGCGAACCAGAACTCGAACTCGCCGAAGTTCTTCACCGCCGCCAGGTTGGTGCCGAGGAAGACCACCATGAACAGCGCCACCCACGCCCACTCGGGCGTGCCCGGCAGCCAGCCGGTGACGATCTTCGCGGCGCCGATGCCCTCCAGGCCCACCGCCGTGCACAGCAGCACCCAGAACGACCAGCCCGCCGCGAAGCCCGCCCAGGGGCCGATGGCCCGTTCGGCGTGCGCGGAGAAGGAACCCGAGGACGGGTGAGCGGCCGACATCTCGCCGAGCATCCGCATCACCAGCATCACGAGGAGGCCGGAGAGGGCGTAGGCGACGACGATGGAAGGGCCGGCCGCGGCGATACCGGCGCCGGAGCCGACGAACAGGCCCGCGCCGATCACCCCGCCGAGGGCGATCATCGACAGGTGGCGCTGCTTGAGGCCGTGGGAGAGGGAGGCGCCGTCCCGCTGCTGCGGGGGCGTCTCGACAGTGCTGTGGGGCATGGGCGCGGCTCGTCCGGTACGTGGGATGGGCAAAACGCCCACAGTCTGGACAGCCCCTCCCGTCCCGGGGAGGAGCTGCCCAGTATCCGGACGCGCGGCTCGCGCGCCGTAGCCGGACGGTTACGCGGCCACCGGCGCGGGGTCGGGCGTGGCCACCGGCGTGTAGTGCGAGGCGTCGCCCTCGATCGAGTAGCTCTCCTTGCCGTCGACGCCGACCGGGACGTCACCGGCGACGGTCACCCGGTGCAGACGGCGCGGCTGCCCGTCGTAGTTGTCGATGGCGTAGTGCTGGGTGATGCGGTTGTCGAACAGGACGAGCTGGTTGGGCGACCAGCGCCAGCGCAGCACGTTCTCCGGGCGGGTGACGTACGCCTGGAGCAGGTCGAGGATCTTGCGGGACTCGCCCGCCGACAGGCCCACGATCCGCTGCGCGAAGCCGCCGATGAACAGGCCCCGCTCACCGGTCAGCGGGTGCACGCGGACCACCGGGTGGACGGTGCGGTACTTGATGGACGTGAACCGGGCGCGCTGCGCGGCCCGCTCCGCGTCGATCTCCTCGTCCGGTACGGCGTAGTCGTAGTCGTTGGTGTGCTCGGCCCACAGGGTGTCGGCCAGCCGGCGCAGCGGCTCGGGCAGGTCGCGGTAGGCGGCGGCCGAGCTGGCGATCAGGGTCTCGCCGCCGTACGGCGGGACGGTGATGCTGCGCAGGGTGCTGGCCTGCGGGGGGTTGAGGACGAAGGTGACGTCGGTGTGCCAGTGGTTGGCGCGGCCCCGCTCGCTGTCCACGGGCAGCACGTTGGGGGCGCCGTCGACCGCACCGACCGTGGGGTGGGCGGTGGTCAGGTCGCCGAAGTGGCGGGCGAAGGCCTGCTGGCCCTCGTCGTCCAGGTCGACGTCGTCGAAGACCAGCGCCTTGTGGACGTCGAGGGCTTCGCGGATCGCCGCGACCTCCTCCGGGGCGAGCGGGCGGGAGAGGTCGGCGCCCAGGACCTGGGCGCCGATGGTGGCGGTGACCTTGCGGATGTCGAGGGACATGAGGGGTTCCTTTCAGGCGAACACGGGGGCGGCGGGGGCGGCCGGGGCGGTCGGGGTTTCGGGGGCGAGGTACTGGTTGGCGGGACGGGGGAGGCCGTAGCGCTCGCGCAGGGTCTGCCGGGGGCCGTACTCGGTGCGCAGCAGCCCTCTGGCCCGCAGGATCGGCACGACGTGGTCGACGAAGGCCTCCAGACCGGAGGGCAGCACGGGCGGCATGATGTTGAAACCGTCGGCGGCGCCCTGCGTGAACCACGTCTCGATCTGGTCGGCGACCTGCTCGGGCGTACCGGCGAAGGTCAGGTGCCCGCGCCCGCCGCCGAGCCGTCCGATCAGCTGCCGTACGGTCAGCCGTTCGCGCCGGGCCAGCTCCACGACCAGCGTGTAGCGGCTCTTGGCGCCCTCGATGGCGTCCTCGGACGGCAGGTCCGCCGGGAGCCCGGCGTCCAGCTCCAGGGCGCCGGACTCCAGGTGCAGCAGCTTCTCCAGCTGGGCCACGCCGTGCTCGTACACGATGTGGTCCTCCAGGAGCCGTTCGCCCGCGCGGGCCTCGGCCTCGGTGGAGCCGAGCACCGGGACGATGCCGGGCAGCACCTTGATGTGGTCGGGGTCGCGGCCCGCCGCCCTGGTGAGGGACTTGAGGTCGGCGTAGAAGGCCTGCGCGTCCCCGAGGGTCTGCTGCGCGGTGAACACCGCCTCCGCGTAGCGGGCGGCGAAGGCCTTGCCGTCGTCCGAGGAGCCGGCCTGCACCAGCAGGGGGTAACCCTGCGGGGAGCGGGGCACGTTGAGGGCGCCCTGGACGCTGAAGTACGTGCCGGTGTGCCGGGGCGGGTGGATCCGGGTGTCGTCGCCCCAGACGCCGGCCGCCTTGTCGGCGACGATGGCGTCGTCCTCCCAGCTGTCCCAGAGCTTGAGCGCCACGTCGAGGAACTCGGCGGCGCGGGCGTACCGCTCGGCGTGGGCGGGTTCGGCGTCCAGGCCGAAGTTGCGGGCGGCCTCGGCACCGGCGGTGGTGACGATGTTCCAGCCCGCCCGGCCGCCGCTGATGATGTCCAGCGAGGCGAACCTGCGGGCCAGGTTGTAGGGGGAGTTGTAGGAGGTGGAGGCGGTGGCGATCAGGCCGATGTGCTCGGTGGCCGTGGCCAGCGCGGTCAGCAGCGTGAGCGGCTCCAGGGCGCCGGCCGGCCGCTGGCCGAGGCTGCCCCACAGCTGGGGGCTGTCGGCGAGGAAGAGGGAGTCGAAGGTGCCGCGTTCGGCGGTCCGGGCGAGCCGCACGTAGTGGCTCAGCTCGACGTGGGCGTGCGGGTCGCTCTCCGGGAGCCGCCAGGAGGCCTCGTGGTGGCCGGTGCTCATCAGGAAGGCGTTGAGGTGGAGCCGGCGGGTCATGCGTGATCCTCCGTGACACCGAGGGCGGCGAGGAGCCGCTCGCGGTACTCGCCCAGCACCGGCTCGCGGTAGGAGCGCGGGTGGGGGTGGTCGATGGTCAGGTCGAGGCCGATCCGGCCGTGGTCGAGGACGAGGACGCGGTCGGCGAGCACGATCGCCTCGTCCACGTCGTGGGTGACGAGCAGTACGGAGGGCCGGTGCGCCTTCCACAGCTCCCGCAGCAGGGCGTGCATCCTGATCCGGGTGAGGGCGTCCAGGGCGCCGAACGGTTCGTCGGCCAGCAGCAGTTCGGGCTCGCGGACGAGTGAGCGGGCGAGCGCGGCACGCTGGGCCTCGCCACCGGACAGCTCGTTCGGCCAGGCCCTCTCCCGGCCCGCGAGACCCACCTCGGCGAGGGCGGCCCGGCCGCGTTCGGCGGCGTCCTTGCCGTCCAGGCCGAGAGTCACGTTGTCCAGCACCCGGCGCCACGGCAGCAGCCGTGAGTCCTGGAACACCACCGACACCCGCTCCGGCGCGGTCAGCCGCCCGCCGCCGGACACGCCGTGGTCGAGGCCCGCGACCGCCCGCAGCAGGGTCGACTTGCCCGAGCCGCTGTGCCCGAGCAGCGCCGTGAACTGTCCGGCCGGCAGGTCGAGGTCGATGCCGTCGAGGACCGTACGGCCCTCGAAGGACCGGGTCAGACCCCGCAGCCGGACGGCCGGCCGGGTCAGCTGCTCAGTGTGCGGCGCCATGACAGCACCCTCCGTTCGACGAGACGGACCGCGCTGTCGGAGACCAGGCCGAAGACGCCGTAGACGAGCAGGCCCACGAGGATGACGTCGGACTGGCCGTAGTTCTGGGCCTGGAACATCATGTAGCCGAGTCCGCTGGTGGCGTTGATCTGCTCCAGGACGACCAGACCCAGCCAGGAGCCGGTCACCCCGAGCCGGAGTCCCACGAAGAATCCGGGCAGGGCGCCGGGGATGACGATCTGGCGGACGAACTGGAAGCGGGTGAGCCCCTGCACCTCGGCGAGTTCGACGAAGCGGCTGTCGATGCCGGACAGCGCGGCATGGGTGTTCAGGTAGATCGGGACGTAGACGACGATGGCGATGATCGCGATCTTGAAGGACTCGCCGATGCCCAGCCAGAGGATGAACAGCGGGATCAGGCCGAGCGTCGGGATCGCCCGGTTGAGCTGCACCGTCCCGTCGATCAGTGCCTCGCCGACCCGGCTGAGCCCGGATGCCAGCGCGAGGACGACGCCCGCGGTCAGGCCGATGGCGAAGCCGTACGCGGCCCGCTCGACGGAGGTCAGGATGTCGGTGGGCAGGGTGCCCGCGCTCCACAGGTGGCCGGCCGTCCGCAGCACCGTCCAGGGCGCCGGGACGGCCCCCGGGTCGAGCTGTCCGGCGGCGGAGGCGGTGGCCCACAGGACGAGCAGCAGCGCGGGGCCGGCCAGCCGGGCGGCGGGCAGCCGCCGGCCGGGGGTGAGACGGCGGCGCCCGCGGACCCGGTGGGCCTCGTCCTCGCCGGCCACGGGGGTCGTGCGCACGGTGGTGGTCACGGCGGCCGTCATTTCCGGTACTCCGCGGCGACGGCCTTGGCGGCGATGCCCTCGAAGCGGTGGTCGAAGAGGGAGGACACGTCGAACTTCTTCACGAAGCCGCCCTCCGCGAGCAGATCGGCGGTCTCCTGCTCCCACTTGACCGCCTCGTCCCAACTGGGCGGGAAGAGCGGCTTGTTGGCGAGCGCGGTGATCGACCGGGCCTGGGCGGGGGTCAGGTTCTGGGTCTTGACGTAGAACTCCTCGTTCCACACGTCCGGGTTCTCGTACGCCCACACCTGCCCCCGCGCCCACTGCGGGATGTAGGCGGCGATCGCGGCGGCCTTCGCGGGGTCGTTCAGCACCGACTGCGGCGCCCAGAGAAGGTTGAGCAGGTCGACCACGTCCGTGGTGACGGCGTGCGCGCCCTTGGGCCCGTACTGCTTCAGGTACGCCGGTGCCTGGCTGTTGGCGAGCGGGGCCACGTCCACCTGCCCGGACTGCAGAGCGGTGAAGAACTGGTTGCTGGTCAGCGGGACGAGCGTCACGTCGTCGTACTTGAGCCCGGCCTTCTTCAGTGCCCGCAGGAGTACGACCCCCTGGGCCTGTCCCTGGGAGAAGGCGAGCTTCTTGCCCTTGAAGTCCCCGACCGTCCGGATGTCGCTGCCGGGCTTGGTGGCGAACAGGTAGTTCGGCTTGCGGGTGATGTCGATCGCCACGATCTTCGCGTCGAAGCCCTGGTAGTGCGCCTGTATCGGCGGGATGCCCGCGTTGTTGCCGAGGTCCAGGGACTTCGCGCGGAAGGCGTTGATGACGTCCGGGCCGGCTCCGATGTTCACCCAGCTGGACACCGTGAACGGCAGCGCGGGCAGCTTCGCCAGCCTGAACTGGAGCTGCTGGGTGTTCAGATACGACGCGATCTTCAGGCTGGTCCCGGAGGGGACCTTGTCGGCGAGCGGGGCGGTGGCGGCGCCCTTGGTGTCGGCGGCCGCGCCGGCGCCCGCGCAACCGCTCAGGCCGGCCGCCGCGGCGGTGGCGCCGAGCAGGGAGGTGAGAAAGAGGCGGCGGTCGAACCCGGAAACGGGCGGAGAAGACATGGGAGTGCTCCCTGAGTTGTCGTGCGAAAACATGCGAAAGCAAGGGGGAATGGCTGCGGAATTCCGGGCGGCGGACGGCCCTGAAGGGAATTTCACACAGCTGAGATACGCGCTTCACGGCGCGTCAACACGTCAGCAACAAAGGGTGCGACAGGTCATGACCAGGATGTTCCCGGCCATGAGAGGCCCCTGTCAACATTCCGAGTTTCTGAATTAAAGAACGTCGGCCGACAGCGCCAGCGGATCCCGGTACAACACGTCCAGCACCACCGAACCGCCCGCCACCGCCAGCACGGAATCCGGAAAACCGGTCGGGAAGACATGTGCCGCGCGGTCCGGTCCGACGGCTTCCCGCAGTGCCGCCAGGCAGTCCTCGCGATGGATGATCCCGACCTCGGTCACCACGACGGTCTCCGGGTTGAGCACGTCCAGCAGCAGCCGCGCCGCCCGCCCGGTCATCGTCGCCCGCTCCACCAGCAGCCGCCGCGCCGTCGCGTCCCCGGCCGCCGCCGCGCCCACCACGTGCATCGGATTCGTCCCGTCGACGATCCCGGCCCGCCGGGCCCGCCGGCACAGCGTCCGCTCGCTCAGCTCGGCCTGCAGGCAGCCGGTGCGCCCGCAGTCGCAGGGCTCGGTGCCGCCCGGCACCGGCAGGTGGGCGATCGCGCCCGCCTGGGAGCGGGGGCCGTGGTGCACCTCGTCGCGGGTGGCGAAGGCCGCGTCGACGACGTTGCCGACGAACAGGTGCAGCATGCTCCCGCTGCCCCGGGCCCGCCCGAACAGCCGCTCGCCGTTGGCCAAGGCCCGCGCGTGGCCGTCGACATGGACGGGCAGCCCGGTGCGCGCGCCGAGCACCTCCCGCACCGGCACGTCCCGCCAGCCCAGCAGCGCGTGTTCGACGACGGTCCCGGAGTCCCGGTCCACCCAGCCCCCGGCCGCCACGCCGACCCCGAGCGGCCGGGCGCCCGGGGCCCGGCCGAGCAGCGCGTCCAACTCCTCGGCGGCCCGCGCCAGCACCCACCCCGGATCGGTCCGCAGGTGCTTCGTCTCGCGCCGGGCGACGACCCGGCCGCGCAGATCGAGCAGCGCGACCGTGGTGTACGGCACGGCCACGTGCACGGCGCCCACCACGAACCGGGAGTCGTCCAGGTCGACCGGCACATGCGGGCGTCCCACCCCGTTCGACCGGCGGGGCCCGTCGGACTCCCGGATCAGGCCCAGACGGGCCAGCCGGGCACAGTGGTCCGTCACCGACGCCGGGGACAGACCGGTCAGCCGGGCGATGGTGCTGCGCGCCACCGGCCCGTGCTCCAGCACGGACCGCAGCACCACGCTGGCACTGGTGCGGCGCCGGTCGCTGTCGGCGGCGCGGGGAACGGGGGAGGCGAGAAGGGGTGCCGCGGTACGGGGCATGGAAGACCGTCCTCGGGAACGGGGCCGACACGTCTCGGAGGCCGAGGCGCGCCGGGGAACCCGCCTCAGACCGGCCGGCGACAGGTGGCCGTGCCCTGGCGTCGCAGGTCGACGTAGCGACGCGACGTGAAGTACCGGGCCTGGGCAACCATGCCTGGAAGGGTAGGCCCAAGAAGGTGAATCCGACCAGACCGCTCGGATTCATTTGGCGGGACCCGACAGTCCCGCTCGAAGCCGCGAGGTGAGCGAAACGTCCCTGCCTCCGTGACCGGCGTCACCTCGTGTTCGGTGTAACCGGCACTTTTTGTCAGGAGCCCACCAAGGCCCGGTTCCTCCCTTTGTCGGGCGCTGACGGTGATCGGCTCAGGCCCGCCGGTATAGCGTCGCGGTGTCCCAGCCCGCCCACACCCGCGGAGTCCCCATGAGCACCGCCACCGCCACCGCGACCACCCGTCCCGGTGTCGTCCTCGCCGACCTGCTGCCCGCGTCCCGCGTGCGCGACGCCGCGCTCGTCCTCGGCGGCGCCGTGCTCACCGGACTCGCCGCCCAGCTCGCCGTCCCGGTGCCCGGTTCGCCCGTGCCGGTGACCGGCCAGACCTTCGCCGCCCTGCTCGTCGGCACCACCCTGGGCGCCCGCCGCGGCTTCCTCTCCCTGGCGCTGTACGCGCTCGCGGGCGTCGCCGGCGTGCCGTGGTTCGCGGACGCCGGTTCCGGCGCCGGCGCCGTCTCCTTCGGCTATGTCCTCGGCATGCTGCTCGCCTCCGCCGTGGTGGGCGCACTGGCCCGCCGGGGCGCCGACCGCGGCGTGTGGCGCATGGCCGGCACGATGATCCTGGGCGAGGCGGTCGTCTACGCCGTCGGCGTCCCCTACCTGGCCCTGGCCGCCGGTCTGTCCGCGTCGCAGGCGATCGCGCTCGGCCTCACCCCGTTCCTGGTCGGCGACGCCCTGAAGGCCGCCCTGGCGATGGGCGTGCTGCCCGCCGCCTGGAAGCTCGTCGACAAGCGCTGACGCCGTATTCCTCGCGCGGAAGAGGTTCGCCAGGCCGGAGCCGGCCACGCTCTGGCGGACCTCTTCCGCGTTCCGGCGTCGTGCGGGGCCCCTCAGGTCTCCTGGCGCCGCCGGGTCCACCACAGGCCGGCCGTTCCGGCGGCGATCAGCGCGGCGCCGGCCGCGCCCAGTGGCAGTACGTCACCGTCCACGCCGGTCCGGGGCAGCTGGTCGCCGCCCGGCGCGGCGGGCTTGTTGTCGGTGCCGAGCAGCAGCGGGGTGGCCGGGGCGTTCGGTGACGGGTTGGTCGTACCGAAGGGCACCGGGCCCTGCTGCCAGTAGGTCTGCCTCCCGTCGGCGCTCTGTACGGGCAGACAGATCTTCCCCCGCCGGCCGAGGTCGTAGGTGGCGTCGACGGAGTAGGACCTGGACCCGCCGGGCGCGAGTGCGCCGACCGGGCAGGCGAAGCCGCTGTTCGCCCCGGCCGGCAGTTCTTTCCGGTCGAGCGGTGAGCAGCCCTGGACATGGGTGACCCTCAGCCCGCCGAAACCGACGACCAGGAGTCGGATATCCCCGCTTTCCTTGCTTCCGCCGTTCTTCACGGTGGCGTTGATCGCCGTTTTTCGTGAGCTGTTGTCGACCGAGATCCGTGACGGCAGCGTGGTGCTCGGCCTCACCCCCGCCGGAGCCTCGTCAACCGCCTTTCCCCCCTTGGCGCTTCCCGGTCCCTGGTCATCGGCGACGGCCGTGCAGGCGAGGATCATCACGGCGGAGAAAGATGCCGTGACCAGTGATCCCGCGATGGCCGTCAAACGACGAGAACTCATGTTCGTCCCCCTTGCAACCCCCTGGACTGCGCCTGAATTCGCAGTACTTGAAGAGGTACCACAAGATTTCTCCGCACTATGCTGGTACGGCATGAAGTGTGACCATTGTGTTTCCGCTGGGGTGGGCGTTGAAGGGGGTGCGCGAATTGGCGGGGAATTCGGGCAGGGGAGGGATTCCCGGGATGCTGGTGGCCGGGCGGTACCGGCTGGTCGAAAGCATCGGGCAGGGGGGAATGGGCCGCGTGTGGCGGGCCGTCGACGAGATACTCGACCGGCTGGTGGCCGTGAAGGAGATGCGCGTCGACGGCCTGGACGCGGAGGACTCCCGTACCCGCCGGGAGCGCGCCCTGCGCGAGGCACGGGCCACCGCCCGGATCGACCACCCCCACGTGGTCCGGGTCTACGACGTCGTCGACGAGGGCGAACGCCTGTGGATCGTCATGGAGTTGGTCGTCGGCCGCTCACTGGAGCAGATCACGGCCGAGGACGGCCCGCTCGACCCGCACCGCACGGCACACCTCGGACTCGGGCTGGTGGCGGCGCTGCGCCAGGTGCACGCCGGGGGAGTGCTGCACCGGGACATCAAACCGGGCAACGTCCTGGTGGAACACGGCGGCAGCCGGGTGGTGCTGACCGACTTCGGCATCGCGGCGATCCAGGACGCCAAGGCGCTCACCATGGTGGGCATGCTGGTCGGCTCCCCCGACTACATGGCCCCCGAGCGCGTCTCCGGCCGCCCCCAGGGGCCGCCCTCCGATGTCTGGTCCCTCGGCGCGACGCTCTGCGCGGCTCTCGCCGGCCACTCCCCGTTCTCCCGCGACACCACTCTGGCGACCTTGCACGCCGTCCTCTACGAGGAGCCCGAACTCCCCTCGGCGGCCGGCCCCTTGCGCCCGGTGCTGGCCGCGCTGCTGCAGAAGGACCCCGCGGCGAGGCCACCCCTCCCGGGGATCGAACAGGCCCTGCGGGACATGGCGGAGGCGCCCCGGCGCGGCGCGGCAGAGGCGGAGAAGGAGAGGGAGAGGGAGAGGGAGAGGGGGAGGGGGAGGGAGAGGGAGAGGGGGAAGGCGCCGCGTCCGCGCGTGACGCCGGATCCCGCCGGCACCGGTGCCGCGACCGCCGCGGCACCGCCCCCCGTCGGGCCCGCCGTCTCCCTCGCCCGGTCCCGGACCCAGGCCGAGGCCGAGACCCAGGCCGGGACCCGTCCGGCCTCCCCCGACGCCGCCGGTACCGCGGCCCGGCCCCGGCGCCGTACCGCACTGCTCGCCGCCCTCGGAGTCGTCGCCGTGGCCGCCGTCGTCGCGGTGCTCCTCGGCACGTCGGCGGGCGGGCCCCGGACCCGGAACGACGCCGGGACCGCCGGATCCACCGGTCCTTCCACGGCCCCTGCTTCCACGGCCCCCTCGCCCACCGTCGAAGGCACGGCCCGGCCCCCGGGCCTGCCGCCGGGCGCGCGCCGGGAGGCGGGCGGGTTCGCCTGGGTGACACCCCGGGGATGGCGGCGGGACGAGAAGACCGGTGCCGAGGTGCACTACACCTCGCCCGACGGCCGGCAGGAACTCGCCGCCAAGTCCTCCCTCGCCCGCGGCGACCTCATGGACACCTGGCGCACCTCGGAACAGAACGCCCACCAGGGCGAGGACTACGTCAAGATCCGCCTCGGCCCGACGACCTTCCACGGCCACCCCGCCGTGCTGTGGGAGTACACCTTCACCCTGGGCGGGGTGCCCTGGCACGCCCGTCTGCTCGGCTTCGACGCGAACGGGAAGTCGTACCAGATCAACACCTGGTACCGGCCGGAGATCGAAACACAGG
Organism: Streptomyces sp. NPDC006739; assembly: GCF_042869815.1. Classification (NCBI taxonomy): domain Bacteria; kingdom Bacillati; phylum Actinomycetota; class Actinomycetes; order Kitasatosporales; family Streptomycetaceae; genus Streptomyces; species Streptomyces sp. NPDC006739. Next base: position 220,468 of record NZ_JBIAGM010000005.1, read on the forward strand.
CCCTGAAGACGTACAGCACGGTGAAGGAGACCTTCACCGTGCTGTGAGTGGGACTGCGAGCGGGGCGGGGAGGAAGAGGACGGCTCAGGCCGTGGGGACCTTGTCGGCCGCCTCCACCGCGGCCGCCCCGTCCGTGCGGCCCGCCGTCAGCTTCTCCTTGACCACGGCGATCACGATCACGACCGCCGCGACGAGCAGGGACAGCAGCACGGTCGTACGTCCGCTGCTCTCGCCCTTCGTGTCGGTCAGCATGTAACCGAGCACGAAGACGATCAGCGCGGCCGTCGCCCAGGTCAGGTACGGGTACAGCCACATCTTCACGACGAGCTTCTCCGGCGCCTCCCGCTGGATGATCCGCCGCATCCGCAGCTGCGAGAAGCAGATGGCCAGCCACACGAACAGGGCCACCGCACCGGAGGAGTTGACCAGGAAGAGGAAGACCGAGTCCGGGTACTTGTAGTTGAAGAAGACGGCGAGGAAGCCGAAGAGCACGGAGGCGATGATCGCCGCCATCGGCACGCCCCGGGAGGTGGTGCGGGCGAACGCCGTGGGCGCGTCACCGCGCTGCCCCAGCGAGAAGGCCATGCGCGAGGCCGTGTACAGGCCGGAGTTGAGGCAGGACAGCACCGAGGTCAGCACGATGAAGTTCATGATCTGACCGGCGTGCGCGATGCCGAGGGAGTCCAGCGCGGCGACGTAGGAGCCCTCCTTCTTGATGGAGGGGTCGTTCCACGGCAGCAGCGAGACCACGACCAGGATCGAGCCCAGGTAGAAGACGCCGATACGCCAGATGATGCTGTTCGTGGACTTGGTGACCGCCCGCTGCGGGTCCTCCGACTCGCCGGCCGCCAGGGTGGCGATCTCACTGCCCATGAAGGAGAAGACGACGAGCAGGACGCCGGTGAGGATGGCGCCGGGGCCGTTGGGCAGGAAGCCGCCGTGGGCGGTGAGGTTGCTCAGTCCGGCCTTGTCGCTGTGCGCGCCCGGCAGCACGCCGAACACGGCCAGTGCGCCGATGACGATGAACGCGCCGATCGCCACGACCTTGATCCCGGCGAACCAGAACTCGAACTCGCCGTAGGAGCCGACGGAGACCAGGTTGGTGGCGGTGAGGACGGTCATCACGATGAGCGCCCAGCCCCACTGCGGGACGGCGGGGATCCAGCCCTCAAGGATCTTCGCACCCGCGGTCGCCTCGACGGCGAGCACGACGACCCAGAAGAACCAGTAGAGCCAGCCGATGGAGAACCCGGCCCAGCGGCCGAGGGCGCGATCGGCGTGCGCGGAGAAGGAGCCGGAGGTCGGATTGGCCGCCGACATCTCGCCGAGCATGCGCATCACCAGCACGACGAGCGTGCCGACGAGGGCGTAGGAGAGGAGGATGCCCGGTCCCGCGGTCGCGATACCGGAACTGGAACCGACGAAGAGGCCGGCTCCGATGACGCCACCGATCGCGATCATCGACAGATGGCGGTTCTTGAGTCCTGCTTGGAGGCCCGAACCAGGGGTCATGGACGGATTTCCTTTGCGCCAGGTAGGAGCTGCCCGTACGAGCGGTGTACGAGTCGGTCCAGTGAAACGGAGGTGAACGGATTCGGGAACCTCCGAATCCGGATCGTTACTTGAGCTTTCCTTGAGGTTCTATGGTTTCCCTCACGTTTTTCTGCCGCTGTCCCTGGCCGACACCCGGGGCTGCTGCCCCGAAACACCCGTGTCACACTCATCCCATGCGCGTCTATCTCGGCTCCGACCATGCGGGCTTCGAACTCAAGAACCACCTCGTCGAATGGCTGAAGGAGGCGGGCCACGAGCCCGTCGACTGCGGCCCCCACATCTACGACGCCCAGGACGACTACCCGCCCTTCTGCCTGCGCGCGGCCGAGCGCACGGCCGCGGACCCCGACGCGCTCGGCGTCGTGATCGGCGGCTCCGGCAACGGTGAGCAGATCGCCGCGAACAAGGTCAAGGGCGTCCGCGCGGCGCTGGCCTGGAGCACGGAGACGGCCTCCCTCGGCCGGCAGCACAACAACGCCAACGTGGTGGCCGTGGGCGCGCGCATGCACAGCGAGGAGGAGGCGACCACGTTCGTCGAGACCTTCCTGAACACCCCGTTCTCCGGTGACGAGCGCCACGCCCGCCGCATCGACATGCTGGCGCAGTACGAGACGACGGGCGAACTGCCCCCGGTCCCCGCGCACCACCCGCAGCACGACTGAGGACCCCTGAGACCCCTCGGGGGCTGGAAGGAACGAGCACGTGCCAGAGGGGCACACCATCCACCGGCTGGCGTCGGACTACGCCGACCGCTTCCTGGGCACGGCACCGCGGGTGAGCAGCCCCCAGGGCAAGTTCTCCGACGCCGCCGCCCTGCTCGACCGGGCGGAACTCACCCGCACCGAAGCCCACGGCAAGCACCTCTTCCTCGGCTTCCGGGACACCGACTGGGTCCACATCCACCTCGGCCTCTTCGGCAAGGTCGGCTTCGGCGACGCCCCCGCGCCCCCGCCGGCCGACACGGTCCGGCTGCGCCTGGCCGACGACACCTCGTACGTCGACCTGCGCGGCCCCACCACCTGCGCGCTCATCACGGACGCCGAGAAAGACGCGGTACACGCCCGCCTCGGCCCCGACCCGCTCCGCGCGGACGCCGACCCGCGGACGGCGTACCGGCGGATCTCCCGCAGCCGTACGACCATCGCCGCGCTGCTGATGGACCAGAAGATCGTCGCCGGAGTGGGCAACGTCTACCGCGCCGAGGTCCTCTTCCGGCACCGCCTCGACCCCTACCGCGCGGGCCGGGACATCACCCCCGCCCAGTGGGACGCGATCTGGGGCGACCTCGTCCACCTCATGCGCGAGGGCGTCCGCGACAACCGCATCGACACCGTCCGCCCCGAGCACACCCCGGAGGCGATGGGCCGCCCGCCGCGCGTGGACGACCACGGCGGCGAGGTCTACGTCTACCGCCGGGCCGACCGGCCGTGCCACGTCTGCGGCACCGGGATCCGCACCGCCGGCGTCGCGGCCCGCAACCTCTTCTGGTGCCCGACCTGCCAGCGCGACTGACCCGGGCCCAGTGCCTGACGCAGCACTAGAAACCGTGCGGCAGCCACGGCGTCACCGGTGACCCGAACGCCAGTGACGCCTCCGCCGACGCGCCCGGCCGCAGTTCACGCACCCGGCCGGCCGCCGCCAGCGACAGCAGGGGCACCCCGCCGAGGTAGGCGGCCCCCAACTCCCGTACCCCGAGCGCCAGGTCCGGCGGGTCCTCGGTCCGGGCGCAGGTCGCCCCCTTGAGATCGCCGGTCAGCCGCCAACGGCCCGCGTTCCACGGGCAGAAGGTGTCCTCGACCTCGAGGACGACGTCCACCGGCGCCTGGTACGTCCGCGCCTCCAGCGCAGCCCCGACGTCCACCAGCCGCACGTACAGCGAGTCCCGTACCAGCAGCGCGCAGCGCCGGATGTCCGACACCAGGTACTGCCACGGCTCGTCCAGCGGCCGGCGCCGTACGTCGATCGTCGACGTCAGGTCGATGCCGAACAGGAACCGCCACACCGCCGCGTGCGCCGCCGCGTCCTCCGCGTCCAGGTCGGTGACGACGACCGTCCCCTTCGGCCCGGCCGGCTCCCAGTCCGGTTTGACGCGGAACCGGACGTACCCGACGATCTCCCCGTCCCGCTCCGCCACCACGCACTGCAGCGGCGACGCCCCGTCCCGCTCCGCCTCCGGATCGACCAGCGCCAGCCGGCCCCAGCCGGGCAGCCGCTCCACCATCCCCGGACGCGACGGCACCTGACGCGCGTACAGCGCCTCGCACGCGTCGAGGACGTCGCCCGGAGCCGCGTACCGCAGCCGTACGTCGTCGGTGCCGGGCGGCACCGACAGCCGTACCCGGCTCGTGTCGATCCGGGCGTTGACGTGGTAGGTCGCGGCACCGTACCCGAACCGTCCGTAAATGGCCGGTTCCGAGGCGGTCAGCACGGCCAGCGGCCACCCCCAGGACCGTACGTCGGCCAACTGCCGCCGCATCATGGACGTCAGGATCCCGCGCCGCCGGTGCGTGGCGGCCACGCTCACCATCGTCACGCCCGCCGCGCGCACCGGGGCGCCGCCGGGCACGGTCAGCCGGAACGGAAACGTTCCGGCGGTGCCGACCAGCTGCTCCCCCTCCCAAGCGGCCAGCGAGTGGTCGACATCGACGAGCGCCGACCACAACTCCCGCTCCTCGGCGGACTCCGGGACCCCGCCGAAGGCGCGGATCAGGTGGTCGTAGAAGGTGTCCAGCTCGTCGCGCCGGAGCGTCCGCAGCCCGGTCGCGCCGTCCCATGCGAGGTCAGTGCCCATGAGCCATGCGTACCAGGGCGATGCCGGACGGGCGAGCGAATTTCCCGCGCCCGGCAGCGGGATGGCGTTCTGTGCGGTTCTCTGTGAAGTTGAACCTCGGACGGGGGACAAGTGGGACCTCCCGTGCCAAGCAGCTGGTCCGATGGATAGGGTCCCGAACTAATGGCAGCAGGACGAGAGCGGCGCTCGAAGGCCGAGACGTTCACGGCCCGGTGGAAGATGCAGTGGCACCGGGTCCGCGTCGGCATGCGCAGAAGCGCCGTGGACTACTTCCGGGGGGACGGCTCCGACTGGATCGCCCTGGCCGGACTGCTGCTGACCATCCCCGTCCTGATGGCGATGACCCTCGCCAACTCGGTGTGGTGCTCCCCGGCCACACTGGTGCTGCCCATCGTCGCCGGCGGCCTGCTGCTGCGTCCGGCCAGCCTGCTCGGCCTGTACGCCGCCGGGGCGACCGCGCTGATCGTGGAGTCGGTGCGGCTCGGCCCGTACACCGAGGGGCCCTCCCGGGTCACCCCGGGTGTGGTCCTGGTGGTCGCGGCCTGCGGCTTCTTCGGGCTGTTGACCGCCCAGTTCCGCAGCCGCGTCGGGGTGCCCTGGCGGCGCGGCGGCACCATGCTCTTCGACCTGCGCGAACGCATCCGGGTGCAGAGCAAGCTGCCGAAGCTGCCGCAGGGCTGGCACCGCGAGATGGCGCTGCGCCCGGCCGGCGGCCAGTCCTTCTCCGGTGACTTCGTGGTCGCGGCCCGTACCAACGGCGGCCGCACCCTGGAGGCGGTCCTGACGGACGTGTCAGGCAAGGGCATGGACGCCGGGTCGCGCGCCCTGCTGCTGTCGGGCGCGTTCGGCGGCCTGCTGGGCTCGCTGCCCCCGCACGCCTTCCTGCCGGCCGCGAACGGCTACCTCCTGCGCCAGGACTGGGACGAGGGCTTCGCCACCTCCATCCATCTGGTGCTGGACCTCGACTCCGGCGACTACGAGCTGTACTCCGCCGGTCATCCGCCGGGGCTGCAGCTCAGTGCCGGCAGCGGACGCTGGGAGGAGAAGGCGGCCGAGGGGCCGCTCCTCGGTGTGTACGACGGCGCCCAGTTCGACCCGGTGAAGGGCTCGCTGCGCCCGGGGGACGTGCTGATGCTGTTCACGGACGGACTGGTGGAGACCTCCGACCGGGACATCGTCGAGGGCATGGACCGTCTCACCGGCGAGGCCGACCGCTATGTGGCCGGCGGCTTCCACGGCGCCGCCTGGCACCTCATCGAGGCGGTGGCCAAGGACGTCAACGACGACCGGGCGCTGCTGCTGATCTGCCGGCAGGCCTGACCGGCGGTCCGCCCACACGGCTCCGACGCGGCTCCGGGAAGACTCCGGCACGGCTCCGACACGGCCGCGGGGGACACTGGCGGGGTGACCGAGACACCGATCCCCCTCACCCTGCCCCAGGTCGAGGCCCTCGCGCGCGCCGCGCACGCGAACCAGACGGACAAGGCCGGCCGGCCCTACGCCGAGCATCTCGCCGCCGTCGCCGACGGCGTGCGCGCCCGAGGCGGGGACGCGGAGCAGATCGCGGCCGGGTGGCTGCACGACGCGGTCGAGGACGACGCCCTGTCCGAGCGGTGGCTGGCGGGGGCCGCGCTGAGCCCCCGTACGAAGGCCATCGTGCTCGCCCTGACCAAGCGGGCGGGGGAGGAGCCGGCGGCGTACGCGCGGCGGATCCTGAGGACGCCGGGCGCGCTGCTGGTCAAGGAGGCCGACCTGGCGCACAACGCCGACCCGGACCGCCTCGCCGTACTGGACGCGCCCACCCGGGAACGGCTGACCGAGAAGTACGCGCGGATGCGGACACTTCTCGGTCTGGACGGGACGGCCGGTCCGGGGTCCGCGACGGTCGTCCCGGGATCCGCGACGGTCGTCCCGGGATCCGCGACGGTCGTCCCGGGGTCTACGCGCTGACCTTCTCGCGCTCGCGTTCCCCGCCGCTGCGCTCGGGGGCCGGCCGGTCCGCGTCCGGCCTGAACGCCCACTCCGTCCTCGGTTCCATCGCGAAGCGGAAGACCCGTCGTACGGGCTTGGTGCACAGCAGCGTGACGGCGCCGGCCGCCAGGACGGTCACCAGGATCTCGCCGAGCGGGCGGTGCAGATACGCCGGCTCGAACCAGCCCCGGTAGTCGGCGAACTTGATCAGGAAGCCGTGCAGCAGGTAGCCGTACAGGGTGCCCGCGCCCAGCGCGGTGAACCAGGTCCGGCGGCCCGGCACCCAGGCGAAGAAGCAGGCGGTCAGCAGCAGCGAGCAGCCGAGCGTCGCGAGGACCATCAGCGGGCCGATCCACCAGGGGGCGCCCAGTTCCTGCGCCGAGTCACGGTGGTAGAACCACGCGGTGGTCATGCGCGGCACCGCCCACCAGCCGGCCGCCAGGGCGGCCGCGAACACCGGCACCGCGGCGATCCGCACCCAGCGCCGGCGCACCAGCTGGAAGTGCTCGGGCCTCATGACCAGACCCAGCACGAAGTACGGCAGGAACTGCAGGACACGCTGGAGGTCGAGGTCGTCGCCGATGCTGGGGGTGACGCCGGCCAGCATGGCGACGCCGACGGCGAGCGGCAGCGGCCACCGCACCAGCTTCCAGACGGGTGTGGTCAGCCGCCAGACGAACAGGGCGCACAGGAACCAGGTCAGGTACCAGGGATCGAGCAGGCTGATCTCCTGGCCGGGGTCGTGGTCGACGAACCGCCTGAAGAGCGAGTAGGCGGTCTCGAACACGACGTACGGCACGGCGACGCCGGTGATCAGCCGCTTCAGCCGGTCCGGGCGCATGTCGAAGCTGCGGGAGAAGTACCCGGAGATGATGATGAACGCCGGCATGTGGAAGGCGTACACGACCGTGTACAGGCCCTCCAGGACGCGGCTGTCGCCCTTCAGCGGCTCCCACGAGTGCCCCATGGCGACCAGCACGATCGCCAGGTACTTGGCGTTGTCGAAGAACGCGTCACGCTGCTTGGCCGGTCTGTCCTCCCGCGCCGGGGTGCGCGGACCGGGCACTCCCCGGGCCGGTGACCGTGCCGGGGGGAGCGGTCTGCGGTTCTGGCCGGAGGGCGGGGCGGCGTCAGACATCCGAGGCACCCTAGCGTCGGCCGTGGGATTTCGTAAAACTCCCACAGCCATTCCGGGTTATCGGCTTCGACCACCTCCCAATTGCCGAACTCGGCCTCTGCGCCGACGTGATGGTGGGCACACAGGGATGCCACTCGGACCGGCTTTTCATCCTGAATGTACCGATTAATCCCAACTAATTGGTGCATAGCGTTGTGTCTGCGCCGAGAATTCGAATCACCTGCGAACGTGATGTGTGGACAGCGAAACGAAGCCGCGCAATTCCCCGTCTCTCACGGTCACTTCGGCGCCCGGGTATGCCGTCGCATTACTGTGCGGCGGGTCGCACACGGCCTGGGCTCGGACAACGTTCCGTCACGGGCCGCATAGGGGGGCCGGGTTGGTGGCACGATGGTTCTGGCGGGGGTGCGGGCCGTACCCCAGGGCCGGGAGAGCGGGACCGACCGAGGGTGTGATCAGTTGTGGCCATTTCGCTGTCTGTGGTGGTGCTGTTGGCGATCATCCTGGTGGTGCTGATCCGGGGGAAGAGCATCAAGGCCGGGCCGGCGATCGTCGCCGTGCTCTTCGGCTTCTTCCTCGCCTCCAGCGGCATGGCTCCGTCCATCAACCGGTTCCTCACCTCGATAGCGGACACCATCAGCAGGATCAAGTTCTGACCGGCGGCCGGAACGACGGGGGGAGCACGAGGTGTCGTCCGCCGCGAGCACCGGCGAGACGCCGGGCCCGCGGCGGCGTCACCGGACGACGTGCCGCCGGGAGCGCCGGGACCAGCGCAGGCCGGACAGGATCAGGTCGGCCGCGAAGACCGCGATCCCGATGATCAGCAGGTAGAACAGCCCCTTCGCCACCGAGCCGATGATTCCCAGGGCGACGGCCACGAGGATCAGCAACAGGAAAAGCACCATGGTGAGTCCGTCCTCGAGCTCTCGCGACGAAGGCGCGGCCGGTCAGCGGCGCGCGAGCCGGCGCCCGCTGTCGGCACCGCGCTCATAGGGCCTCGCGTAGTGTTTGAAGACCTCCTCCTCCCGCTCGACCGGCAGGACGTCGTCCACGCCGATCGACGGCGCCTTCCTCACCAGCGCCTTTCCGTGCGCGACCTTCACGTACCCGGGGCCCAGCGTCGCCTCGTCGAGGGGCACGAAGACCAGCCGCTGCCGAGTCGGCATTCCGGTACGGACGGTGGCCATGGCCGGCGAGTCGGTGATGGTGTCCACGTAGACCCCTTCCAGGGCTCCGATCCTGCGTCCCCTGGGGTCGATCACGTCCTGGTCGCGCCACTCGCGAATATCGGCTGAATGGATCATTCCGCTCTCCTTGCGGCGGCACCGCTACGGGGAGGTTTGCCCGTTTTTCAGCTTACTCTGACCACCGCCACGCGCTCCCGGGAACGCCCGCCCCCGGCCCGGAACACGACGAAGGCCCAGGGAGACATTCCACTGTCTCGCCTGGGCCTCGCCCCTGCGGAGCGGGCGACGGGAATCGAACCCGCGTAGCTAGTTTGGAAGACTAGTGCTCTACCATTGAGCTACGCCCGCATGCGCGCGCCGCAGGTCGGGCGACCGCGGCACTGCAGGCATCGTAGCGGGTCGTAGGCCGGGTAGGCCAACGCGTTGCGGCGGTGCGCTGTCATGGGCGGTGCCGCGCGGTAAAGCGGCCGACGCATCCGGCCCGGGCATGTACCCTACGTGTCGCACCAGACGGGGTGTGGCGCAGCTTGGTAGCGCGTCCGCTTTGGGAGCGGAAGGCCGTGGGTTCAAATCCCGCCACCCCGACCACTGACGCACGTCACCGTGAAGATCGCCCTTTTGGGGGCGCCGAGCGGCTGCGGTTACTATGCAAGCTGCGCGCCCGTGTGTCCCGGCCCACTCGGCCTACGAACTCCTCCGGGCGGCCAAATCCGCCGGACCTGTCTGGCTCCGGCAGAAACCAAGAAGTCAGCCACAAGGAGACCGAACCGTGAAGAGCGCCGTGGAGACCCTGAACCCGACCCGGGTTCGGCTCACTGTCGAGGTGCCCTTCGAGGAGCTCAAGGACAGCCTCGACGCGGCGTACAAGAAGATCAACCAGCAGGTCACGGTGAAGGGCTTCCGCAAGGGCAAGATCCCGGCCCGGGTCATCGACCAGCGCTTCGGCCGCGGTGCGGTGCTGGAGGAGGCCGTCAACGACGCCCTCCCGAAGTTCTACACCGAGGCGGTCAACGAGGCCGAACTGAGCCCGCTGGGCCAGCCCGAGGTCGACATCACGGAGCTGAAGGACGGCGAGACGCTGAACTTCACCGCCGAGGTCGACATCCGCCCGTCCCTCGAGATCCCGGACTACTCCGGCATCGAGGTCGAGGTCGACGCCGTCGAGGTCACCGACGAGGACGTCGACAAGTCGGTCGAGCAGCTCCGCGAGCGCTTCGCGTCCACCTCCCCGGTGGAGCGCGCCGCCGAGGAGGGCGACGTCGTCACGATCGACCTGGAGGCCAAGGTCGACGGAGAGGTGCTGGAGGACGGCGTCGCCAACGGCGTCTCCTACACCATCGGCTCCGGCGAACTGCTCGAGGGCATCGACGAGGCCGTGAAGGGCCTGGAGGCCGGTGGCGAGGCCACCTTCACCTCCGAGCTGAAGGGCGGCACCGGGGCGGGCAAGGAGGCCGAGGTCACCGTCAAGGTCTCCCAGGTCGCCGCCCGCGAACTGCCCGAGCTGGACGACGAGTTCGCGCAGCTCGCCTCCGAGTTCGACACCCTGGACGAGCTGAAGGCCGACAGCCGCAAGCGCCTGGCCAACATGAAGCAGTACGACCAGGCCACCCAGGCCCAGGAGCGCGTCCTGGACAAGCTGCTCGAACTGGTCGAGGTCCCCGTCCCCGAGAAGCTGCTCGAGGACGAGATCAACACCCGCAAGCACAACCTGGAGCACCACCAGCTCGGCCAGATGGGCCTCGACCTCGCGAAGTACCTGGAGATCCAGGGCAAGACCGAGGAGGAGTTCGAGACCGAGACCCGCGAGGCCGCGGTCAAGGGCATCAAGACCCAGTTCGTCCTCGACGAGCTGGTCAAGCTGGAGAAGCTCAACGTCAACCAGGAGGAGCTGACCGAGCACCTCATGCGGCGCGCGGCCTCCTCCGGCATGTCCCCCGACCAGTTCGCCCAGGCCGTCGTCGAGGGCGGCCAGGTGCCCCTCCTCGTCGGCGAGGTCGCCCGCGGCAAGGCCCTGGCCGTCGTGGTCGAGGCCGCCACGGTGAAGGACACCAACGGCGAGATCGTGGACCTGGACGACGAGGACGAGACCGAGGAGGCGACGGCGGAGGCGGCCGAGGCTTCCGAGTCGGCCGAGTCCGCTGACTCCACCGAGTCCGCCGAGGAGAAGACCGAGGGCTGAGCCCACGGCGTCTTCCGCGACGTACGACGGGCCCCCGGGGAATGTCCCCGGGGGCCCGTGTCGTACGCGGGCGACGGCCGGCCCGAAGGGGCCGCGGGGGCCGTACGACCGCGGCTCGGCCCCCCGGACCGCGCCCCGTCCCGGCGGAGCCCCTCGCGCTACGCCCCCGGCGAACACCCCCCTTCGCGGGATTCCCCGAAGGGACCCGCGCGTTAGGGTCCATGAGTACGGGGGCAGGGGAGTCTCCTGAAGCCCCCGGCAGGACCCGTAGGGAACACGTGAGACGGCCCCGGCGCCGTCGTTGAGACGAGCAGGTGGATACGTGACGAATCTGATGCCTTCAGCCGCCGGCGAGCCTTCCTTCGGTGGTGGCCTCGGCGACCAGGTCTACAACCGGCTGCTCGGCGAGCGGATCATCTTCCTCGGCCAGCAGGTCGACGACGACATCGCGAACAAGATCACCGCACAGCTGCTGCTTCTCGCCGCCGATCCGACCAAGGACGTCTACCTCTACATCAACAGCCCCGGCGGCTCGGTGACGGCCGGCATGGCGATCTACGACACCATGCAGTACATCCCGAACGACGTGGTCACGATCGCCATGGGCATGGCGGCCTCGATGGGTCAGTTCCTGCTCACCGGCGGTACCGCGGGCAAGCGCTTCGCGCTGCCCCACGCCGACATCATGATGCACCAGGGCTCCGCCGGCCTCGGCGGTACGGTCTCGGACATCAAGATCCAGGCCGAGTACCTGCTGCGCACCAAGAAGCGCATGTCCGAGCTGACCGCCCTGCACTCCGGTCAGACCGTGGAGACGATCATCCGCGACGGCGACCGCGACCGCTGGTTCACGCCGGAGGAGGCCAAGGAGTACGGCCTCATCGACGAGATCATCACGCACGCCTCCGGTGTTCCGGGAGGCGGCGGCACCGGTGCCTGACCGGCCCGGCATCGCCTCGCTCCGCCGAGACTCCACTCCCCAGAACGCCACCAGGACGGTGAATACGCACATGAACGACTTCCCCGGCGCCGCCAGCGGCCTGCACGAGGGGCCGCGCCCCGACAGCCGCTACGTCATCCCGCGCTTCGTCGAGCGCACCTCCCAGGGCATCCGCGAGTACGACCCGTACGCGAAGCTCTTCGAGGAGCGCGTGATCTTCCTCGGCGTCCAGATCGACGACGCCTCCGCCAACGACGTCATGGCGCAGCTGCTGTGCCTGGAGTCGATGGACCCCGACCGGGACATCTCGATCTACATCAACAGCCCCGGTGGTGACATGACCGCCCTCACGGCGATCTACGACACCATGCAGTTCGTCAAGCCCGACATCCAGACGGTCTGCATGGGCCAGGCGGCCTCCGCCGCGGCCATCCTGCTCGCCGCCGGTACGCCGGGCAAGCGCATGGCGCTGCCGAACTCCCGCGTGCTGATCCACCAGCCGGCCGGCTCCACCGGCCGCGGGCAGCTGTCCGACCTGGAGATCATCGCCAACGAGTTCGCCCGGATGCGGACGCAGCTGGAGGAGATGCTGGCCAAGCACTCCAACCGGCCCATCGAACAGGTCCGCGAGGACATCGAGCGGGACAAGATCCTCACGGCCGAGGAGGCGCTGCAGTACGGCCTCGTCGACCAGATCATCTCCACCCGGAAGATGAACAACGCCGACGTCCGCTGACCCGGAGCGGAGTTCCGTGCCGCCCTTGGCACGGTGCACGTCAAAGTGAACCATGCCAAGGGGGGCCCGAACGGGGGCCCCGGCAAGGTACCGTCGGACATAAGGCAGCACCAGGAGCCGCTGGACTCGTAGCGTCCAGGCGTCTCCCAGGCGAAGGGGAAGCACACCGTGGCACGCATCGGTGACGGCGGCGATCTGCTCAAGTGCTCGTTCTGCGGCAAGAGCCAGAAGCAGGTCAAGAAGCTCATCGCAGGGCCCGGTGTGTACATCTGCGACGAGTGCATCGATCTCTGCAACGAGATCATCGAGGAAGAGCTGGCCGAGACGAGCGAGGTGCGCTGGGAGGAGCTTCCCAAGCCCCGCGAGATCTACGAGTTCCTCGAGGGTTACGTGGTGGGCCAGGAGCCGGCCAAGAAGGCCCTCTCCGTCGCGGTGTACAACCACTACAAGCGGGTCCAGGCCGGCGAGAACGGCGGTGCCCAGGGCCGGGACGACGCGATCGAGCTGGCCAAGTCCAACATCCTCCTGCTGGGCCCCACGGGCTCCGGCAAGACCCTGCTGGCCCAGACGCTGGCCCGGATGCTGAACGTCCCGTTCGCGATCGCCGACGCGACCGCGCTCACGGAGGCGGGGTACGTGGGGGAGGACGTCGAGAACATCCTCCTCAAGCTGATCCAGGCGGCGGACTACGACGTCAAGAAGGCCGAGACCGGGATCATCTACATCGACGAGATCGACAAGGTCGCCCGCAAGAGCGAGAACCCCTCGATCACCCGCGATGTCTCCGGCGAGGGCGTCCAGCAGGCCCTGCTGAAGATCCTTGAGGGCACCACGGCCTCGGTTCCGCCCCAGGGCGGCCGTAAGCACCCGCACCAGGAGTTCATCCAGATCGACACGACGAACGTGCTGTTCATCGTGGGCGGCGCGTTCGCCGGTCTGGAGAAGATCATCGAGGCCCGGGCCGGCGCCAAGGGCATCGGCTTCGGCGCCACGATCCGCTCCAAGCGGGAGCTGCAGTCCAAGGACGTCTTCGAGGACATCATGCCGGAGGACCTTGTCAAGTTCGGCATGATCCCCGAGTTCATCGGCCGCCTCCCGGTCATCACCTCGGTCCACAACCTGGACCGCGAGGCCCTGCTCAAGATCCTGGTCGAGCCGCGCAACGCCCTGGTCAAGCAGTACCAGCGCCTCTTCGAACTCGACGGCGTGGAGCTGGACTTCGAGCGCGAGGCCCTGGAGGCCATCGCCGACCAGGCCATCCTCCGCCAGACCGGCGCGCGTGGCCTGCGGGCCATCATGGAGGAGGTCCTCATGTCCGTGATGTACGAGGTGCCGTCCCGCAAGGACGTGGCCCGAGTCGTCATCACGGCGGACGTCGTCCACTCGAACGTGAACCCGACCCTGATCCCGCGGGACGCGCGGGGCCGGGGGCCGGGCGAGCAGAAGACGGCGTAGCGGGCGTCAGCCCGTACGGGAGACACACGGAGGGGCCCCGGTCGACCGCGACCGGGGCCCCTCCGTGTGTCCTGCGGCCGTCAGGCCTTGACGCGGACGTCGTTGCGCAGTTTCGCGCCGAGTTCCGCCAGGTCCTGCATGCTCATGCCCTTGCCGCTGGCCAGGGAGGCCACGTCGAACGACAGGACCATGGCGACCGTGCTGTGGTCACCCCAGATGCACAACGGCACGCTCATGTTCTTCGGAACGCCGGCCTGCGAGTCGTTGTTCGTGACCTGGGTTTCCTGGCACTTCATGACGCCGTTGCTGAAACCGGACGGCGAGAACGCCTGCGGGGAGCCGACGAGCTTGCCCTTGGTCGTCCCGCTGGTGTTGTCCTTCTTCTCGGACTCCGTCTTCATCTTGGCGAACATCGCGTCGACGGCGGACTCGGGATCCTTGATCGTGCCGTACGCACCCTCGAACGTCAGGTTCTTGCTGGTGAGACCGGTACCGGCCTTGTAGCCGGCCTGGACGGCCTGGGCGTTCTGGACGCCGACCTTCTTGAAGTTGTCGAGGTCGTCGTTACTCACCGAGCCGCCGTCGGCGGACTTGGTGTACTCCCCGCCGAGCACCGTCTGCGGCGTGATCAGCTTGTGCGGGCCGTCGTCCTTGATGGCCGCGGCGCCGCCACCGCCCAGCACGAAGTACGCCCCGACCGCCACGGCCGCCACCACGGCGACCGCGCCGATGATCAGGCCCGTCTTCTTGCCGCCGCCGGGGGCCGGGGGCTGCGGGACGGCGCCGTAGGGCTGCTGGCCGTACGGGGGCTGCTGACCGTAGGGCGGCTGCTGGCCGTACGGGTTCGGCTGCGGGGGCATGCCCTGCTGCGGGAAGCCGTACCCGGGCTGGGCCGGAGGCTGCTGCTGCGGGTAGCCGTACGGCGGTTGGGGCTGCGGCGGTGCCGGAGGGGCCTGCTGGGGGTAGCCGTAACCGGGCTGCGGGGCCTGCGGCTGCTGGCCGTAGGGACCCGGCTGCCCGTAGGGACCCGGCTGCCCCGGCTGGCCGTAAGGGCCCGGCTGCTGGGGCGGCCCCCCGTACGGGCCCGGCTGGTTGTTGCTCATTTCTGGGTTCCCCTCCAGATGCCTTATGTGTTCCTGACATCCTGGCCCAGCCGGGGTGGGCACACGGCACCGGGGGGCGCACCGTTACAGAACAAACGCGTTTCAGGACTGCCCCGCGTCCCCCCTAAACTGAGCCCGTGACCGAGAACGCTCAGCAGCAGCCACCAGCGCCCGACACCGAACTGCCGACCCAGTACGCGCCGGCCGATGTAGAGCGGCCGCTGTACGAGCGCTGGGTGGAGCGGGGTTACTTCGAGGCGGACGAGAAGAGCGACAAGCCGCCGTACACCGTCGTCATCCCGCCGCCGAACGTCACGGGCTCGCTGCACCTCGGGCACGCCTTCGAGCACACCCTCATCGACGCCCTCACGCGCCGCAAGCGCATGCAGGGCCACGAGACGCTGTGGCAGCCGGGCATGGACCACGCCGGTATCGCGACGCAGAACGTCGTCGAGCGGGAGCTGGGCAAGGAGGGCAAGTCCCGGCACGACCTGGGCCGTGAGGCCTTCGTCGAGCGGGTCTGGCAGTGGAAGGCCGAGTCCGGCGGGCAGATCAGCGGTCAGATGCGGCGCCTCGGCGACGGCGTCGCGTGGTCGCGCGAGCGCTTCACCATGGACGAGGGCCTCTCCCAGGCCGTCCAGACCATCTTCAAGCGGCTCTACGACGACGAGCTGATCTACCGCGCCGAGCGCATCATCAACTGGTGCCCGCGCTGCCTCACCGCCATCTCCGACATCGAGGTCGAGTACCAGGACGACGACGGCGAGCTGGTCAGCATGAAGTACGGGGAGGGGGACGACACGATCGTCGTCGCCACCACCCGTGCCGAGACCATGCTCGGTGACACCGCCGTCGCCGTTCACCCCGACGACGAGCGCTACCGGCACCTCGTCGGCAAGCTCATCAAGCTTCCGCTGACGGACCGTTCCATCCCGGTCGTCGCCGACGAGCACGTCGACCCCGAGTTCGGCACCGGCGCGGTCAAGGTCACCCCGGCCCACGACCCGAACGACTTCGAGATCGGCCAGCGCCACGACCTGCCGTCCCTCACCGTCATGGACGAGCACGCCGTCATCACCGCGCACGGCCCCTTCCAGGGCCTGGACCGCCTGGAGGCCCGCTCCGCCATCGTCGCCGCCCTGCGCGCCGAGGGCCGGATCGTCGCCGAGAAGCGGCCGTACGTCCACAGCGTCGGGCACTGCTCGCGCTGCAAGACCACCATCGAGCCGCGCCTGTCCATGCAGTGGTGGGTCAAGGTCGGTCCGCTGGCGAAGGCGGCGGGCGACGCGGTCCGTGACGGACGCGTCAAGATCCATCCGCAGGAGATGGAGAAGCGGTACTTCGACTGGGTCGACAACCTCCACGACTGGTGCATCTCACGGCAGTTGTGGTGGGGCCACCGCATCCCGGTCTGGTACGGCCCGAACGGCGAGACCGTCTGCGTCGGCCCCGACGAGGAGCCGCCCGGCACCGAGACCGAGGGCTGGCACCAGGACACCGACGTCCTCGACACCTGGTTCTCCTCCGGCCTGTGGCCCTTCTCCACGCTCGGCTGGCCCGAACAGACCGACTCGCTGGCGAAGTTCTACCCGAACTCCGTCCTGGTCACCGGCTACGACATCCTCTTCTTCTGGGTCGCCCGGATGATGATGTTCGGCCTGTACGCGATGGACGGCACCCCGCCGTTCCACACCATCGCCCTGCACGGCATGGTCCGCGACCAGTTCGGCAAGAAGATGTCCAAGTCCTTCGGCAACGCGGTCAACCC
This sequence comes from Streptomyces sp. NPDC006739, assembly GCF_042869815.1. Classification (NCBI taxonomy): domain Bacteria; kingdom Bacillati; phylum Actinomycetota; class Actinomycetes; order Kitasatosporales; family Streptomycetaceae; genus Streptomyces; species Streptomyces sp. NPDC006739. The sequence goes on from NZ_JBIAGM010000005.1 coordinate 237,290, forward strand.
GCTGGACTGGATGGACAAGTACGGCTCCGACGCGCTCCGCTTCACCCTCGCGCGCGGCGCCAACCCGGGCGTCGACGTGCCGATCGGCGAGGACTGGGTCCAGGGCTCCCGCAACTTCGCCAACAAGATCTGGAACGCCACGCGTTTCGCCCTCATGAACGGCGCCACGGTCCAGGGCCCGCTGCCGGACGCGGCGAAGCTGTCGTCGACGGACCGCTGGATCCTCTCCCGCCTCGACTCCGTCGTCGCCGAAGTCGACGCGTTCTACGAGGACTTCCAGTTCGCCAAGCTGTCGGACGCGCTGTTCCACTTCGCCTGGGACGAGGTCTTCGACTGGTACGTCGAGCTGTCCAAGACGACGTTCCAGGCGGGCGGCGAGCCGGCGAAGGTCTCCCAGCGGGTTCTCGGCGAGGTCCTCGACGTCACCCTGAAGCTGCTGCACCCCGTCGTCCCGTTCGTCACGGAGACCCTGTGGACCACCCTCACGGGTGGCGAGTCGCTCGTCGTCGCCGAGTGGCCGAAGGCCGTGTCCGTTCCCGGTGCCGACACACCGGGCGGCTTCCGGGACCCGGCCGCCGAGAAGGAGATCGAGTCCCTCCAGTCGGTCATCACGGAGGTCCGCCGCTTCCGCGCCGACCAGGGTCTTCAGCCCGGCCAGCGGGTCCCGGCCCGGCTGACGCTGGACGGCACGGCGCTGGCGTCGCACGAGGCCGCCATCCGCCAGCTGCTGCGTCTGCAGCCGGAGGGCGAGTCCTTCACGGCCACGGCGACCCTGCCGGTGGCCGGTGCGGAGGTGGCCCTCGACCTGTCCGGCACGATCGACGTCGCGGCGGAGCGCAAGCGCCTCGCCAAGGACCTCGCGGCGGCCGAGAAGGAGAAGGCCCAGGCGAACGCGAAGCTCGGCAACGAGGCGTTCCTGGCGAAGGCCCCGGAGAACGTGGTGGACAAGATCCGCACGCGGCTGGCCAAGGCGGACGAGGACATCGCCCGCATCCAGGCCCAGCTGGAGCGGCTGCCGCAGGCGTAGGCACGCGACCGGTCCGTCCACGTCGGAGGTGGTACGCCGGCGAGGCCCCCGGAGCCGTCGGTCGGGCTCCGGGGGCCTTTGCGTACGTCTGTCACCGGTGCTCCGTAGACTGGCCCCGTGAGTGACCTCCCCGGCAACAGCGACCAGCCCGACCCCGTCGACCCGCTCGACTCCCCCGACTCGTTCGACGAGATCATCGAGGCGGCGACCGACCGCGACCCCGACCTCGCGGTGATCGAGGCCGGCAGCCGCACCCTGCGCACCCAGGGCGGCCCGCCGCAGGGGGACGTCCCCGCGCGGCCCGAGGACCCCGAGGTCGACAAGGCCCTGCGCGAGGTCGAGGCGGAGCTGGCCACCCGCTGGGGCGAGACCAAGCTGGAGCCCTCCGTCAGCCGGATCGCCGCGCTGATGGACGTGCTGGGGGAGCCGCAGCGGTCGTACCCCTCCATCCACATCACCGGGACCAACGGCAAGACGTCCACCGCCCGCATGATCGAGGCCCTGCTCGGCGCCTTCGAGCTGCGCACAGGGCGGTACACGTCCCCGCACGTGCAGTCGATCACCGAGCGCATCAGCCTGGACGGCGCGCCGATCTCGGCCGAACGGTTCATCGAGACGTACGAGGACGTCAAGCCGTACGTCGGGATGGTCGACGCCCAGCAGGAGTTCCGGCTGTCCTTCTTCGAGGTGCTCACCGGGATGGCGTACGCCGCCTTCGCGGACGCGCCCGTGGACGTGGCCGTCGTCGAGGTGGGCATGGGCGGCTCCTGGGACGCCACCAACGTCATCGACGGTGACGTCGCCGTCGTCACCCCCATCGACCTCGACCACACCGACCGGCTGGGCAACACGCCCGCCGAGATCGCCACCGAGAAGGCCGGCATCGTCAAGCAGGACGCGACGGTCATCCTGGCCCAGCAGCCGGTCGACGCGGCCCAGGTGCTCCTGAAGAAGGCCGTCGAGGTCGACGCCACCGTGGCCCGGGAGGGCCTGGAGTTCGGCGTCGTCGCCCGCCAGGTCGCCGTCGGCGGACAGCTCCTCACCCTGCGTGGCCTCGGCGGCGAGTACCCCGAGGTGTACCTCCCGCTGCACGGCCCCTACCAGGCGCACAACGCGGCCGTCGCGCTCGCCGCCGTGGAGGCCTTCTTCGGCGTCGGCTCCCAGCGGCCCGAGCCCCTCGACGTCGACACCGTGCGCAAGGCCTTCGGGGCCGTGTCGTCGCCGGGCCGTCTGGAGGTCGTACGGCGCTCGCCGACCGTCGTCCTGGACGCGGCCCACAACCCGGCGGGCGCCCGCGCCACCGCCGAGGCCGTGGGCGAGGCCTTCGACTTCAGCCGGTTGATCGGCGTGGTCGGGGCGAGCGGGGACAAGAACGTGCGGGGGCTGCTGGAGGCCTTCGAGCCGATCTTCGCCGAGGTCGTCGTCACGCAGAACTCCTCGCACCGCGCCATGGACGCGGACGAGCTGGCCGCGATCGCCGTCGAGGTGTTCGGGGAGGACCGCGTCCAGGTCGAACCGCGGCTGCCCGACGCCCTGGAGGCCGCGATCACGCTGGCCGAGGAGGAGGGCGAGTTCGCGGGCGGCGGTGTGCTGGTCACCGGTTCGGTCATCACGGTGGGCGAGGCCCGCCTGCTGCTCGGGAAGGGCTGAGGACCCCATGCGTACGCTCTGCTCATCGACCTTGATCGGCGAGTTCTTCGTCATCGGCTTCGCGGGGCTGGTGGCGATGAAGGACCCGGGCCTGACCACGTCGACCGTCTGGCTGGTCAGCGGCATCGCGATGGTCCTGTGCCTGCTGCTGTGCGGCATGGTGACGCGGCCGGGCGGCGTCGCCCTCGGCTGGGCGCTGCAGCTCGCGCTGGTCGCCTCCGGGGTCTTCGTTCCGACCATGTTCTTCATGGGCGCGGTGTTCGGGGCGCTGTGGTGGGCCTCGGTGCACTTCGGCCGGAAGGTCGACGAGGCGAAGGCGAGGTTCGCGGCGCAGGCGGACTCCTCTGGGACCTCGGGGCCCTCCACCACAGCTGACGTTGCGTAACAGGTGCTCCGACACGCCCTGTAACCTCGTCCCACCGCAGACGTCAGTCAGTAGAAGGAGTCCTCCGTGAGCCAGCGCACCCTCGTCCTGCTCAAGCCCGACGCCGTCCGTCGCGGCCTGACCGGCGAGATCATCAGCCGTGTCGAGCGCAAGGCCGGCTGGAGGATCACGGCGCTGGAGCTGCGGACGCTGGACCGGGCGACGCTGGAGCAGCACTACGCCGAGCACGTCGGCCGCCCTTTCTACGAGCCGCTGGTCGAGTTCATGCTCTCCGGCCCGGTCGTCGCCCTGATCGTCGAGGGTGAGCGTGTCATCGAGGGCGTACGCGCCCTGGCCGGCCCCACCGACCCGGTCGCCGCCGCTCCCGGCTCCATCCGCGGTGACTACGGCGTCATCGTCCGCGAGAACCTGATCCACGCCTCCGACTCCGAGGAGTCGGCCGCCCGCGAGATCAAGCTCTTCTTCCCCGCCCACGCGTGACCCACCGGGGGTTCGCCGGCCGGGACCTCCCGCCGGCCGGACCCCCGGTTCCAGGGATTTTTCTGATGGTCCGTCAGGGTGCGTTCGACCCCTGACCTGCGGCGAGCGTACGTTTTCGGCCGCGGTTTGGCATATGCGGTGGCGATCGGGGGAACGTGTGCCCCCGATGGACCGTCTCCACAAGCGAGGCGGTACGCCATCTGCTGACAATGGCGAAGACCCTCGCGCAGTGTTCGTGCAGGCGCGTCTACGATGGAAGCCTTCACGTCACAGCACCCACCTCGCCGACCTGAAAAGCCCTCAAAAGCTCGTGGGAAGGCCAGACGAATCCTGATGGGGAACTCAATGTCGTTCATCGGCCGTGACATGGCTGTCGACCTCGGGACCGCCAACACGCTGGTGTACGTCAGGGGTCGCGGGATCGTACTCAACGAGCCGTCCGTGGTCGCGATCAACACCAACACCGGTGGCATTCTCGCGGTCGGCGCCGAAGCGAAGAAGATGATCGGGCGGACCCCCGGCAACATCGTTGCCGTCAGGCCGCTGAAGGACGGTGTCATCGCCGACTTCGAGATCACCGAGCGGATGCTCCGCTACTTCATCCTGAAGATCCACAAGCGGAGGTATCTCGCCAGGCCGCGCGTCGTCGTCTGTGTGCCCTCCGGCATCACCGGCGTCGAGCGCCGCGCCGTCATCGAGGCGTCGTCCCAGGCCGGCGCCCGCCAGGTGCACATCATCGAGGAGCCCATGGCCGCCGCCATCGGCTCCGGTCTGCCGGTCCACGAGGCCACGGGCAACATGGTGGTGGACATCGGCGGCGGCACCACGGAGGTCGCGGTCATCTCGCTCGGCGGCATCGTCACCGCCCAGTCCATCCGCGTCGCGGGCGACGAACTGGACAACGCGATCATCCAGCACATCAAGAAGGAGTACAGCCTCCTCCTCGGTGAGCGGACGGCCGAGCAGATCAAGATCACGATCGGCTCCGCGTACGAACTCGACGCTGACGAGCACACCGAAATCCGCGGCCGGGACCTCGTCTCCGGCCTGCCCAAGACCGTCGTCATCTCGGCAGCCGAGGTACGCAAGGCGATCGAGGAGCCCGTCAACGCGATCGTCGACGCCGTCAAGACGACGCTCGACAAATGTCCGCCGGAGCTGTCCGGCGACATCATGGACAGGGGAATCGTTCTGACCGGCGGCGGAGCCCTGCTGCGCGGTCTGGACGAGCGGCTGCGCCGCGAGACCGGCATGCCGATCCACATCGCCGAGGACCCGCTGGACAGCGTGGCGCTCGGCTCCGGCAAGTGCGTCGAGGAGTTCGAGGCGCTCCAGCAGGTCCTGGACGCCCAGCCGCGCAGATGACGTAACGCTTCGATTCCGCCGTACGAGATGATCGCCTCTCGTACGGCGGATCGTTGATATCGAGGCATAAACTCCCACAAAACTCCATTCCTATGAGGAAGGGCACGGCCGCCGCACGTGAGGGACACGAAAGAGAGCCGGCTGCTTCTGGTCCTGCTGATCGCCATCGCGTTCGCGCTGATCACGGTGGACATCCGCGGTGGCCGGAACTCGCCGGTCGACGGTGCCCGGCAGGCCGCCGCCGCGGTCTTCGGACCGGTCGAGAACGGGGTGTCCTCAGCGGTCGATCCCGTCGGAAACGCCGTCTCCGCCGTCCGTGACTCCGGTGCCCGGCACGACCGGCTCGCCCTGCTGGAGAGGGAGAACGCGGCCCTCAAGATGCGGCTCGGCAGCGACGACCGCAACCACAGCCGCCTCCAGCAGCTGGACAGGATGCTGAAGGTCGCCGGCGAGGGCCAGTACGGCATCAAGGGCGCCCAGGTCATCGCCATAGGCTCGGCCCAGGGCTTCTCCTGGACCATCACCATCGACGCCGGCGCCAACGACGGCATCAAGCGGGACATGACCGTACTCAACGGCGACGGCCTGGTCGGCCGCGTCACCACGGTCGGCCCGGACACCGCCACCGTACTGCTCGCCAACGACCCCGACTTCACCGTCGGCACCCGCATGGAGAACAGCGACGAACTCGGCTTCGCCTCCGGACAGGGCGACCGCCCGCTGCGCGTCGAACTCCTCAACGGCAAGGCCGAGGTGAAGAAGGGCGACCGGCTCGTCACCTTCGGCTCGCAGGCCGACAAGCCCTTCGTGCCCGGCGTGCCGGTGGGCGTCGTCTCCCGCGTCGACCCCTCCGGCGGCGGCCTCACCCGCACCCTCTACGTCACGCCGTTCGTCAGCTTCACCAAGCTCGACATCGTCGGCGTCGTCGTCGAGGCCCCGAAGAAGGACCCGCGCGACGAGGTACTGCCGGCCAAGCCCAGGCCCACCCCGACCCCGACGGTCACCGTCACCGTGACCCCTTCCGCGGGCCCGACCGACACCACCGGCCAGCAGCAGTAGGAGCTTGCAACCCCATGCGTCTCAACCGGATCCTGCTCTCCTCCGCGCTGATCGTCGTCGCCATGGTGGTGCAGGTGAGCGTGCTCGCCCGCCTGCACCTGCCGGGCGCCGTCCCCGACCTGCTGCTGCTCACCGTCCTGGGCCTGGCCATGGTGTACGGCCATGTCGGCGGCGCCCTCGTCGGTTTCGGCGCGGGCCTGCTCGCCGACCTCGCGCCGCCCGCCGACCACGCGGCCGGCCGCTACGCCCTGGTCCTCTGCGTCACCGGCTACTTCGCCGGTCTCATCAAACCGGAGAACGGCCGTCTGAAGTCGGCGACCGGCCCGATGGTCACCGTGGTCGCCGCCGCGATCGGCTCCACCCTGCTGTACGCCGGTGTCGGCGCCCTCGTCGGTGACACCGCCGCCCGCCATGTCGGCCTGACCGGCCTGCTGTTCACGGCCGCCCTGTACGACCTGCTGCTCGCGCCGTTCGTGGTCCCCGGCATCATGTTCCTGGCCCGCCGGGCCGACAACGACCCGCTGGCGGAGACCAACTCCTCGGCCAAGGCGAGCGACATCTCCTCCGGCTGGCTCTCCTCCGGCACCGGCCTGCGCATCGGCAGCCAGCGCGGCGGCCTCGGCGGCCTGAAGGCCAAGGCCCGCAGCCGCACCACCCGGGTCGGACGCATCAAGGGGGTCAAGCGGCTGTGAACGCGCGAGAGTTCACCCGAACGGGGAAGTTCCGGCGGAACGCGGCCTCACAGGCCGGACGTTCATCATTCGTACGCGCACACACGTCGGCGCACTGAGAGGGGGAGACAGTGACCAACATTCCCGAGACCGGGCGGACCCCAAGGGTCCAGATCCGGCTCGTCGTGATCCAGATCCTCGTCCTCTCCCTCCTCGGCACCCTCGGCGGCCGGCTGTGGTACCTGCAGATCCGGGAGGGCGCCGCATACCAGAGGGAGGCGTCCGGCAACCACGTCCAGCAGGTCGTCGACCCCGCCGTGCGCGGCTCGATCCTGGACGCGCGCGGAGTGGCGCTCGCCGACAACGAGACCCGCCTCGTCGTCTCCGCCTCCCGCACCGACCTGCTGAAGCAGAAGGACGGCGGCAAGGCGGTCCTGGCCAAGCTGGCCGGAGTCCTCGGCATGAAGACCGAGGAGGTCATGCAGAAGGTCCGGCTGTGCGACGCCAAGACCCCCCAGCCCTGCTGGAACGGGTCGCCGTACCAGCCGATCCCGATCACCGACAAGGCCAACGCCAAGCAGGCCCTGCAGATCCGGGAGCGCTCAGAGGACTTCCCCGGCATCACCGCCGAGCCCGAGGCCGTGCGCCGGTACGCGGGGCCCGGCAAGTCCAACACCGCCCAGGTCCTCGGCTACCTCTCGCCGGTCACCGACGAGGAGATCCAGCAGGCCAAGAACACCAACTCCCCCTATCTGCGCTCCGACATGGTCGGCCGCTCGGGTCTGGAGCGGGAGTACGACAAGGAACTGCGCGGCAAGGCCGGCGTCACCCGCTACGAGGTGGACAACCTCGGCCGGGTCATCGGCAAGGCGAGGTCGGACGCCGCCGAGGCCGGTTCCGACCTGGTGACCAGCATCGACTCCCGGGTCCAGCGGGTCGCCGAGTACGAGCTGGACAAGGCCATGAAGGCCGCCCGCCAGCAGTACGACAAGATCACCGGCGAGAACTACAAGGCCGACTCCGGCGCCGTGGTCGTCATGGAGGCCAGGACCGGCCGCATCGTCGCCATGGCCTCGGCGCCCACCTACGACCCGAACGTGTGGGTCGGCGGCATCTCCGCCAAGGACTACAAGCAGCTCACCGGCAAGGACAGCGACTACCCGCTGCTGAACCGCGCCATACAGGGTCAGGCAGCGCCCGGTTCGACCTTCAAGGTGGTCTCCACGGCCGCGGCCGTCCAGGCCGGATACGCCTGGGACGGCGGCTACCCGTGCACCAGCTCGTACTCCGTCGGCGGCCAGGTCTTCAAGAACTTCGAGGGGGAGAACTTCGGCCCGATCTCGCTCGGCCGGGCCCTGGAGGTCTCCTGCGACACCGTCTTCTACGGCCTCGCCGACCGCGAGTGGAAGAAGGACGGCGGCATCAACCCCAAGAAGGGTGAGCCCAAGGACTACTTCTTCAAGACCGCCCACCAGTTCGGCCTCGGCAAGGAGACCGGCATCGACCTGCCCAACGAGGTCACCGGCCGCGTCCCGGACCGCCAGTGGAAGCTCGACTACTGGAAGGCCAACAAGGACGCCTGGTGCCGGACCGGCAAGAAGGACGGCAGCTACGTCGAGAAGATCGCGTACGAGAACTGCCTCGAAGGCAACAAGATGCGCGAGGGCGACGAGATCAACTACTCCATCGGCCAGGGCGACACCCTCGTCACCCCGATCCAGGAGGCGGCGATCTACGGCGCGGTCGCCAACGGCGGCACCATGTACCAGCCGACCATCGGCAAGGCCGTCGTCAGCCCCGACGGCAAGTCCGTCCAGGAGATCAAGCCCAGGAAGACCGGCAGGCTGCCCGTCAGCCAGGCCACCCTCAAGGGCATGAACGAGGCCTTCGCCGGCGTCATCACCCGCGGTACGGCGGCCTGGAAGTTCGGCGGCTGGCCCCAGGACAAGATCCCCCTGCACGCCAAGACCGGTACCGCCGAGGTCTACGGCAAGCAGACCACGTCCTGGCTGGCCACGTACTCCAAGGACTACACGGTCATCATGACCATCGCCCAGGCCGGTACGGGTTCCGGAGCCTCCGGTGAGGCCGTCCGCAACATCTACAGCGCGCTCTACGGCGTTCAGGGCGACGGCTCGATCGACAACAAGAAGGCCCTGCTGCCCACCCCGCAGAAGAGCCTGCCCCAGGTCCGCACGGACGGCACCATCGCCGCCCCGAAGATCTCCGGCGACCCGGCCAAGGACGCCGAGGCCTCCCAGAAGGACAACAGCACCAACGCGGACGGCCAGCAGACGCCCGCCACCAACCCCTCGCCCACCAGCACCACCAACAGGCGAAGGCGCCCGCGCAGGCGAGGAAGCCGGAGGACGCTCTCATGACGGGCGCGAACAACTTCTCCGTCTCCGGATACGGCCCCGCCCGCTCGGGCTGGACCCGGATCCTCGCCCGCGACTCCATGGCCCGCAGGCTGGACTGGCCGATACTGCTGTCCGCCGTGGTCCTGTCGCTGATGGGCTCCCTCCTGGTCTACTCCGCGACCCGCAACCGCAGCGAGATCAACCAGGGCGACCCGTACTACTTCCTCGTCCGGCACCTGATGAACCTCGGCATCGGCCTCGGCCTGATGATCGGCACCATCTGGCTCGGCCACCGCGTCCTGCGCAACGCGGTACCGATCCTCTACGGCATGTCGGTCATGCTGGCTCTGGTGGTCCTCACCCCGCTCGGTGCCACGATCAACGGCCAGCGCAACTGGATCGTCATCGGCGGCTTCTCCGTCCAGCCGGCCGAGTTCCTCAAGATCACGATCATCCTCGGCATGGCGATGCTGCTGTCCGCCCGGGTGGACGCAGGCGACAAGCAGTACCCCGACCACCGGACCGTCGTACAGTCCCTGGGCCTGGCCGCCGTACCCATCATGATCCTGCTGCTCATGCCCGACCTCGGCTCGGTCCTCGCCATGGTCACCATCATCCTGGGCGTGCTGCTCGCCTCCGGCGCCTCCAACCGCTGGGTCTTCGGCCTGGTCATCGCTGGCGTCCTGGGCTGCATCGCCATCTGGCAGCTGCACATCCTGGACCAGTACCAGATCAACCGCTTCGCGGCCTTCGCCAACCCGAACCTGGACCCCGCCGGCGTCGGCTACAACACCAACCAGGCGCGTATCGCGATCGGCTCCGGCGGCCTGACCGGCGCCGGCCTCTTCCACGGCTCACAGACCACCGGCCAGTTCGTCCCCGAACAGCAGACGGACTTCGTCTTCACGGTCGCCGGGGAGGAACTCGGCTTCGTCGGCGCGGGCCTGATCATCCTGCTGCTCGGCATCGTCCTGTGGCGCGCCTGCCGCATCGCCCGCGACTCGACCGAGCTGTACGGGACCATCGTCGCCGCCGGAATCGTGGCCTGGTTCGCCTTCCAGGCCTTCGAGAACATCGGGATGACCCTGGGCATCATGCCGGTCACCGGCCTGCCCCTGCCGTTCGTGTCGTACGGCGGCTCATCGATGTTCGCGGTATGGGTGGCGGTCGGGCTGCTCCAGTCGATCAAGGTACAAAGACCGATGTCGGCATGAGGGCGAGCCCCTGCCCTCACGGCCCCTCTGCCACTAGATTCGGTTCATGGCGGATGAGAAACGCGAGATCGAGCGCAAGTACGAATCCGACGACAGCGGACTGCCGGACCTGACCGGCGTCGGCGGGGTGGCGAACGTCCTCGACAAAGGTCTGGTCGAACTCGACGCCACCTACTACGACACCGCCGACGAACGCCTGGCCGCGGCCGGCCTCACCCTGCGCCGCCGCACCGGAGGCTCCGACGCCGGCTGGCACCTGAAGCTCCCGGTCGCCCCCGGCGTCCGCGACGAGATCAGATCGCCGCTGTCCGACTCCGTCCCCGACGAGATCGCCGCACTGGTCCGCGCCCGCACCCGCCGCGCCGAACTGATCCCGCTCGTCCGGCTCCGCTCCGCCCGTGACGTACGCCACCTGGTCGACGCCGACGGCGCCCTGCTGGCCGAGGCCAGCGTCGACACCGTCACCGCCGAACGGCTCACCGGCAAGGGCAAAGGCGCCCAGTGGACCGAGATCGAGGTGGAACTCGCTGACGACGGCGACCCGGCCTTCCTCGACAAGGTGGACAAACGCCTGCGCAAGGCGGGCCTACGGCCGTCGAAGTCACCGTCGAAGCTGGCCCGGGCGCTTCAGCAGACCGGCGGCCGACGGCACGGCTCCGGACGGCGCGCCAAGCCCGTGACCGCGGGCGACCACGTCCTGGCCTATCTGCGCGAACAGCGCGAGACGATCCTCGAGTACGACCCGGGCGTCCGCCGGGACCTGCCCGACTCCGTCCACCAGATGCGGGTGGCCATCCGCCGCACGCGCAGCACCCTGCGCACCTTCGGCACGGTCCTCGACCGCGCCGTCACCGAACCGGTCGCCGCCGAGCTGAAGTGGCTGGCGGGCGAACTGGGAGCCGACCGCGACCAGGAGGTCCTGGCCGACCGCCTCTCGACCGCGCTGGACGCCCTCCCGGACAGCCTGGTCTCCGGCCCCGTCCGCAAACGGCTCACCACCTGGTCGCGCTCCGGGCACAAAAAGGCGCACGGCCACCTCGTCGCGATCCTCGACTCCGCCCGCTACCTCGCCGTACTCGACAGCCTCGACGCCCTGCTCGCCGACCCGCCGCTGCGCCCGAAGGCGGCCGGGAAACCGGAGAAGGTGCTCGCCAAGGCCGTACACAAGGACCTCGCCAAGGTCTCCCGCCTGGTCACCGAGGCACTCGACCTGCCGCCCGGCAAGGAACGCGACCTCGCGATCCACGAAGCCCGCAAGAAGGCCAAGCGCACCCGGTACGCGGGCGAGGCGGCCATCGGGGCCCTCGGCGGCCCGGCCCGCTCCCTGGCCAAGTCCATGAAGTCCCTGACCAGCCTGCTCGGCGAGCACCAGGACAGCGTCATGGCCCGCGGCGCCCTGCGCGAGTTGTCCGCGGTGGCCCACGCCGCGGGGGAGAGCGCGTTCACGTACGGGCTGCTGTACGGCAGGGAGGAGGCCCGGGCGGCGGCGGTGGAGGCGGAGCTGCCGGGGCTGTGGCGGGAGATCACGTCCGGGGCGTCCGTCTGATCGTCGGGGGGAGGCCTTCGGGCGCGTTAGGCTAGATGGTCACCCCCCAGCCTCCGGCCGGGTGCGCCCCCAGTCAGCTCACGAAGGTAACCCCCGCGATGTCTGTCGAGTCGGTCTTCCCACAGCTCGAAGCTCTGCTCCCGCACGTGCAGAAGCCGATTCAGTACGTCGGTGGCGAGCTGAACTCCACGGTCAAGGAGTGGGACTCCTGTGACGTGCGCTGGGCGCTCATGTACCCGGACGCGTACGAGGTCGGTCTGCCCAACCAGGGCGTCATGATCCTCTACGAGGTACTCAACGAACGGCAGGGCGTCCTCGCCGAGCGCACCTACAGCGTGTGGCCGGACCTGGAGGCGCTGATGCGTGAGCACGGCGTCCCGCAGTTCACGGTGGACAGCCACCGCCCGGTCAAGGCCTTCGACGTGTTCGGCCTGTCCTTCTCCACCGAGCTTGGCTACACGAACATGCTCACCGCCCTCGACCTCGCGGGCATCCCGCTGGAATCCAAGGACCGTGGGGTGGACGACCCGATCGTCCTGGCCGGCGGCCACGCGGCCTTCAACCCCGAGCCGATCGCGGACTTCATCGACGCGGCGATCATCGGCGACGGCGAGCAGGCCGTGCTGGACATGACGGAGATCATCCGTGGCTGGAAGGCGGAGGGCCGGCCGGGCGGCCGCGAGGAGGTCCTCTTCCGCCTGGCGAAGACGGGCTCGGTGTACATCCCCGGCTTCTACGACGTCGAGTACCTGCCCGACGGCCGTATCGCCCGTGTCGTCCCCAACAGGTCGGGCGTCCCGTGGCGCGTGTCGAAGCACACGGTGATGGACCTGGACGAGTGGCCGTACCCCAAGCAGCCCCTCGTCCCGCTGGCCGAGACGGTCCACGAGCGCATGTCGGTGGAGATCTTTCGCGGCTGCACCCGGGGCTGCCGCTTCTGCCAGGCGGGCATGATCACCCGACCGGTCCGTGAACGCTCCATCACGGGCATCGGCGAGATGGTGGAAAAGGGCCTGAAGGCGACCGGCTTCGAGGAGGTCGGCCTGCTCTCCCTCTCCTCGGCGGACCACTCGGAGATCGGCGACATCGCCAAGGGCCTGGCCGACCGCTACGAGGAAGACAAGATCGGCCTCTCCCTCCCCTCCACCCGAGTCGACGCCTTCAACGTCGACCTGGCCAACGAACTGACCCGCAACGGCCGCCGCTCCGGCCTGACCTTCGCCCCCGAGGGCGGCTCGGAGCGCATGCGCAAGGTCATCAACAAGATGGTGTCCGAGGAGGACCTCATCCGGACGGTGTCCACGGCGTACGGCAACGGCTGGCGCCAGGTGAAGCTGTACTTCATGTGCGGTCTGCCGACGGAGACCGACGACGACGTCCTCCAGATCGCCGACATGGCGACGCACGTCATCCAGAAGGGCCGCGAGGTCTCCGGCTCGAACGACATCCGCTGCACGGTCTCGATCGGCGGCTTCGTCCCCAAGCCGCACACCCCCTTCCAGTGGGCGCCGCAGCTCTCCGCGGAGGAAACGGACGCCCGCCTCGAAAAGCTCCGCGACAAGATCCGCGGCGACAGGAAGTACGGCCGCTCGATCGGCTTCCGCTACCACGACGGCAAGCCCGGCATCGTCGAGGGCCTCCTGTCCCGGGGCGACCGGCGCATCGGCGCCGTCATCCGCGCGGTGTACGACGACGGCGGCCGCTTCGACGGCTGGCGCGAGCACTTCTCCTACGACCGCTGGATGGCCTGCGCCGACAAGGCCCTGGCCCCCTACGGCGTCGACGTCGACTGGTACACCACCCGCGAGCGCACCTACGAGGAGGTCCTCCCCTGGGACCACCTCGACTCCGGCCTCGACAAGGACTGGCTCTGGGAGGACTGGCAGGACGCCCTCGACGAAACCGAGGTCGAGGACTGCCGCTGGACGCCTTGCTTCGATTGCGGGGTGTGTCCTCAGCTCGACACCCATATCCAGATCGGCCCGACGGGCAAGAAGTTGCTGCCGCTGACGGTCAAGAACGCGGGTCCGACGCCGGCTTCGAGCGGTCATTCGCACTGAGGCGGCCGGGGCGGTTCGGCGTGGTGTCGCGGCCGTCGTTCTCCTTCGCGGTGGACGGCGGTCGAAAATCAGTGGCCGCCCGAACCTGCTGACTCCACCCTGTACGCCATGGCACAACCGCAACGCGAGATCCGTGCGGCCTACGCGGACTCCACGATCACCGTCTACCAGACGTACGCCCCGGCGATCGGCCTGCCCGCCGTCCAGGAGGGCCGTTTCCCCGCCGCGTGGAAGCGCGACAGGATGACGTGGATCAAGCCGTCGTTCCTGTGGATGATGTACCGCTGCGGCTGGGGCGCCAAGGAAGGGCAGGAGACCGTTCTCGCGGTCGAGATCAGTCGTGACGGTTTCGAGTGGGCGCTGCGGCACGCGTGTCTGTCGAGTTACGTCCGCGGGGTACATCCGGACCGGGGCGCCTGGCAGCGTCAGTTGAAGCGCGCGCCCGCTCGCGTGCAGTGGGACCCCGAGCGGGATCTGCACCTGCGGGCCCTGCCGTACCGGTCTCTGCAACTCGGCCTGTGCGGTGAGGCCGCACGACGCTACGCGGACGAGTGGACGGTCGCCATCCGCGACGTGACCCCGCTCGCCCATGAGATCCACGCCCTGGTGAACGGTGGTGATCTTGGTTCCGCCGCCCGGCTGCTGCCCCGAGAACGCCCGTATCCGGTGGAAGACGGACTTCTTGCCGACCTGCTCGGGTGACGAGAGCGCGGGCAGGTTCAGGTGGCGGGTGGTGAGTCCGGCCTTGATGATGGCGGGAGAACCGGACCATCATTTCCTTGGACGGCAGCATGCCCGTGAGACGACTCCCTGGCTCTGTACGGGGCCGGCATCGGATTCTGCTGGGAAGCGCCCTTGGCGGGCTTTTCGTTGCCGGGGCGCTCGCCGGGTGCGGCAACGGGACCGGGCAGGGCAACAGCGCCTCGCTCCAGCCCAGCGCCTCCCCTACGCCGAATGACTCGTCGTTTTCCGGGACACCGCCGTCCGCGATGGCCTCCTCGGCCTCCGCGGCCGTCAGCTCGGCCCGGGCCTCCGCGTCGGCGGCGGCCTCCTCCGCCTCTGCACGCGCCTCCGAGTTCGAGGCGTCGGTGGACGCGGCGACCCAGCGCAGGAGCGCGGCGGCCGAAAAGGAACTGAAAGACGTCAAGGGCCGGGGCAACGCACTTTCCGAGGTCGCCATGACGGGCATGCCGCGAGCGCAGACCGGCGGAGTACTCGCCGTGCTGGTCACCATCACCAACAAGACCCGCAGCGCGGCCTCCTACGCCGTGCAGATCGACTTCGAGAACGCGGCGGGCAAGGTGGTCGAGACGCGGTACGTCGGCGCGGAGCACCTCCAGCCCGGGAAGAAGGAACAGCCGATCGCCTTCAGTCGTCAGCCGCCGGAGCCGAAGCTGACGCCTGTTCTGGCCAAGGCGCAGCGTTACTGAGAATGCCGGGTGTCGAGCGGGCTCGGCCGGCCCCCGCTGTTGCGGAGGTGAGTGGCCGGGCGTTGGAATCAAGTGTGAGGCACTTTGGCGGGGCCGAGTCCGCCAGCCGTCCCGCTCCGGGGAGCGGGCCCGGCCGGAAGGGGCTCAGGAACGACGCCCTGGGCATGTTCTCCTCGGTGGTCATGGGCCTGGCCTCCACCGGACCGGCGTACAGCCTGGCCGCCACGCTGGGCATCATCGTGGCCGGAGTCGGACTGCGGGCCCCGATCGTCACGATGCTGGCGTTCGTCCCGATGCTGCTGGTCGCCTACGCCTTCCGGGAACTGAACGCGAGCAACGCCGACTGCGGGACCACGTTCACCTGGGCCACCCGCGCCTTCGGGCCGCGCACCGGCTGGATGGGCGGCTGGGGCCTCATCGTCGCCAACATCATCGTCATGGGGAACCTCGCCGAGATCGCCGCCGCCTACGGCTTCCGGCTGGTGGGCCTGGACGGACTGGCGGGGAACCGGCTGTGGACCACGGTGGCGGGCATCGCCTGGATCGCCCTGCTGACCGCGATCTGCTACGTCGGCATCGAGGTCTCGGCGGCCGTCCAGCGCTGGCTGCTGTGCCTGGAAGTGGCGATGCTGATCGTGTTCGCCGTCGCCGCGCTGGTCAGGGTCTACGTCGACCCGCCCCCGACGGCGATGCGGGTGTCGGCCTCCTGGTTCAACCCGTTCGAGGTGCCCTCGGCGAGGGACCTGACCTCGGGCATCCTCGCGGGGGTCTTCATCTACTGGGGCTGGGACACCGCGTTCTCGGTGAACGAGGAGACCGTCGACAGCACCCGCGTCCCCGGCCGGGCCGCGGTCATGTCCACCGTGCTGCTCCTGGTCATGTACGGGCTGGTGTCCACCTCGGCGCAGGCGTTCGCGGGAGTCGGCACCTCGGGCATCGGGCTCGGCAACGTCGGCAACTCGGACGACGTCCTCTCCGGACTGGGCACGGCCGTGTTCGGCGGCCAGGGCACGGGGCTGTTCCTGTCGAGGCTGCTCATCCTGATGGTGCTGACCTCCGCGCTGGCCTCCGCCCAGACCACCATCCTGCCCATGGCCAGGACCGTCTTCTCGATGGCGGTCCACAAGGCGGTCCCCTCCCGGTTCGCCCGGCTGCACCGCAGGTTCCTCACCCCGACCTGGGGGACCGTCGGCATGGGGGCGGCCTCGGTCCTCCTGTTCGTCCTGCTGGCGTCGGTCAGCCGGAACGTCCTGGCCGACTCGATCGACTCGGTGGGGCTGGCGATCGCGTTCCAGTACGGCCTGACCGGCTTCGCCTGCGTCTGGTACTACCGCAAGATCCTCGGTCACAACGTCAGAGACCTGGTCTTCAAGGGCGTACTGCCGGGACTGGGCGGGCTGATCATGCTCTTGCTGTTCCTGTACGCCACCTTCGTGGTCTACGCGGACCCCGAGTACGGGACGACCGCCGTCGACCTGCCGCTGATCGGCAGGACGGGCGGGGTCACCGTCCTGGGTCTGGGCGCGCTGCTGATCGGTCTGCTGCTGATGCCGCTGGTCACCCGGGGACACAGCGTCGCCCTCAGACTCCAGCGGAGCCTGCTGCCGTGCCGGCTGCCGCCGCACGCCGCCGTCGAGTCGGCGAGCCGCTACCTGCCGGCCGACAGCGGGTCCGGGGTGGGGGGCGACTGGTACGACGTCATCCCCCTGTCGGGCACCCGGGTGGGCCTGGTCGTCGGGGACGTGCTCGGTCACGGCCTGCGTGCGGCGGCCACCATGGGACGGCTGCGCACGGGGGTGCGCGTGCTGGCGCGGCTGGACCTGGGTCCGGACGAGCTGCTGTCCCGGCTGGCCGACCTCGCCGACCTGGCCGAGGAGGACGCGTACGACGGCGGGGCCGGCCGCGGCCCGGGTTGGGCGAGGCCGCAGTCCGGCCAGGCCCTGGGCGTGAGCTGTCTGTACGCGGTGTACGACCCCGTCTCGGGTAAGTGCAGTCTGGCGCGGGCCGGGGAGTCGGTGCTGGCGGTCGTCGGGCCGCGCACCGGTGCCGTCGAACACCCGGAGCTGCCGCCGGGGCCGCCGCTGGGTGTCGCGGGCCTGCCCTACCAGAGTATGGAACTGCAGTTCGAGCCGGGCAGTGTGCTCGCCCTCTTCACCTGCGGTCTCCTCCAGGCGTCCGACGGCCGTGACACCGGGCTCGCGCAGCTGTCCCGGCTCCTCGACGGCGCCCGGGCGTCGTCCTTGGAGGAGCTGTGCGACAGCGCGGTGGCCACCCTGCTGTCCGGGCCGGTGGACGTGGACGCGACGCTGCTCATGGTCCGCACCCGCCTGCTCGACCGGAACAGGTTCGCCGAGTGGGCGCTGCTCCCCGATCCGGCCGCGGTCGGCACCATCCGCACCGCCGTCAGCAAGCAGCTCGGCGACTGGGGGCTGGACGACCTGTCCTTCACCAGTGAACTCATCGTCAGCGAACTCGTCACCAACGCCATCCGTTACGTCGGCGGTCCGATCGAGGTACGTCTGATCCGCGACCGGACGCTGATCTGCGAGGTCTCCGACACCGGCCACACCACGCCCAATCTGCGGCACGCGGCGAACGACGACGAGGGCGGCCGGGGCCTGTTCATCATCGCCCAGATGACCCATCACTGGGGCACCCGCTACACCCCCACCGGCAAGACCATCTGGACCGAGCAGGATCTGCCGGGGCCGGACGGCCGGTAGCCGGTCCGCGGACGGATAAAGTCGGGGAGTCACGGCCGGTTGTGGGGACAATCGGGGTGTGGTCGGTGGTGGCCGACGTCCTGGGGAGGGCTAGCAGCGCATGAGTCGTCGCTCTGCCGGTGTGGTCGGGGTCTGGGCCGAGATACAGCGTCAGCAACAGCACCAGAGGGAGGCCGAGGCCAGGCAGCGCCGGGAACAGGAGCGGCAGGCGCGGGCCCATGAGCGGCAGGTCGCGCAGAGCCATCGGGAGTACCGGCAGGCTCAGGCCCGGCGGCGGACGGAGGAGATCGAGGCCCGGGTCGCGGCCCTGCGGGGGCTGTTGGTCGCCGGGTGCCGGGCTCCCGCGTTCCGGGCGGCGCCGTTGCTGCGGTCCGAGGAGGTGCCGCCGTTCGATCCGGGGGCGCTCGGCCGGCCGGTGGCGATGCCGGATCCGGACCGGTACCAGCCGCAGAGCGCGTGGACGGCCCAGGGGCGGGCGCAGGTCCAGGCCGAGGCACGGGCGCGCTTCGAGCGGGACTGGTACGCGGCGCAGGACGCCGAGGCGCGGCGGCAGCGGGAACTGGCCGCCTGCCGGCGGGAGCACGAGCGGCGGGTGGCGGCCGGGCGTGAGGAGGTGCGGCGGCACAACGCGGGGATCACGGCGGTGACCGAGGGGGTCCGGCGCGGTGACCCCGACTCCGTGGTGGCGTACTTCTCGGCGGCCCTCCACGCCTCGGCGGCCCTCCACGCCTCGACGGCCTGGCCGGAAGGTTTCCCCCGGCAGCTTTCGGCGGCGTACGACCCGGCGGCCCGGCAACTGGTACTGGACTGGGAGCTGCCCGGGTACGACGTCGTACCGGAGGCGAAGTCGGTGCGGTACGTGCCCACCCTGGACGAGGAGAAGGAGACGGCGCGTCCGGCGAGCCGGCGCCGCGCGCTGTACCGGGAGGTGCTGGCCCAGAGCCTGCTGCTGGTGCTCTGCCGGCTCTTCGGGGCGGATGAGGCGGGTGCGCTGGAGTCCGTGGTGCTGAACGGTTTCGTCGACGGCCACGATCCGGCCACCGGGCGGCGGGCCCGTCTGGTGCTGGGCACGGTCATGGTGCCCCGCGAGCTGTTCACGGAGCTGCGTCTGGAGCAGGTGGACGCCGTCAGCTGTCTGACGGACGCGCTCAGGGGGCAGTTGTCCGCGCGGCCCGACCAGCTCGGCGCCGTACGGCCGGGGCGGCGGCCCGAGGACGTCGTGCGGCGGGTGTCCGCGCGGGACGCCGACGGGGCGGAGCCGGACCGGGGCGAGGAGCCGGATCTGTACGAGATGGATCCGATCGAGTTCGAGGGACTCGTCGCCGACCTGTTCCGGGCCATGGGCATGCAGGCGGTGACGACCGCGCGGTCGAACGACGGCGGCGTGGACGTGGACGCGCTGGATCCGACGCCGATCCGGGGCGGCAAGATCGTGGTGCAGGTGAAGCGGTACCGCAACACTGTGCCGCCCACCGCCGTACGGGATCTGTACGGCACCGTCCAGGACGTGGGCGCCAACAAGGGGGTGCTGGTGACCACGTCGGGCTTCGGGCCCGGTTCGCGTACGTTCGCCGCCGGCAAGCCCCTGGAGCTGATCTCCGGCCCCGAACTCGTCGACCTGCTGCACCGGCACGGACTGCGGGGGCGGCTGGGGGAGGGCGGCCGGGCGGGGGCGCGGCGCTCTGCCCCGGCCGGCGGTGGCGGGGGCGACGGGGGCGACAGGGGCGATTACAACGTGCTCGGGATGTCCTGGTCCGGCGGTGTCGCGCTGGACGTGTGCGCGCTGGTCTGCCACGGCAGCCAGGTCCTGAGCGACGACCACTTCGTCTTCTTCAACAACGAGCGCACGCCGGACGGTTCGGTGCGCGCGATCCCGGCCACGGCACCGGACCGGGCGGCGATCCGCGTCGCCTTCGACGGACTGCCGCAGCGGGCCGACCGGCTCGTCCTGGTGGCCGCCGTGGACCCGGAGAGCGACCCGCACGCCGACCTGTCCGGCTTCACCGACGCCCGCGTCCGGCTGCTCGACCCGGCGCTGGCGGAGCTGAGCCGGCTCGACGTGTCCGACGGGCGTCCCGGGGAGACGGCCCTGGTCCTCGGGTCCTTCCGGCGCAGGGCGGGGGGCGACTGGGACTTCGTGCTGGGCGGTAAGGGATACCCCGGCGGGCTCGAGCAACTGCTCAGGGACCACGGCATCGACGTGGAGACGTGACGACTTCGCAACCCGGGGGGTGAATCCGGGAGGGCGGCCGGTGCGTCTACCCCGTCATGGATCTCCAGAAGCCGCCGCGGCCTCCGGCGCAGCAGCCCCCGGCACCGCAGCACCCCGAGGGGTGTCTCGTCGTAGCGATACGGCTCCCCGTGCGGATCCTCGTGCTCGTGCTGGTCGTACCGGTGCGCCTGGTCTGGGACGCCCTCGTGGCGGTCGGGAAGTTTCTCGGGCGCTACCTGCTCGCCCCCGTCGGCAGGGCCCTCGCCCTGCTCCTGCACGCCTTGCTCGTGGTGCCACTGGTGTGGCTGTACCGGTACCTGCTCACCCCCCTTGGCCATGCCCTGTGCCGGCTGTACGCGCGCGTGCTCACCCCGGTCGGGCACGCCATCCGCCGGCTCCTCACCCCGGTCGGCCTGGCCCTCGCCCGGCTCCTGTCCGGGATCGGCACGGCCCTGTACTGGATCGCGCGCGTCCTCCTCGTCCTGCCCGCCCGCACGCTGTGGCGTTACCTGCTGGCCCCCGTCGGCCGGTTCCTCGCCCTCGTCGCACGGGAGGTGGGGGAGGCGCTCGGGCACGGCTGGCGGATCGCCGGACATGTCTCACGCGCCGTGGGACGGGTTCTCGGCAGCCTCTTGCGGTGGATCTTCCTGGAGCCGCTGCGCTGGGTGTACCGGACGCTCCTCACTCCCGTCGGACATGTCGTCCGGGACCTCGTGCTGCGGCCCGTCGCCGAGGCCGCGCGCCTGGTCGGCCGGGTCACCGGGCAGGTGCTGGACTCCGCCCGCGCCACCCTGCGGCAGACCCGCGCCGACGTCCGCCGGGCGCTGTTCGGCGAGCCCCGGCAGCCCCGGCAGGTGGAACGGCCGGGCCGACGGGAACCCGGAGCCCGCGACACACGTACTCTTGATGACAGGACGACCGCTCTCACGAAGGACTAGGACACTGGGCAAGCGACAGCCCGAAGGCCCGCCGCCCGCACCCGCGGTGCAGCGCATCCGACTGCGCTACACCAAGCGCGGCCGCCTCCGGTTCACCAGCCACCGTGACTTCCAGCGCGCCTTCGAGCGTGCGCTGCGCCGCGCCGAGGTGCCCATGGCGTACTCGGCGGGGTTCACGCCGCATCCGAAGGTGTCGTACGCCAATGCCGCACCCACCGGCACCGGCAGTGAGGCGGAGTACCTGGAGATCGCCCTCACCGCGCCCCGCGACCCGGAGACGCTGCGCGTCCTCCTCGACGAGTCGCTGCCCACCGGGCTCGACATCGTCGACGCGGTCGAGGCGCGGACCCCGGGCCTCGCCGACCGGCTGACGGCTTCCGTCTGGGAGCTGCGGCTGGACGGGGTCGACCCGGCCGACGCGGCCCGTGCGGTGGACGCCTTCAACCGGGCCGACGCCGTCGAGGTGCAGCGCACGACCAAGAACGGCGTCCGTACTTTCGACGCCCGCTCGGCCGTCGCCGCGCTGGAGAGCCGCTCAAGTGGTGAAACGCACAGTTCGCATGCTGATAGGCCGACCGACCACGCCTGTGCGATACTGCGGCTGGTTGTTCGGCACGTGACGCCTGCCGTACGACCCGACGACGTCCTGTCCGGTCTCCGCGCCGTGGCCGACCTGGCGCCGCCGGTCCCCGCAGCGGTGACCAGGCTGGCGCAGGGGCTGTTCGATGAAGAGACCGGCACGGTGACCGACCCGCTCGCGCCCGACCGCGAGGCAGCTGAGGCCCTGACAACGGCCGCTGCCACCGCGACGGCGCCGGCGTAAGGAAGGTTCCGCGTAGGGACGGACGTCGTAGCGCCGCCCTCGTACTCGGGAGCCACCTGGGTCGGGCAGCGCATTCGACCAGAAGACTTTCGCCAGGCCGTGCACAACAAGGCGTACGGAACCGGCGAGACAGGACACGGAGAGCTCCCGTGCGGCGCCCGCGCCCCGGACGGCGGCCATCGCGCATCGCGCGGGCCGCGGACGTCAACGGCGATCGGTCAGCACGACCGACGCCGGACCAGGCGCGGCGCCCGGGAGCCTGACGGGAGAAACGCCCGCATGCTCGAACCGACCGAACCCACCGAGGGTTCCGAATTCAACACTCCGAGCGACACCCTGCCCCCGCGCAGGCGTCGCCGTGCCGCGTCCCGCCCGGCGGGTCCGCCCGCCGCGCCCGAGGGCGTCACCGAAACCGAGGCCGAGGTGACCGTGCCGGCCATACCGGCCGTCGCGGAGCCCGACGCGCTCGCCGAGGCCGACGAGGAGGCCGTCGCGGCCGCCGAGACGGCGGAGGCCGAGGAGCCGAAGGGGGCCGGGCAGGCCCCTGCGGTCGCCGAGGCGCCGCCCGCCGCCCGTCCGCGCCGCCGGGCCACTCGACGCGCGTCCGCGCCCGCCGGTGCCCCCGCTGCGGCGGAGACGGCCGAAGCGGAGGAGGCGGCGGAGACCGTCGTCGCGACCGCCGCCCCCGCCGCGCTCACCGATGCCGAGGAGCCGGCTGCCGACGAGGAGGCCGCCCCGGCCCGCCCGCGGCGCCGTGCCACCCGGCGTGCCTCCGCCCCCACCGCGTCCCCCGCGCAGGCGGAGGCCGCGGAGACCGTCGTGCCTGCCGCTGCCCCCGGTACGGCGGTTGCCGCCGAGGCGGAGGCGACGGCGGAGGCCCCTGTGGCTGCCGAGGCCGCGCCCGCGGCTCGTCCGCGCCGCCGGGCCACTCGCCGCGCGACCGCCCCCACCGGCTCGCCGGCCGCCGAGGGAGCGGACACCGCCGCGGAGACCGTGGTGCCCGCCGTCGAGGCGGCGAAGGCGGAGGAGGCCGAAGAGGCCCCCGCGGCCCCCGCGGCCACCGAGGCCGCGCCCGCGGCTCGTCCGCGCCGCCGGGCCTCCCGGCGCGCGACCGCGCCCACCGGCGCGCCCGCCGTCGAAGCCGCCACCGGGGCCGTCGAGACCCCCGAGGTCGTCGCGCCCACACAGGCCGCCGAATCCGCCGAGCCGGTCGAGGACACCGCCCCCCGTCGTACGCGCCGCCGTGCCACGCGCCGGGTGACCGCCGCCGAGGAGACCGCCGAGTCCACCGAGACCAAGGTGACCGCCGAGGCCCCTGAGGCCCCTGAGGCCCCTGAGGCCGCCGAGGTCACCGAGCCCCCCCAGGTCACCGAGGCCGCCGAGCCCGCCGTCGAGACCGGTCCGCGTCGTCGGCGCCGGGTCGTGCGGCAGGCCGCCTCCGGGTTCGCCGAGCCCGCACGCCCGGCCGCCGGAAACGCCGAGACGGACGAGGCCGGGGCACCGCGCCGCCCGGCCCGCCCCGCCGTCGCCGTGTTCCAGGCGCCCGTTTTCGCCGAGCCGCAGTTCCAGACCCCCCAGCGGGCCGCCGCCGAGGCCGCCGCCGAGGCCGCCGTCACCGATGCCCCCGAGGAGGAGCCCGAGGAGACGCGGGAGTTCCCGGAGGAGCGCGCCGACAGCGGTGCGCGGCGCCGCCGTCGCCGTCGGGGCGCCCCCGAGGAGGTCCAGGCGGCCGAGGAGCCCGAGCAGGCCGTCGAGGACCGCACCCGTACCGAGGCCGAGGCCGACGACGAGACCGACGTCGAGGCCGAGGCCGACGACATCGACGACACCGAGGAGTCGGAGGACACCGGCTCCCGTCGCCGTCGCCGTCGCGGTGGCCGCCGTCGCCGCCGGGGTGACCTCGGCGACGGCGACGGTCCGGACGCCGAGGCCGACGAACTGGCCGCCGAGCAGGCGGACCAGGACGCCGAGGACACCGCCGAGCAGGAGGACGAGGACGCCGAGGACGCCCGCGGCGAGGAATCCGGCTCCAGTTCCAGCAGCCGTCGCCGTCGTCGGCGCCGTCGTCGTGCCGGTGACTCCTCGGCCGACAACGAGCCCGCCGACAACGACCCGGAGCGTACGGTCGTCAAGGTCCGCGAGCCCCGCAAGGCCGCCGAGCCCTCCGACGAGGTGCAGTCCATCAAGGGCTCGACCCGTCTGGAGGCCAAGAAGCAGCGCCGCCGCGAGGGGCGCGAGCAGGGCCGCCGCCGGGTGCCGATCATCACCGAGGCCGAGTTCCTGGCCCGCCGCGAGGCCGTCGAGCGCGTGATGGTCGTCCGGCAGAGCGGTGAGCGCACGCAGATCGGCGTCCTGGAGGACGGCGTGCTCGTCGAGCACTACGTCAACAAGGAGCAGGCGACCTCGTACGTCGGCAACGTGTACCTGGGCAAGGTCCAGAACGTGCTTCCCTCGATGGAGGCCGCCTTCATCGACATCGGCAAGGGCCGCAACGCCGTCCTGTACGCCGGCGAGGTCAACTTCGAGGCGCTGGGCATGGCCAACGGGCCGCGCCGCATCGAGTCCGCCCTGAAGTCCGGCCAGCCGGTGCTCGTCCAGGTGACCAAGGACCCGATCGGTCACAAGGGCGCCCGTCTGACCAGCCAGGTCTCCCTCCCGGGCCGTTACCTCGTGTACGTCCCCGAGGGCTCGATGACCGGGATCAGCCGCAAGCTGCCCGACACCGAGCGGTCCCGGCTGAAGAGCATCCTCAAGAAGATCGTCCCCGACGACGCGGGCGTCATCGTGCGCACCGCCGCCGAGGGCGCGAGCGAGGACGAGCTGCGCCGGGACGTCGAGCGGCTGCAGGCGCAGTGGGAGGACATCCAGAAGAAGTCCAGGAACGGCGGCAGCTCCAACGCGCCGTCGCTGCTGTACGGCGAGCCGGACATGACCGTCCGGGTCGTGCGCGACATCTTCAACGAGGACTTCTCCAAGGTCATCGTGAGCGGCGAGGAGGCGTGGGAGACCATCCACGGCTACGTCTCGCACGTCGCCCCGGACCTCGCCGGCCGGCTGTCCAAGTGGACCTCCGAGGTCGACGTCTTCGCCACGTACCGGATCGACGAGCAGCTCGCCAAGGCGCTGGACCGCAAGGTCTGGCTGCCCAGCGGCGGTTCGCTGGTGATCGACCGGACCGAGGCGATGGTCGTCATCGACGTCAACACCGGCAAGTTCACCGGCCAGGGCGGCAACCTGGAGGAGACGGTCACCAGGAACAACCTGGAGGCGGCCGAGGAGATCGTGCGCCAGCTGCGGCTGCGCGACCTCGGCGGCATCATCGTCATCGACTTCATCGACATGGTGCTGGAGTCGAACCGTGATCTGGTGCTGCGGCGCCTGCTGGAGTGCCTGGGCCGGGACCGTACGAAGCACCAGGTCGCGGAGGTGACCTCGCTGGGGCTCGTGCAGATGACCCGCAAGCGGGTCGGCCAGGGCCTGCTGGAGTCCTTCTCGGAGACGTGCGTCCACTGCAACGGCCGCGGTGTCATCGTGCACATGGAGCAGCCGGCCTCCACCGGAGGCGGCGGCAAGCGCAAGAAGCGCGGCCGCGGCGGTGACGGCCAGGTGCCCGAGCACGAGCACGAGACGGCCGCCGTGGCCCTGGAGACCGGCGAGGCCGTCGAGCCCGAGGTGGACCACGCGGCGGAGGCCGCCGTGGAGGTCGTGGCCGAACTGGCCGAGCCCGTCGCGCTCCCCTCGCCCGACTTCACGCCGGACGAGGAGCTGTACAGCTCCGTCGCCGAGGCGGAGGCCGCGGCGACCCGGGGCCGTACCCGACGCCGGGCCGGCCGCAGGGCCTCGGCTCCGGCGGGCGCACCGAAGGCCGAGCCCCGGCAGCGGGAGTCCCGCAGGGCGGAGGCCGCCAGGGCCGAGGCCGAGGCCGGGGTCGTGGAGGCCGTCGAGGTGCCCACCGCGCAGGCCGTGCCGGCCGAGGCGGAGGCCGTACGACCGGTGCGGCCGGAGACGGCCGCGGAGGCGCAGGCCGAGCCGGTCGCCGTGGAGGACCCGGTCGTCGCCGCCGAGCGGACCGAGACCGCCGAAGCCGTCGAGGAGGCCGCGCCCAAGGGCCGTACGCGTCGCCGTGCGACCCGGAAGGTGTCGGCGCCCGCCGGTTCCCCCGCCGGTGCCGAGGCCGCCGTGGTGACGGTCGCCGAGGCCGCGCCGGTGGAGCAGCCGGTACAGCCGGCCGCGCTGCCCGAGACCGCGCCCGAGGCCCAGGCCCCGGCGGTGGAGGCCGAGAGCGCCGCCCCGGCCCGTCCGCGCCGCCGCGCCGTGCGCAAGGCCACCGCGCCGACCGCGTCCGAGGAGACGGCCGTCGTGGTCGTCCCGTCGGCCGCGCCGGAGGAGGCCGCAGCCGAGGGTCCCGTCGAGGCCGTTGCCGAGGCTCCCGCGGAGGAGGCCGCGCCCGCCAAGAAGACGGCGGCGCGCAAGACGGCCAAGAAGGCGACGGCGAAGAAGGCCGCCACCAAGAAGACCGCGGCCAAGAAGACGGCCGCCAAGAAGACGACGGCCAAGAAGGCGGCCACCAAGACCGCCAAGACGGCCGCCGCGAAGTCGGCGGCGAAGAAGACCACGGTCTCCGCCGCCACCGACGAGGGCTGAGGAGCCCGCGGTGGGTGTGCGGCCGGTCCCTGTGACCGGCCGCACACCCGCCGGACCCGGCCCGGTTTGACCCCCTCGGCCACGGCCCCGTAACCTTGACCGTCGGCGTGTCCACTGAACACGCCACATCCCCGTAAACCTCTTCCTCCCGGGCACACGGCTGGCCGGGAGAGGTCGTTCCTGCTGTTCTTGGGCGGCTGGCCTGCGGGGGTGCCGTTTCTTCGAGCGAAAGAGAGATCGCGTGTACGCCATCGTGCGCAGCGGTGGTCGCCAGCACAAGGTTGCTGTCGGCGACATCGTTGAGGTTGACAAGATTTCCACTGCCAAGGTTGGCGACACGGTCGAGCTCTCGACCCTGCTCGTTGTCGACGGCGACGCTGTGACCAGCGACCCGTGGGTGCTGGCCGGCATCAAGGTCCAGGCCGAGGTCGTGGACCACCACAAGGGCCAGAAGATCGACATTCTGCGCTACAAGAACAAGACCGGCTACCGTCGTCGGCAGGGCCACCGCCAGCAGTACACGGCGATCAAGGTCACTGAGATCCCCACGGCTGCGAAGTAAGGGACTGAGGAGAAATGGCACACAAGAAGGGCGCGTCGTCCACTCGGAACGGTCGCGACTCCAATGCCCAGCGGCTCGGCGTGAAGCGCTTCGGCGGTCAGGTCGTCAACGCGGGTGAGATCCTGGTCCGCCAGCGCGGCACCCACTTCCACCCGGGCGCCGGCGTCGGCCGGGGCGGCGACGACACGCTGTTCGCGCTGCAGGCCGGTGCGGTGGAGTTCGGCAGCCACCGTGGCCGCAAGGTCGTGAACATCGTTCCGGTCGCCTGATCGGACTTTTCGCGAGGCGGACCTCACTTCCCGGTCGGGAAGCGGGTCCGCCTTTCGCGTGTTGCAGCAGTAGAGATCCGTACGACATCCCAGTGCTGGAGGCACCCCACCATGACCACCTTCGTGGACCGCGTCGAGTTGCACGTCGCCGCGGGTAACGGAGGCCACGGCTGTGCCTCCGTCCACCGTGAGAAGTTCAAGCCGCTCGGCGGCCCGGACGGCGGCAACGGCGGCCGGGGCGGGGACGTGATCCTCACCGTCGACCAGTCCGTGACCACGCTCCTCGACTACCACCACTCGCCGCACCGCAAGGCCACCAACGGCAAGCCCGGCGAGGGCGGCAACCGCGCCGGCAAGGACGGCCAGGACCTGGTCCTGCCCGTGCCGGACGGCACCGTCGTCCTCGACAGGGCGGGCAACGTCCTCGCCGACCTGGTAGGACACGGCACCTCCTACGTCGCCGCGCAGGGCGGCCGGGGCGGTCTCGGCAACGCGGCGCTGGCCTCGGCCCGCCGCAAGGCGCCCGGCTTCGCGCTGCTCGGCGTGCCGGGGGACCTGCAGGACATCGTCCTGGAGCTGAAGACGGTCGCCGACGTGGCACTGGTGGGCTACCCGAGCGCGGGCAAGTCCTCGCTGATCTCCGTGCTCAGCGCGGCCAAGCCGAAGATCGCCGACTATCCGTTCACGACGCTCGTCCCGAACCTGGGCGTGGTGACCGCGGGCGCCACCGTCTACACCATCGCCGATGTGCCGGGTCTGATCCCGGGCGCCAGCCAGGGCCGCGGCCTGGGCCTGGAGTTCCTGCGGCACGTGGAGCGGTGCAGCGTGCTGGTGCACGTGCTGGACACGGCGACCCTGGAGTCCGAGCGCGACCCGCTCTCCGACCTCGACGTCATCGAGGAGGAGCTGAAGCAGTACGGCGGCCTCGACAACCGTCCCCGGATCGTCGTCCTGAACAAGATCGACGTACCGGACGGCAAGGACCTCGCCGAGATGGTGCGGCCCGACCTGGAGGCGCGCGGCTACCGGGTGTTCGAGGTGTCGGCGGTGGCGCACACCGGGCTGAAGGAGCTGTCGTACGGGCTCGGTGAGCTGGTCGCCAAGGCGCGGGCGGCGAAGCCGAAGGAGGAGGCGACGCGGATCGTCATCCGGCCCAAGGCCGTGGACGACGCGGGCTTCACGGTGACCCGCGAGGAGGACGGGCTGTTCCGGGTGCGTGGCGAGAAGCCGGAGCGCTGGGTGCGGCAGACCGACTTCAACAACGACGAGGCCGTCGGCTACCTCGCCGACCGCCTCAACCGCCTCGGCGTCGAGGAGCAGTTGATGAAGGCGGGCGCCCGCTCCGGCGACGGCGTCGCCATCGGCCCCGAGGACAACGCGGTCGTCTTCGACTGGGAGCCGACCGTCATGGCGGGCGCCGAGATGCTGGGCCGGCGCGGCGAGGACCACCGGTTCGAGGAGCAGCGGCCAGCCGTGCAGCGGCGCCGGGACCGGCAGGCGGAGCGGGACGACACCCTGCGGGAGTTCGACGACTTCGAGCCGTTCTAGAACCTGTCGCCGCTTTGTGCGACTCCGACGCGATGGTCTCCGACATCTCCTCGGTGGTCTCCGACTTCATCGTCAACGGCAAGCCGTACGCGGTGACGGACTCGGCCGAGCTGGGCGTGGAGGAGTTCAAGCGGCAGAACACGGCCGTGCGCGCCGCGGTGATCCTGTCCGACAGCGCCGTGGAGCTGGGCGGCCTGCTGGACGCCGTACGCGAGCCGTCGGCGATCCGCCGGCCGCGGACGGCGGGGAGCAGCGGTCGCCGACCTCGCCCTCAGGGCCGAGGCGCGCAACGTCGGCCAGGAGTCCCGCGTGGGCAGCGCCGACGCGGACCCCGCCGAGGCGGCCGAGCCGACCCGGGCCGGACGCGTCGAGACGGCCCAGCCGGCCGACGCCGTGCCGGGCCGGGCCGGCGGGCGGCCTCGGCCGGTGAGATGGACGGCGTCAACGCGGGCTGACCGCCCGAGCCGAGCGCGGTCCCGGTCGAGGTTCCTTACCATCCGCTCTTGACGCGGGCGCCTGTCCGGGGGCTGGACCGGTGCGCCGGGCCGGTCCCCGTTCGCGTAGATTGCCGGGCAGGCAGCCGGATCCGCGCGAGGGGACAGAACGCAAGGTGGCAAGGGCAAGGCAGGCCGTGAGCGAGGCCCGCAGGATCGTCGTCAAAGTGGGCTCCTCGTCGCTGACCACCGCCTCGGGCGGTCTCGACGCCGACCGTGTCGACGCGCTCGTCGATGTCCTCGCCAAGACCCGCAGCGGGGGTGAACGGGAGGTGGTCCTGGTCTCGTCCGGTGCCATCGCCGCCGGCCTCGCCCCCCTCGGCCTGCGCCGCCGCCCCGAGGACCTGGCCCGCCAGCAGGCCGCGGCCAGCGTCGGCCAGGGCCTGCTGGTCGCCCGCTACACCGCCTCCTTCGCCCGCTACGGCGTCCGGGTGGGCCAGATCCTGCTCACCTCCGACGACATGAGCCGCCGCGCCCACCACCGCAACGCCTCCCGCACCCTCGACAAGCTGCTCGCCATGGGCGCCCTGCCGGTCGTCAACGAGAACGACACCGTCGCCACCGACGAGATCCGCTTCGGCGACAACGACCGCCTCGCCGCCCTCGTCGCTCACCTCGTCCACGCCGACCTGCTGGTCCTGCTCTCCGACGTGGACGGCGTCTACGACGGCGACCCCACGAGGCCCGGCACCTCACGGATAGCCGAGGTGCGGGGACCCGAGGACCTCGCGCACGTCGAGATCGGCAGCGCGGGCAAGGCGGGCGTGGGCACCGGCGGCATGGTCACCAAGGTCGAGGCCGCCCGGATCGCCGCCGCCGCCGGCATCCCGGTGGTGCTCACCAGCGCCGTCCATGCGGCGGAGGCACTGTCCGGCGGCGACACCGGCACCTACTTCCACCCCACCGGCAAGCGCTCCGCCGACCGGCTGCTGTGGCTCCAGCACGCCTCCACCCCGCAGGGGGCCCTCACCCTCGACGACGGCGCCGTACGCGCGGTCGTCGAGCGGCGCAAGTCCCTGCTGCCCGCCGGGATCGCCGCCGTCGAGGGCGAGTTCAGCGCCGGCGACCCGGTCGAGCTGCGCGACGCCACCGGCCGCGCGGTCGCCCGCGGACTCGTCAACTTCGACGCCCGGGAGATCCCTCAGCTGATCGGACGTTCGACCCGGGAGCTGGCCCGCGAACTCGGCGCCGAGTACGAACGCGAGGTCGTACACAGGGACGACGTCGTCGTCCTGCACTCGTCAAACGGGGCGTAACGACGGCCCCCGCTGGGGGACGTTCCGTAAAACCGCCCCACGAACCCGTGCGGCCTGCTCAACTTTGTCTCTAGGGCAACATTCCCGAGCGCTGCGTGAAGGAGGCCGTCGTGAGACGAGTGCGCCCTGGGGCGGCGGCGTCCCGCGGTGCTCTGACGAGCGTCGCGGCCGGGGACGCCTACGAGGAGGGCTCGTCGCGGGCGCCCAAGGAGGCGCAGATGCCCAAGGCACAGAGGCCCGAGGACCTGCCCCGGCTGTGGCACGTCACGCTCAGCGTCTCCGGGGAGAAGGTCCCCCTGGCGGACCTGCGGCGCGCCCTGGAACAGCTCGCCCACGACCACCCCTTCCTGCTGACCAGCCGCTACGCCCACGACCACGCGGAGATCCGCTACTGGGAGGAGGCCCGCGACCTGCACGACGCGGCCGCCGTCGCGCTGCGCCTGTGGGGCGAGCACCGCCAGACCTCCGGACTGCCGCCCTGGGAGATCGTCGGACTGGAGGTCATCGACCGCGAGACCTACCACCAGCGCATCGCCGCCGGCTACGGCCCCGCACCCGCGACCCCCGTAGGGGTTCACCCCTTTTGACCCCGTCTCGGGGGGTGGAACGAGCTGTGGACGCCCCCGCCGCGCGCACTACGCTTCCCTCATGACCACGCTCTCGCCGTACGACGCCATGTCCCCGGTCACCCAGGCCGCCTACCGTGCCAAGGCCGCCGCCGCCGACCTCGCGCCGCTGCCGCGCGCGGTGAAGGACGACGCGCTGCTCGCCATCGCGGACGCCCTGGAGGTCCGCACCGGCGAGATCGTCGAGGCCAACGCCAAGGACGTGGCCACGGCCCGGGAGAACGGCACCAGCGAGGCCATCGTCGACCGGCTCACCCTCACCCCCGAGCGGGTCCGCGCCATCGCCGCCGACGTCCGGGACGTCGCCAAGCTGCCCGACCCGGTCGGCGAGGTGGTCCGCGGCTCCACCCTGCCCAACGGCATCGACCTGCGCCAGGTCCGGGTCCCGCTCGGCGTCGTCGGCATCATCTACGAGGCCCGCCCGAACGTCACCGTGGACGCCGCCGCCCTCTGCCTGAAGTCCGGCAACGCGGTCCTGCTGCGCGGCTCGGGCTCCGCCTACGAGTCGAACACCGCCCTCGTGCGGGTGATCCGGGACGCCGTCGGCGGCGCCGGCCTGCCCGCCGACGTCGTACAGCTGGTGCCGGGGGAGAGCCGGGAGAGCGTGCGCGAGCTGATGCGCGCCCGCGGCCTGGTCGACGTACTGATCCCGCGCGGCGGCGCCTCCCTGATCCAGACGGTCGTCTCCGAGTCCACGGTCCCGGTCATCGAGACCGGCACCGGGAACTGCCACGTCTACGTCGACGCGGCGGCCGACATCGACATGGCCGTCGAGATCCTGATCAACTCCAAGGCCCAGCGGGTCAGCGTCTGCAACGCCGCCGAGACCCTCCTGGTCCACCAGGACATCGCCCCCGAGTTCCTGCCGCGCGCCCTGGACGCGCTCGCCGAGGCCGGGGTGACCGTGCACGCCGACGAGCGGGTCATGGCGTACGCCAAGGACTCCCGGGCCACCGTCGTGGAGGCGACGCCCGACGACTGGGACACCGAGTACCTGTCGTACGACATCGCCGCCGCCGTCGTCGACTCGCTCGACAAGGCCGTGGCCCACATCCGGCTGTGGACCTCCGGGCACACCGAGGCCATCGTCACCACCTCCCAGCAGGCCGCCCGCCGCTTCACCCAGCTGGTCGACTCCACCACCGTCGCCGTGAACGCCTCCACCCGCTTCACCGACGGCGGCCAGTTCGGCTTCGGCGCCGAGATCGGCATCTCCACCCAGAAGCTGCACGCCCGCGGCCCCATGGGCCTCCCGGAGCTGACCAGCACGAAGTACATCGTGACCGGCGACGGCCACGTACGGCGCTGACGACGACGCCGACGACCAGGCCGACGACGGCCGGAACCCGCCGCCGTCCCGTCTCAGCAGGCGGATGAATTTCCATACCGTCTGCCCAAATTGACCCCCCAGGTCTACTCTGGACATGTGCCGGAGGACGTGGGGGGCACGCCGTTCCCGGACGGCTGGGAGCCCGACGACGACCACGACCGCGGAGTGTCGGACGAAGAGTTCGCCTCCGTGGTCTTCGACGAGGCCTTCGTACGGGCGGCCGTGGTGCACGAGCCGACCGCCGTCGAACGCCTCCTGGCCGCCGCCCAGGCGAGAGCCGAGGCCTCCGAGGCCGAGGCCCGCCGCGCCCGCATCCGAGGCGAGCGGTACCGGCCCGACGGGACGGATCTCGGCCAAGATCGGGACCTCGACGACCCGGACGACCCCGACGACCCGGATGTCCTCTCCCACCGGTACGGAACCTCCGGACCCTTCGGCAAGCAGGTCCGCTGGCACCGCCCCGTCGCCTGGGTACTCGCCCTCGTGATGGGCGTCGGCATGGTCGCGCTGGCCTTCGCCGCGGTCTACCGGGGCGCCTCCTCGAGCAGCCGCGACCACCTGCCGACGTCCGCCCCGACCGGCCTCGAACAGGGCAGCGCGGCGGTCCCCTCCGCCTCCGCCGACTCCTCCCAGCCGGCCGTCGCGGCCATCCCGCGCACCCCCTGAGACACCCCGCGCGTTTCTGGTGAGAACCTGTCAGAAGTTGTGGTGTAGCAGGGCGTTTACCTGAGGCTCGCGAGACCTACTCTGAAAGTATGGGCGGGCCTGGAGACCCACCTGAGGGGACTCCCGAGGGCGGTCCCGCGGGTGGAGAGGACGAGTACCGATCCGTCGTGTTCGACGAGTCGTTCGTCCGCGCTGCCCGCCTCCAGGAGTACTCCGCCCAGGAGCGCATGGCCGACCACGCGCCCGCCGTACGCCGCCGCCCGCCCCTGCACCGGGGACTGACCCGGCAGGCCCTGATCCTCGTCCTGCTGATCGCCCTCGCCTTCGGCACCGCGATCTACATGGGCATACGCCACCCCTACGGCTCCCCGCAGGCCCGCCGGCCGATCGAGCCCCTGCGGATGACCGTCATCCCGCTCGTCCCACAGGGCAAGGTGCCGGGATCGGCCGACGCCGAGCAGCTGTACGCGCACAGCCCCGCCGCGCAGTACGAGATCGGCGCCGAGGGGATACCGCTGCCGGTCTCCCGCAGCACCGCGCACTTCTCCGACAGCCAGGTCGTCGCCGCCCTGACCACCGCGAGGGACTACATCGTCCGCTCCTCGCTCGACCCCGGCGTGCTGCGCGGCGGCCAGGTCCGGCCCGCCCGGGCCCTTCTCGACCCCGACCAACTCGACCAGTTCGACCAGAGCTTCGACCACCCGGCGGCCGACGGCCGGCACGCCCCCACCGGATGGCTCATCCGCCTCGACGCCTCCCGCGCGGAGCTGGCCGACCGGAAGATCCGCGTCCAGGGCAGCCTGCAGGCCGCCGAGACCGACGCGGCCACCCTGGAGGTCACCGCCGACCACACCTTCGTGTACGCCCTGCGCGCCACCGGAGCGCCGGCCGGAGCCCCCGTCTCGCTCTTCACCGTCCGCCGGGAGCTGACCTTCCGCTTCGACCGCGACGACCTGCGCACCCACCAGGCCCAGCTGGTCGTCTCCTACGTCCAGGCCGGCCCGATGTCCTGCGCCGAGGACTCCGCCGACTCCCTGCGCCCCCTGCTGGCCGGCCAGATCGCCAAGGCGGGCGGCCCGGCCGGCACCAACCCGTACGCGACGGGCGGCGCCACCGCCCTGTGCGGCACGCTGGCCGACGGGGCGGAGCCCCGGGTCTGAGCCGGGAGCCGGCCGTCAGTCCGCGTCCCGCGGCCCCGCGTCCTTCGGCGGAGGCGGGCTCGTGAAGCCGTCGAAGCCGCGCCGCACCCGGCCGCCCAGCCCCCCGGCGCCGCCGGCCAGGTCCGTGACCAGCTTCATCAGCGGATCCTTGGAACTCTTCACATCGTCCGCGTAGCTCGCCGCCGACTCCCGGAACGAGTCGCCGACCGAGGTGTCCTTGTCCTCGCTGCGCCGCGGGTAGTGACCGTCCATGATCCGCTGGTGGTCCCGGGACTCCGCCCACTTCTTCAGCTCGGCGGCCCGCACCGTGGTGAAGGGGTGGGAGCGCGGCAGCACGTTGAGGATCTTCAGCACGGAGTCGCGCAGGTCGCCCCCGGACTCGTACTCCTCCGCCTGCCGCAGGAACGCGTCCACGTTCATCTCGTGCAGGTGGTTGCCGCCCGCGATCTTCATGAGGCCGCGCATCGAGGCCCGCAGATCCTGCCCCACCAGCAGCCCGGCCCGGTCGGCGGACAGCTCCGACTTGCGGAACCACTCCCGCAGCGCGGTCACCACCGCCATGATCGCCAGATTGCCCAGCGGAATCCACGCGACCTTCAGCGCGAGGCTGGTCAGGAACAGCAGGATCGTGCGGTACACCGAGTGCCCGGACAGCGCGTGCCCCACCTCGTGCCCGACGACCGCCCGCATCTCCTCCTCGTCGAGCAGCTCGACCAGGCCCGTGGTGACGACGATGATCGGCTCGTCCAGGCCGATGCACATCGCGTTCGGCTGCGGGTCCTGCGTGACGTACATCGGCGGGACCTTCTCCAGGTCCAGGATGTAACAGGCGTCCCGCAGCATGTCGTTGAGGTGCGCGAACTGCTCGTCCGAGACACGCACCGAGTCGGACAGGAACAGCAGCCGCAGACTGCGCTCGGGAAGCAGCCCGCTGAGCGCCTTGAAGACCGTGTCGAAGCCGCTCAGCCTGCGCAGCGCCACCAGGGCCGACCGGTCCGCCGGGTGCTCGTAGGCCCGCGAGGAGATCCCCGGGAACCGCCTGCGCTGCCGGCCCGGCACGTGCTCGTGCCCCGACCCGTTGCGCTCATGGCCGTCGTCGGACATGTCATCCCCCATGCGTGTGAGTGCCCACCGTGCCCCCGAGGCAGGGCCCAGCCTAGGCGGAGATACCGTGGACGGGCAGTACAGCGAAGGAGTCCACGCCATGGAGCACCATTCCTCAGCCGCCTGGCTGACCGAGGCCGCCGCGAGCGCCGTCCAACAGCACGGGTCGGGGAATCTGCTCCGGATCGTGATCGTCGTGATGTTCCTGGGCTGCGGGCTGACCGCCTGGTTCCTGCTGCGCGGGTACAAGCGGAAGGACGACTGAGGGGCCGCGAAGGTTCCCCGACGGCGGAGTCGGAGTGATCGGCCCCGGACCGCCCGCTTACCATGAGCCGACATCTTTATCCCGCCCACACCGGATAGGTCCCGCCGTGATGAGCTTCCACAGCACCGCTGCCCAGTTGGTCACCCTCGCAGCCGAGGGCGAGGAGCACGGAGGCAACCACAACAGCCTCAACCCCCTCCTCACCGGCGGCGGAGCCTTCATCGTCCTGCTGCTCCTGCTGTGGATCACCACCCGCTTCAACCGCGACCGCTGAACCGGACGCCCGTCCCCGGGCGGGGCCCGCAGGCCGGGCCGGTAGGGTCTGCACGCATGGGAGAGCAGGACATGCCTACCGGTCCGGCGAACGAACGGGCCGGCCACACGGCGAACCACCCGCGGTTCCGGCCGGGCAACGGCCCCGCGCACACCGGCAAGCGCCGCCTCGGCGTCATGGGCGGGACGTTCGACCCGATCCACCACGGGCACCTCGTGGCGGCCAGCGAGGTCGCCGCGCAGTTCCACCTGGACCAAGTGGTCTTCGTACCCACCGGCCAGCCCTGGCAGAAGTCCCACCGCGCGGTCTCCCCGGCCGAGGACCGCTACCTGATGACGGTCATCGCCACCGCCGAGAACCCCCAGTTCTCCGTCAGCCGCATCGACATCGACCGCGGCGGCCCCACCTACACCGTGGACACCCTGAGGGACCTGCGCGCCCTCAACCCGGACACGGACCTCTTCTTCATCACCGGCGCCGACGCCCTCGCCCAGCTGCTGACCTGGCGCGACACCGAGGAACTGTTCTCCCTGGCGCACTTCATCGGCGTCACCCGGCCCGGCCACCACCTGAGCGACGCGGGCCTGCCGGAAGGCGGTGTCTCGCTCGTCGAGGTGCCCGCGCTCGCCATCTCCTCCACGGACTGCCGTGCGAGAGTCGCCAAGGGCGACCCCATCTGGTACATGGTGCCGGACGGAGTCGTGCGTTACATCGACAAGCGCGAGCTGTACCGCGGCGAGTGAGCCGAGAGGGGCACCGGTGAACGACCGATACGACGCGGGGGCCGCGGGCCACGGCGCCGACCAGTACGAACTGGTCGGCTACGACGAGTACGGGCAGCCCGTGTACCGGCAGATCCCGGCGCAGCAGGCACCGCGCCGGAGCTACGACGCGTACCAGCAGCAGGGCTACGGCTACGACCCGTACGCGACCGGCCCGCAGCAGCCCGTGCCGTCCCACGACGGGTACCAGCCCTACGACACCGGCCCGCAGCCGGCGACGCCCGCCTACGACGCCTACGACCAGTACGGCACGGCCGCGCCCGCCGACTCGTACGACCCCTACGGGCAGGCGGCCCCGGCCGGCCGGCAGCCCCGGGTCGCCGAGCAGACCGCCTACATCCCGCAGCAGGCGGGCCCGGCCCAGCAGACCGGGGCGGAGAGCAGGGCGGACAGCGGGGCGGAGAGCGGGCCCGAGGACGGCGAACGGGACTACCACACCGGGCAGTTCGCCTTCGTCGAGGAACCCACCGACGACTCAGAAGACGTCATCGACTGGCTGAAGTTCACCGAGAACCGCACCGAACGCCGCGAGGAGGCCCGCCGCCGCGCCCGCAGCCGGATCGTCGCCCTCGCCGTCGTCCTCGCGCTGGTCGCCGTCGGCGGGGTCGGCTACCTCTGGTACGCCGGAAAGCTCCCCGGACTGTCCTCCTCCGGCGCCAAGTCGGGCACCACGACGGCCGCCGCCGCCCAGAACCGGGACGTGATCGTCGTCCATCTGCACAACACGGCCAAGGGCGGCACCTCCACCGCGCTGCTCGTCGACAACACCACCACCAAGCAGGGCAGCACCGTCCTGCTGCCCAACTCCCTGGCCCTGACCGACGACTCCGGCAGCACCACGACCCTCGCCAAGTCGGTCGACGACGACGGCTCCTCCGGCACCCGCGACCAGCTGGACACCGTCCTCGGCACGAACATCGAGGGCACCTGGCGCCTCGACACCCCCTACCTGCAGAACCTCGTCGAGCTGGTCGGCAACATCGACATCGACACCAACACCGACGTGCCCGACCCGGACGAGAAGAAGGGCAGCCCGGCCCTCGTCCACCAGGGCAAGGACCAGACCCTCAGCGGCAAGGCGGCCGTCGCCTACGCCACCTACCGCGCCCCCGGCGAGTCCCCGGACGCCCAGCTGGAGCGGTTCGGCCAGGTGATGCAGGGCGTGCTGCGCAAGCTGTCCTCCGACGCGCAGGGCGCGACCGTCACCGTGCAGACGCTGGGGCAGATCATCGAACCGCCGCTGACCGACAGCAACCTCGGCGCCTTCCTCGCCAAGCTCGCCGACCTCGCCAAGGGCGGCGACTACAAGACGGCGCTGCTGCCCGTCCAGGGCGACGGCACCCTGAGCGCGCGGACCAGCGCGGGCGTGATCAAGGACATCCTCGGCGGCACCGCCAAGAGCCCCGCCGCCGGCTCCGCCGTCCGGGTCTCCGTGCAGAACGCCACCGGTGTGAAGGACAACACGGAGAAGGCCCGCGTGGTGCTCCTCAACGGCGGCTTCACGTTCCTGGAGGGCGGCGCCGCCTCCGGGGCCCAGGCGGCCTCCAAGGTGGTCTACTCCGACGCGGCCGACAAGGAGAACGCCACCGAGGTCGCCAAGACCCTGGGGCTGCCCGCCACCGCCGTGACCAAGGGCACGGTCTCCTCGGGCGCCGACGTCTCGGTGGTCCTGGGCCAGAACTACAAACCCGCCGCCTCCTGAGCACGTGCCGGGGCACCCCGCGTGATCCGTTTTATCGCGTGGGGTGCGCTCGGCGGTCCGTGAGACCCTTGAGGTCCAGTGACCGCCGACGGAAAGCCACGTAGTGACCGCCACCGACCGTTCCATCGAGCTCATCAACACCGCCGCCCAGGCGGCCGCCGACAAGCTCGCCCACGACGTCATCGCCTACGACGTCAGCGACGTCCTGTCGATCACGGACGCCTTCCTGCTGGCCTCCGCCCCCAACGACCGCCAGGTCAAGTCGATCGTCGACGAGATCGAGGAGCGCCTGGCCAAGGAGCTGGGCGCCAAGCCGGTACGCCGTGAGGGCGACCGCGAGGCCCGCTGGATCCTGCTCGACTACGTCGACATCGTCGTGCACGTCCAGCACAGCGAGGAGCGGGTCTTCTACGCCCTGGAGAGGCTGTGGAAGGACTGCCCCGAGATCGAGCTGCCGGCCGACGCGAAGGCCACCCGGGGCAAGGCCGAGGAGCACGCCAAGGTGCGGGCCGCGGAGGAGGCCGCCGAACTGGACGAGGACTGGCGATGAGCGCCACCGGCGAGGTGACCGAGCACACCGGCCGGGGCCGCCGCGTCATCCTGTGGCGGCACGGCCAGACCGCCTGGAACGTGGAGCGCCGCTTCCAGGGCACGACGGACGTCGCCCTCACCGAGACCGGCGTCGGCCAGGCCCGGCGCGCGGCCCGGCTGCTGGCCTCCCTGGCGCCCGACGCGATCGTCTCCTCCGACCTGCGGCGGGCCGCGCTGACGGCCGCCGAGCTGGCCGCCCTCACCGGCCTGGACGTCACCCTCGACGAGGGCCTGCGCGAGACCTACGCGGGCGTCTGGCAGGGGCTGACGCACGAGGAGATCATCGCCCGGCACGGCGACGAGTACCGGGCGTGGAAGCGCGGCGAGGCCGTCCGCCGCGGCGGCGGCGAACTGGAGACCGAGGTCGCCGACCGCGCCGCTCCCGTGGTGCTGCGGCACGTCGAGAAGCTGCCCGAGGACGGCACCCTCGTGGTGGTCAGCCACGGCGGCACCATCCGCACCACCATCGGACGCCTGCTCGGTCTGGAGGCGCGGCACTGGGAGGGCCTCGGCGGCCTCTCCAACTGCTGCTGGTCGGTCCTCGGTGAAGGCGTCCGCGGCTGGCGCCTGCTGGAGCACAACGCCGGCACCCTCCCGGAACCGGTCCTCGGCGACGACGACTGACCCGGATTTCACTTTCCGGCAGGTCGCAGGCTAAAGTTCTTCTTGTTCGCCCCGCCGAGCGGGGCGAAACACCATGCGGCCCAGCCGCGTGGCGGCAAGGGGCTATAGCTCAGTTGGTAGAGCGCCTGCATGGCATGCAGGAGGTCAGGAGTTCAATTCTCCTTAGCTCCACGTATGGATCCCGTCCCCCTCAGGGGGCGGGATCTTCTGCGTTCGGTCTCCGGACGCGCCTGCCTTGAGTCACTTGGGGCCTCGCAGGCGTATACCTCTGCGGAGGCGCTGTGTCCGGACTGGTACTGAGGCGTCGCTGACCGTATTGGTCCGGCCGTGGCAGAATCAAACGGCCGGAAGGGGGCGCGGCCCGACGGGAGGGAGTAGCGATGCCTGCGAGCATCCTTGGGGAGGGCGGCCACCTCCTCGGTGCGGCGTTGATACGGGACACGATCACCCGCCTCCGGTGCCCTTCCTGCGGTTCCGCGCATGTCGCCCAGGTCCTCGGCGACAACGGCGGGATCTCCTACGTGTGCACGGCCTGCGGCCACAGCTGGAGCTGATCGATGGGTGCACACAGGCGAAAGTGCGACTGGTGCGGCAGTGGTACGCCGATCGTCCGTGACATGGAGCCGATCAACCCCGACTACCAGTACTGGTGCGAGGAATGCGCACGGGCGCTGATCATAAAGGGCGACCCGATCGAGACCTACCGCGAGCTGGAGGGCGAGCCGATCTACGGCCGTCTCCTCGAGGAGCACTGCACGCTCAAGAGGTTCTACTCGTTCGTGACGGCCTGAGGCCGGCGCGGCGCCCCCCCGACGCCGACATGGCGTCCGTGTCCGCCCGGAGTCCGCCCGGAACGGAAACCGATTTGGTGGTGCACCCCTGTGACCGTGTAATGTTGGCGTCGCCGCCGGGGAAACCGGGCGACACAGACACCATGCGGCTCCGCCGCGTGGCGGCAAGGGGCTATAGCTCAGTTGGTAGAGCGCCTGCATGGCATGCAGGAGGTCAGGAGTTCAATTCTCCTTAGCTCCACACGAAGTGAAGGCGGATCATCCCCAGGGATGGTCCGCCTTCGGCGTTTTGGAAGCCGTCACCGGCCCGTCGCCGGCACGTCGTACGACGACGGCGGGTCACCCGGGACCGGGTGACCCGCCGTAGGGGTCGGATCGTTCAGCGGCCGAGGGCGCGGCGGCCGCGGCCCTGGGAGAGGACCGGCAGGTTGCGCGCGGGCGCCTGTCCGCGCGTGTCCTCCTCGAGGCGCAGTGCCAGCGCCGGGCAACGGCGCACCGCGCGCAGCGCCTTGGCCTCCGCGTAGCGCGGCACCTTCGCCTGGGCGACGGTCGGGAAGCCGTCGGCGCCGAGTTCGAAGACCTCCGGGAGGATGTCCGCGCACAGACCGTGGCCCCGGCACAGCGTCCAGTCGACGTAGATCTTCTGACGGCTCTCGCCGGTCTCCTCCGGCTCTCCGCCGCCCGGGATGCCCGTAGGGGCCCTGCCCCCCTCGAAGAGCGGCAGAACGCCCTCCACGGGCCGTCCGCAGCCGTTCCCGAGGACGTGCGCGGCGAGGTCGTCGGTGAACGCCTTGATCGTCGACTCCAGGAACATCGCCGAGCCGTCCGGGTGCGAGCACGCGCCGCGCCGCTTGACGTTCTTGGCGACCTGCTTGAGCGCCTCCAGGGCGGCCGGTCCGCCGCCGTTGAGGATGTCCTCCATGCCGCGCGCGGCGGCCGGCAGCCCGAGGTAGCAGGGGCCGCACTGGCCCGCGCTCTCCTCGGCCAGCCACTGGGCCACCCGGAGCGACTCGCCCAGCGGGCAGGTGTCCTGGGTGATCGGCAGGATCGCGCCGGCGCCGAGCGCGCCGCCCACCGCGTCCAGGGAGTTGCGGGAGACGATCGCCTCGTTGACCGTCGCGGCGTCGATCCACTTGCCGTGGTAGCCGCCGGTCAGCACGCCCTGCGGGACCGGCGGGGCGCCGGCCAGCTGGAGGACGTAGCGCAGCGGCACACCCGTGGGGACCTCGATCACCATGGGGCGGGCGACCGCCCCGGAGACCGTGAGCATGACGGTGCCCGGCTCGTCGTAGAGCCCGGTGTTGCCGTAGCGCTCGGGGCCGATGCGGGCGGCGATGGCCAGCTGGGCGAACGTCTCGGCGTTCGACAGCAGGGTGGGCGCGCCGCCGACGCCGTTCTGCGAGGCGCTGACCTTGCGGCCGGGCGGGATCGCCGGGCCGCCGTCGATCGAGCGGATCAGGGAGGACGCGGCACCGGTGACCATCCGGACCGGGTTGCGCTGGACGAACGCCTTCAGCGCCGAGCGGCGGCTGTTGCTGAGGCCGCGTTCGGCGAGCGCCGCCTCCATGGAGCGCTGCGTCGACTCACGGGTGACCCCCACCACGAGCGTGCGGGCGCCCAGGGCCTCGGCGCACAGCAGCGCGCCGTCCAGGATGAGGTGCGGGGCACGGTTGATGAGCACCGTGTCCTTGCGGCAGGCCGGCTCGTCCTCGCTGCCGTTGACGACGACGACCGGCCGGACGCCGCGCTTGATCGCCGCTTCGGCGACCGAGCGCAGCTTCTTGTGGAACGGGAAGCCCGCGCCGCCGCGGCCCTTCAGGTTGATGTTCTCCGAGAGCTTCGCGAGGGCCTCTCCGCCCATGGGTTCAAGCGGCCCGTGCACCTTCAGGTGCATGGGCAGATCGAGTCGCTCGACAAGGTCGAAGCCCGACGTGAGCTGCGGAAGTCCGACCACGCGGACTTCGGGGACGTCGGGCAGGGCCTCGTTCACCTATAGCCTCCGGAAGGCGTGTTCCAAGGTTCGCCCGGACCCGGTGCGTCGAAGGACGCTCCGGGTGATGGTTCAGTGGCGGGACCGCTGTTGTACGTGTCATTCGAGTTGTACGTGCCGTAGGCGGCGTTCGTCTCACGGGTG
Organism: Streptomyces sp. NPDC006739; assembly: GCF_042869815.1. Classification (NCBI taxonomy): domain Bacteria; kingdom Bacillati; phylum Actinomycetota; class Actinomycetes; order Kitasatosporales; family Streptomycetaceae; genus Streptomyces; species Streptomyces sp. NPDC006739. The sequence goes on from NZ_JBIAGM010000005.1 coordinate 280,055, forward strand.
TCGTACATGTCACTTCCGCCGTATCCGCCCGTGCCCGAATTGCCGTAGACCGGGATGTTGTATCCGGTGTCCTGGAGCGGGTCGTACGCCGACGGCGGTGCCTCGCCGACCGGCGGCGGGGACGGGATCGGCCAGTTGCCCGAGGTGCTGGAGGGGCCGTCCACGCGCGGGATCGCCTCGGTGGCCTGGAAGTCCGTCGGCAGGTCCATGCGTGCCGTCTGGCCGGCCGCGAACGGCTGCTGGGACCGGCCGGGCGTCTGGACGGCCCGGTAGGCGGCCGCGAAGCCGGAGGCGGGCTCCTGGGCCGCCCGGAAGGCGCCGGTGTCGTACGACCCGGTGGCGGAGGTGGGCATGTCCGGGAACGACGGCGTGGCGGAGCGCCGGTTCTCGTAGCCCGGCAGCGTGGACGTGGACTGGGTGTCCGTGAGCCGTGCCCGGCTGGCGTCCAGGTCGTCGCGGCCCGGCCCCTCCTCGGTGCCCAGGAGTCCCATGATCCGGTCGGCGACCCTGCGCTTGAACGGGCGCGGCGCGGCGCGCAGCAGCAGGGCCGCGATGATGCCGGCCAGGCACAGTTCGTACGAGACCATGAAGAACGTCTTCGCCGGGCGGCCCGCGAACAGGCCGTGGACCAGGGCCGCGCACAGGGCGGGGTAGGCCAGCATGTGCATGGCGCGCCAGCGTGCGGCCACCGGGGCGGGGGAGGCGAACTGGTTGCGCAGCGCGCCGGTGACGCCCACGAAGATCATGAGGTACGCGGCCAGGGAGCCCAGGCCGATGAGGGTGGCGCTGCCCGGGTTGGCGCCGTCGCTGCCGAACAGCATGCCGAAGGGGATCAGGGCGGCGATCCAGCTGGCGTGGTCCAGGGCGAGCTTGACCCCGATGTGCACGATCACGAAGGCGATCGAGGCGACGGCGGTCACCCGGTGGATGCCCTGGGCCACGATCCGCTGGCGGATGTTGAGCAGGAGCCGGTCCTGGGCGACGAGGCCCCAGATGCACGAGCAGGTGAGGCAGACGAGCGACAGCACGCCCGCACCGAAGTTCAGGAACTGCTGGAGCCAGTCGCCACCGAACAGGACGACGAAGGGTATGAGCAGCAGAACGACGGCTGAGGCCACCCCATAGGCCGAGCGGCCGGGCCGGGGGAGCGAGCTGGTACTACGACGAGGGTTCATGGGGGCAACTCCGAGCAGTTTCGGGAAAGCGGTCCCGCTGCCGAACTTTAGGTGGCGCCATACCGATCGGTACGAGGTTTCAGTTATTGCGTTGTTATCAAAGGACCATGTGCTAGTTGTAATGTCCCTTAGTAGCTGTTACGCGAAGTAACCTTTGACCTTGGGTCGGTCACGGTGCGGCTCCTGTCATGGTGACGGCACTGTCGACCAGGCATACGCAAGCGCGTCGCGGCTTGCTCAAGGGCTGCGGTACCCTGACGCCATGCGTGCCGTACGCCTTCTGCTTAGCGGGCCGCGCTGATCAGTCCCGACCACCGGTGAACCGGCTGGCGGAATCGGCGCGGCGTCCCCTCCTGTGCGAGGGGATTTTTCGTTTCCCGAAAGTCACCGCCGCAGGCAGAGACGACCGATGGAGCTTTGAGGATCATGAGCGAGACGAACCCCGCCGCCCCCGCCGCCGCGTCGGCGGACGCGGCGCCGCACCGCTACACGGCAGCCATGGCGGCCGAGGTCGAGGCACGCTGGCAGGACTTCTGGGACACCGAGGGTACCTACTCGGCGCCCAACCCCACGGGTGACCTGTCCGGCGACCCGGAGCTGGCGGCCAGGCCCAAGAAGTTCATCATGGACATGTTCCCGTATCCCTCCGGTGCGGGACTGCACGTCGGTCACCCCCTGGGCTACATCGCCACCGATGTCTTCGCCCGGTTCCAGCGCATGACCGGCCACAACGTCCTGCACACCCTCGGCTTCGACGCCTTCGGCCTGCCCGCCGAGCAGTACGCCGTGCAGACCGGCACGCACCCGCGCGTGTCCACCGAGGCCAACATCGAGAACATGAAGATCCAGCTGCGCCGGCTGGGCCTGGGCCACGACAGGCGCCGGTCGTTCGCCACGATCGACCCGGACTACTACAAGTGGACCCAGTGGATCTTCCTGCAGATCTTCAACTCCTGGTACGACGACGAGGCCCGCAAGGCCCGTCCGGTCTCCGAGCTGATCGCCCAGTTCGAATCCGGTGAGCGCGCGGTGCCCGGCGGGCGCTCCTGGAACGAGCTGGGCGCCGCCGAGCGCGCCGACGTCCTGGGCGAGTACCGCCTGGCCTACGCCTCCGACGCGCCGGTCAACTGGTGCCCCGGTCTCGGCACGGTGCTGGCCAACGAGGAGGTCACCGCCGACGGCCGCTCCGAGCGCGGCAACTACCCGGTCTTCAAGGCCAAGCTGCGCCAGTGGAACATGCGCATCACCGCCTACGCCGACCGGCTGCTGGACGACCTGGAGGCGTTGGACTGGCCCGAGGCGATCAAGCTGCAGCAGCGCAACTGGATCGGCCGCTCCGAGGGCGCCCGCGTCGACTTCCCGATCGACGGCGAGCAGATCACGGTCTTCACCACCCGCCCGGACACCCTGTTCGGCGCGACCTACATGGTGCTGGCCCCCGAGCACCCGCTGGTCGAGAAGTTCACCCCGGCCGCCTGGCCCGAGGGCACCCACGAGGTGTGGACCGGCGGTCACGCGAGCCCGGCCGAGGCCGTCGCCGCCTACCGGGCGCAGGCCGGCGCCAAGTCCGACGTGGAGCGGCAGGCCGAGGCCAAGGACAAGACCGGCGTCTTCACGGGCGCCTACGCGACCAACCCGGTCAACGGCGAGCGGATCCCGGTCTTCATCGCCGACTACGTCCTGATGGGCTACGGCACCGGCGCGATCATGGCCGTACCGGCGGGCGACCAGCGCGACTTCGAGTTCGCGCGCGCCTTCGAGCTGCCGGTCCACTGCATCGTCGAGCCGACCGACGGCCGGGGGACCGACACCTCGACGTGGCAGGACGCCTTCGCGTCGTACGACGCGAAGATCATCAACTCCGCCAACGGCGACATCTCCCTGGACGGCCTGAGTGTCGCCGACGCCAAGGCGCGCATCACCGAGTGGCTGGAGCGCAAGGGCATCGGCCACGGCACGGTCAACTTCCGGTTGCGCGACTGGCTGTTCAGCCGCCAGCGCTACTGGGGCGAGCCCTTCCCGATCGTCTACGACGAGGACGGCACCGCCCACGCCCTGCCCGAGTCGATGCTGCCGCTGGAGCTGCCCGAGGTCGAGGACTACTCGCCGCGCACCTTCGACCCGGACGACGCGAACACGTCCCCGGAGACGCCGCTGTCCCGCAACGAGGACTGGGTGAACGTCACCCTGGACCTGGGCGACGGGCCGAAGAAGTACCGCCGCGAGACCAACACCATGCCCAACTGGGCCGGTTCCTGCTGGTACGAGCTGCGCTACCTGGACCCGCACAACGACCGCAAGCTGGTCGACCCGGAGATCGAGCGGTACTGGATGGGCCCGCGCGAGGGCATGCCGCACGGCGGTGTCGACCTGTACGTGGGCGGCGCCGAGCACGCCGTGCTGCACCTGCTGTACGCCCGCTTCTGGTCCAAGGTCCTGTACGACCTGGGGCACGTCTCGTCGGCCGAGCCGTTCCACAAGCTGTTCAACCAGGGCATGATCCAGGCCTACGTCTACCGCGACAGCCGGGGCATCGCGGTGCCGGCCGCCGAGGTGGAGGAGCGCGACGGCTCCTACTACCACCAGGGCGAGCAGGTCTCCCGGCTGCTGGGCAAGATGGGCAAGTCCCTGAAGAACGCGGTCACTCCGGACGAGATCTGCGCCGAGTACGGCGCCGACACCCTGCGCCTGTACGAGATGGCGATGGGCCCGCTGGACGTGTCCCGGCCGTGGGACACGCGCGCGGTGGTGGGCCAGTTCCGGCTGCTGCAGCGGCTGTGGCGCAACATCGTCGACGAGACCACCGGTGAGGTCACGGTCGTCGACGCGGAGCCCGACGAGGACACCCTGCGGGCCCTGCACAAGGCGATCGACGGCGTCCGCCAGGACCTGGAGGGGCTGCGGTTCAACACCGCCATCGCCAAGGTCACCGAGCTGAACAACCACCTGACCAAGGTGGGCGGTCCGGTGTCGCGCTCGGTCGCCGAGCCGCTGGTGCTGCTGATCGCCCCGCTGGCCCCGCACGTGGCCGAGGAGCTGTGGCGCCGGCTGGGCCACACCGGCTCGGTGGTCCACCAGGACTTCCCGGTCGCCGACCCGCGCTACGTCGTGGACGAGACCGTGACCTGTGTCGTGCAGATCAAGGGCAAGGTCAAGGCCCGTCTGGAGGTGCCTCCGGCCATCTCGGAGGCGGAGCTGGAGAAGGTGGCACTGGCCGACGAGAAGGTCGTCGCGGCGCTGGACGGGGCCGCCATCCGCAAGGTGATCGTGCGAGCGCCGAAGCTGGTGAACATCGTCACGGGGTGACGCCCGGTGGCCGACGGCCACCGCATAGGGGTGGTCCCCTACGGGCAGGTTCCGGGTTCTGGTGGAACTCGGAACCTGCCCGCTGCGTTTACCGTGGAAGAGCGGAGCGGTTCATGGCCAGCGCGGGTGGAGGAGGAGCGTCGTGGAAGTGGTGCTCACAGTGTTCGTCCTGCTCTTCCTGCTCTTCGTCGGGCTCGGCGCGTACGCCACGGTCAAGGCGGTGGGCGCCGCCAAGAGAGGCGTGGACCGTACGATCACGCAGGCCCGCCGCACGGTCGAGGACCACACCCTGCGTGCCAAATCCTTCGTCCAGGTCGGCCCGGCCGCCGAGGTCGCCCAGCTCCGCCTCACCCTGCGCACGTCGATGCGTGCCACCCAGGACGCGCTGCACGCGGGCGTGGCCGAGGACGAGTCGCTGAAGGAGTCCCTCGGCCTCTTCCAGCGGCTCAGCGCGCACGGCCAGGAACTGGACGCCGAGCTCAAGCGCCTGGAGTCCGAACCGGACCGGGCGACGCTCAAGGCGAGGCTGCCGGACCTGCGTGCCCGCACCGAGCGCATCACCCAGTCCGCCGACGCGCTGCGCTGGGCGGCCCGCGACCGGGCCCACCGCTTCGCCGGCGACGATCTGGACGCGCTGAGCGCCCAGATAGACGTCGAGGCGGACGCGCTGCGGCACTGGACGCGGCCCGACCCGTCGGCCACTCCCTGGCCCGAGGCGCCCGCCGCCGACGGCCCGGCCTCCGAGCAGACCTGGCCGCAGGCGCCCGGCGCCCGCGCCGCCGAGGAGCCGGAGCCGCCCGCGATCGCCCCGCGACTCCGGCGCCCCGCCTACTCCTGGCAGAAGAAACCCCGTCCGGAGAGCACCACTTGACCCGTCCGGCCCCGGTCCCGGCGGGCCGGCCGGCAGGGGCCGGGCTGCCGTCGGCGCGCTACGCCAGGTAACCTCCAGCTCATGTCCCGCCATGTCGCGATCGTCACCGATTCAACGGCCTACCTGCCGCCCCGGACGATGGAGCGCCACGGCATCACAGCGGTGCCCCTGACCGTGGTCCTCGGCGACCAGGCACTCGAAGAGGGCACCGAGATCTCGACCCGCTCCCTGGCCCAGGCGCTGCAGAAACGGCGCTCCGTGACCACCTCGCGGCCCAGCCCCCAGGTGTTCGCGGAGACTTACCGGAAGGTCGCGGAGTCCGGCGCCACCGGCATCGTCTCCCTGCACCTGTCCGCCGAGTTGTCGGGCACGTACGACGCGGCGGTGCTCGCGGCGCGCGAGGCGCCGGTGCCGGTGCGGGTGGTGGACACCGGGATGGTCGCGATGGCGCTCGGCTTCTGTGCGCTCGCGGCGGCCGAGGCGGCGGAGGCGGACGGCACCGTGGACGAGGCCGTCACGGCGGCGGAGAAGCGGGCCGCGGGCACCTCCGCCTACTTCTACGTCGACACGCTCGACTATCTGCGGCGCGGCGGCCGCATCGGCGCGGCCCAGGCCCTGCTGGGCTCCGCCCTCGCGGTGAAGCCGCTGCTCCAACTGGACGGCGGACGCATCGAACTCCTCGAAAAGGTCCGTACGGCGTCGAAGGCGATCGCCCGCCTGGAGGAGATCGCCGCCGACCGTGCGGGCGGCGCCGAGGTCGACATCGCTGTCCACCATCTCGCCGCCCCCGACCTGGCCTCGGCGCTCGCGGAGCGGCTGCGGGCGCGGGTACCGGGGCTGGCCGACCTGCATGTGAGCGAGGTGGGCGCGGTGATCGGGGCGCACACCGGGCCCGGGCTGCTGGGGGCCGTCGTCTCGCCGAGGTGAGGCCGGCCCGTGTCAGCGGACTCCCCGGGTTTCGTGTCACCCGTGCGGGTGGCGGAATTATCCACAACCAGCCCGTGGTCCACGGGAATTGACCAAGATCATCGCGAATCGGCGGGATGCCCCATCCTCGTCGCATGGCACTTCGATCACGCTCCCGTACGACGACCGCGACCAGTGGCCCGGGCCGCGGGCCGGCCTCCGACGGCCGCGCCCGCCACCGCCGCCCGGCCGACCGAAATCCGGCCGGGCACCGCCCGGTACCGGGGGAGGAACTGCGCCGCCGCGCGGAACTGCTCTTCGCTGAACGAGCCGTACAGCGGCGGGAGTCGGGCCACGGACCACCCGGGGCGCGACCGCGCGCGGACACGGCGAACGCGACGGGTACGGCGCCCACGGTGCCCGGGACTCCGTCGGCCGGTGCGGGGAGGGTGGCGTATACCGGGCGGGCGGCTCGTGCGGGACAGGCGGCCGACGCGGGACGCGCGGCCGGGCCCCCGGCACCGGGTCGGCGTGAGCGGGCCGCGCTCGCGTTGCGTGAGCGGCTGCCGGTGTGGTTGCAGGCGCGGTGCGGGCTGGAACGGCGGGGTGCGGTCGCGCTCACGGTGGTCCTCGCCCTGGCCGCGGTGCTCGCGGTGCAGCACTTCTGGGCCGGCCGCACCCAGTCCGTGAGCGCGCCCCAGGTGGTGCGCGCGGAGGCGCCGTACGAGACGTCCGGGAACAGGGCCGGAGGCAAGACCGGGGCGAAGCTCTGGGAGAAACCCGGGGAACAGCCGGGGGGAAGCGAGTCGGGAGCCGGCCGGCCGGGAGGCTCCGCCGGCGCCGCTCCGGGCACGGCCGGGGCGGAGATCGTCGTGGACGTCAGCGGCAAGGTACGGGACCCGGGGATCCACCGGCTGCCGGCCGGCTCACGGGTCGCCGACGCGCTGCGGGCGGCCGGCGGCCCACGACCGGGTACCAGCACCGAGGGACTCAACCGCGCCCGGTTCCTGGTGGACGGAGAACAGATCGTCGTCGGCGCCCCCGCCCAGGCCCCGCCTCCCGCACCGGGCGCCGGAGGGCCGGCAGGTCCGTACCCGGCCGGCCCGGCGGCGGGCGCGGCACCCACGGCCCCGATCCCGCTCAGCACGGCGACGGCCGAGCAGCTGGACACCCTCCCCGGAGTGGGCCCCGTGCTGGCCCGGCGCATCATCGACTACCGCACACAGCACGGCGGATTCCGCTCGGTGGACGAGCTGCGCCAGGTGAACGGCGTCGGTGCCCGCCGCTTCGCCGACCTGCGGAATCTGGTCCGGCCATGAGCCGCGTCACCGGCCGGCACCCACCGGGGACCGCCAACGGCCGCAGGGCCGTGCACTCCGCCTCGGGACGCCGGCTGGGCGACCCCCACCCCCGGCAGGAGGGCCCGACGGACCTGCGCCTGGTGCCGCCCGCGCTCGCGGTGTGGGCGACGGCGGCACTGACGCTGGACACCCCGCCGGCCTGGAGCATCGCGGTCACGGCCGTCTGTCTGATCGCCGGGACCGTCCTGCTCGCCGTGCGCGGGGCGCGAAGCGACGGGTGGCCCGGCGGCGACCCCGGCCCGCGCGCCCGGCTCGGCTGGTCGCGGGTACCGGCCGCCACCGTGCTCCTGTGCGTCGCAGCGGCCGCCGCCTCGGCCGGGCTGCACGGGGCGGACGTGCGGCGCGGCCCCGTGCCCGAGCTGGCCCGGCGGTACGCGAGCGTGACCGCCGAGGTCGAGCTGAGCGGCGATCCGTGGCTGAGCAGACCGCGGGTGCGGGGAGACCACGCGGCACCGGTGTCCGTGCTGGCCCGCGCACAGGTACGGCGCGTCGAGGAGAGCGGCGGGAGGAGTGCGCGGACCCGGACCCCGGTGCTGGTGATCGTCGACACGGAGGTTCCCGCACCGCTGCGGGCCGCCGTGCCCGGCACACGGAACGCGCGGGCCGCCTGGCTCGGACTGCTGCCGTCCACCCGGCTGCGGGTGGCCGCGCGGCTGGCGCCGACGATGACGACGGGGGACGAGACGGCGGCCGTACTGCGGGTGCGGAGCCGGCCGGTACCGGAGGTCGTGGCGGGGCCGAGCGGGCCGCAGCGGCTGGCGGGACGGCTCAGGGCCGGGCTGCGGGAGGCGACCGACGGGCTGCCCGGGGACGCGCGGGCGCTGCTTCCCGGGCTGGTCGTCGGGGACACCTCGCGGATCACGCCCGAACTGGACGACGCCTTCAAGGACACGGACCTGGCGCACACGCTCGCCGTGTCCGGCAGCAACCTGACCATCCTGCTCGCCCTGCTCGTCGGACCGCCCGGCCTGGCCCAGCGCACCGAGCGCCGGGGGCTCGCACCACTGCTCGGGCTCTCGCTGCGGGCGACCGCGCTGTCGGCCGCGGTCCTCACCCTCGGGTTCGTCATCGTGTGCCGCCCCGACCCGAGTGTGCTGCGGGCGGCGGCCTGCGGCGCGGTCGCCCTGCTCGCCCTGGCCACCGGGCGCCGCAGATCCCTGATCCCGGCGCTCGCGACGGCGGTCCTGCTGCTGGTCCTGTACGACCCGTGGCTGGCACGCGGTTACGGCTTCCTGCTCTCCGTGCTGGCCACCGGGGCGCTCCTGGTGCTGGCGCCGGGCTGGAGCGAGGCGCTGCGCCGGCACCGGGTGCCCGCGCGGGCGGCCGAGGCGCTGGCCGCGGCCGCCGCCGCGCAGGCCGTGTGCGGGCCGGTCATCGCCGTGCTGTCGGCCCGGGTGAGTCTGGTGGCGGTGCCGTGCAACCTGCTGGCCGAGGCCGCTGTCGCCCCGGCCACCGTCCTGGGCTTCGCGGCGCTGGTGACGGCGCCGGTGGCCCTGCCCGTCGCCAAGGCGCTGGCGTGGTCCGCGAGTTGGCCGGCCCGGTGGATCGCCCGGGTCGCCAGGACCGGGGCCGCGCTGCCCGGCGCGGGAGTGGACTGGCCGGGGAGCTGGGCGGGGGCACTGCTGCTCGCCGGGATCACCATGGCCGTCGTCCTGGCCGGGCGGCGGCTGCTGCGGCACCCGTGGTGGTGCGGTGTGCTGGCGCTGCTGCTCCTGCTGGTGCTGGTGCGGCCCGCGCCGCTCACCCGGGTGATCACGGGCTGGCCGCCGCCCGACTGGCGGTTCGCGATGTGTGACGTCGGGCAGGGCGACGCGACCGTCCTCGCGGCCGGGGGCGGCGCCGGGGTGGTGGTGGACGCCGGACCGGATCCCGCACTCGTCGACCACTGCCTGCGGCAACTCGGTGTCACCCGGATCCCGCTCCTCGTACTGACCCACTTCCACGCCGACCACGTCGCCGGACTGCCCGGGGTGCTGCGGGGGCGCTCCGTGGCCGCCGTCGAGACCACCGGTTTCGAGGAACCCGCCGACGAGGCCGGGTTCGTGAGGAGGGAGGCGGCCGACCACCACATCCCGGTCACCCGGGCCGTCGCCGGGGAGGAGCGGCGGGCCGGCCCGCTGGCCTGGCAGGTGCTGTGGCCGCCACCCGACCCGGCGCCGGAGCCGGACGGTCCCAACGACGCCAGTGTCGCGCTGCTGGTGCGGACCGCCGGACTGCGACTGCTGCTCCTCGGGGACCTCGAACCCCCTGCCCAGCAGGCGCTGTTGAGATCTCCGGCGGCGGCCGCGCTGGGCCTGGTGGACGTGCTGAAGGTGGCCCACCACGGCTCGGCCCACCAGGACCCGGAGCTGATACGGCTGGTGGCGCCGCGGGTGGCGCTCATCTCGGTCGGCGCCGACAATCCGTACGGGCATCCGGCCCCGGGCACCGTGGCCGCGTTGCGCGCCGAGGGGGCGGTGGTGCTGCGCACGGACCGGGACGGGGCGATCGCGGTCGGCGGGCGGGGCGGCGCGGGCGGGGAGCTGCGGCTGACCAGGGACTGAGGCGGGCGAACCGTGCCGGACAATGGGCGGCGTGAGCGATGTGAGACACGTGCTGGTGCTGCCCGACCGTGACGCCGCCGAGGAGGCGGCCGAGGCGCTCGGGGAGCGGTTCGCTGTCGACGAGGAACCCCGGCTGGTCCGCGACGCCCTGGCCGGCGAGGACGACGCCGAGGACGCGCAGTGGCTCGTGCTCCTGCGGGACGAGGACGAGCGTCTCGACCCGGCGGAACTGGACGCCTTCGCAGGCCGTTGGGACGGCTGGCGCGAGGAGCCGTAACCCGACCCGGGCTGCCCCGGCTTCCCGGCCTCCTGGCACCGCTCCCCGCCTCCGGGGCTCCGGGGCTCCGGGTCTCCGGCCTCCGGGTTTGCGGGCCCCCGGCCTCCTGAGCCCCCGCCTCCGGGTCTCCGGGTCTCCGGTCTCCGGGTCTCCGGCCTCCGGGCCCCCGGCCTCCGGGCCCCCGGCCTCCCGGGCCCCCGCCTCCGGGCCCCCGGCCTCCCGGGCCCCCGCCTCCGGGCCCCCGGCCTCCCGGGCCCCCGCCTCCGGGTCTCCGGGCCTCCGGGTCTCCGGCCTCCGGGTTTCCGGGTTTCCGGGCCCCCGGCCTCCCGGGCCCCCCGCCTCCGGGTCTCCGGGTCTCCGGGCCTCCGGGTCTCCGGCCTCCGGGTTTCCGGGTTTCCGGGCCCCCGGCCTCCGGGTCTCCGGGTCTCCGGGCCCCCGGCCTCCGGGCCCCCCGCCTCCGGGCCCCCGGCCTCCCGGGCCCCCCGCCCCGGCCTCCGGGTTTCCGGGCCCCCCGCCTCCGGGCCCCGCCTCCGGGACCCCGGCCTCCGGGCTACCGGCCCCCGGAGGGGACCCCCCGGACTCGGCCGACGGGGCGGCCGGCCCGCGCTGCCTTGTCTGTGCTGCGCTGCCAGTGCCGCGCTCCGTGCCGCGTTGTCAGTGCTGCGTGGGATGCTTGGCGCGATGGCCAGGAAGACTGCGAACGACGACCCTCTCGCCCCGGTGACCCTTGCCGTGGGCCAGGAGGACCTTCTGCTCGACCGTGCCGTGCGGGAGGTGGTGACCGCCGCCCGGGCGGCCGATGCCGACACGGACGTGCGTGACCTGACTCCGGACCAGTTGCAGCCCGGTACCCTCGCCGAGCTGACCAGTCCGTCGCTCTTCGCCGAGCGCAAGGTCGTGGTCGTACGCAACGCGCAGGATCTGTCGGCCGACACGGTCAAGGACGTGAAGGCGTATCTGGGGGCGCCCGCCGAGGAGATCACGCTCGTGCTGCTGCACGCGGGCGGGGCCAAGGGCAAGGGGCTGCTCGACGCCGCGCGCAAGGCGGGGGCGCGGGAGGTGGCCTGCCCGAAGATGACCAAGCCCGCCGACCGGCTCGCCTTCGTACGCGGTGAGTTCCGGGGGCTCGGACGGTCGGCCACGCCCGAGGCGTGCCAGACGCTGGTCGACGCCATCGGCAGTGATCTGCGGGAGCTGGCCTCGGCGGTGACGCAGCTGGTCGCGGACGTCGAGGGCACGATCGACGAGGCCGTGGTCGGGCGGTACTACACGGGCCGGGCCGAGGCATCGAGCTTCACGGTCGCGGACCGGGCCGTCGAGGGGCGGACGGCGGAGGCGCTGGAGGCCCTGCGGTGGTCGCTGGCGACCGGCGTGGCACCCGTGCTGATCACCAGCGCGCTGGCGCAGGGGGTCCGGGCGATCGGGAAGCTGTCCTCGGCCCGGGGCGGCCGGCCCGCCGACCTCGCGCGCGAACTGGGCATGCCGCCGTGGAAGATCGACCGCGTACGCCAGCAGATGCGCGGCTGGACACCGGACGGGGTGGCGATCGCGCTGCGCGCGGTGGCCGAGGCGGACGCGGGGGTGAAGGGCGGCAGCGACGACCCCGAATACGCCCTGGAGAAAGCGGTGGTGACGATCGCCCACGCGGCACGCTCACGGGGACGCGGATAGTCAGGGCGGGCCGGCTCGGACGGGTTCGGGCACGCCGAAGGCCCCGTCGCTTCGCCCTGGGGAAGGGTGGAGCGACGGGGCCTTCGGTTCAAGCCGGTGAGCCCGTACCCGCGTGGCGAACGCAGGCCGCGTACAGGCTCTGGGATGCCGGTCGGGAGCGGAGGAGAGAGGGCCCGCTCTGGGTCCTTCCGGCGGTCAGATCAAAGAAGGGTTCAGCCCTTGAGTGCCGCGACCTTGTTGGCCAGGGCCGACTTCTTGTTGGCGGCCTGGTTCTTGTGGATGACGCCCTTCGAGACGGCCTTGTCGAGCTGACGCGCGGCAGCGCGCTGGTACTCGGTGGCCTTCTCGACGTCACCCGCGGCAGCGGCCTCACGGGCCTTGCGGATCGCGGTCTTCAGGGAGGACTTGACGGCCTTGTTGCGCAGCCGCGCCTTCTCGTTGGTCTTGATCCGCTTGATCTGGGACTTGATGTTCGCCACGAATGAGCCTTTTCAGGTTCAGGCACGGGGCCGGGAGTGACTCCGGGTCCGTACCAGGTGATTTCTTGAGGACGTGCCTCGCGCTGAGAGGGCATGAGGCACAGCCACCCAGAGTACCAGTGGCACTCGGGACGGCCCAAAACGGTCCCCGGTCGCCGCCCGTGGGACCATGGAGGCTACGTATCGATCCGACCCGAGCCGCTGCCCTGCGGATACCTCAAGAATCAGGACCCTGCGTGCCCGCGACCCCTAACCATGTGCCCGAGCCGAGCCGTACCGACCCGGCTCTGATCCGCAACTTCTGCATCATCGCGCACATCGACCACGGCAAGTCCACGCTCGCCGACCGGATGCTCCAGCTCACCGGCGTCGTCGAGCAGCGGCAGATGCGTGCTCAGTACCTCGACCGCATGGACATCGAGCGCGAGCGCGGCATCACGATCAAGTCCCAGGCGGTGCGTCTGCCCTGGGCCCCGACCGAGGGCCCCGACCAGGGCACGACGCACATCCTCAACATGATCGACACCCCGGGGCACGTCGACTTCACCTACGAGGTCTCGCGGTCGCTGGCCGCCTGCGAGGGGACCATCCTCCTCGTCGACGCCGCCCAGGGCATCGAGGCGCAGACCCTCGCCAACCTCTACCTGGCGATGGAGAACGACCTCACGATCATCCCCGTACTGAACAAGATCGACCTGCCGGCCGCGCAGCCCGAGAAGTTCGCCGAGGAGCTGGCCAACCTGGTCGGCTGCGACCCCGAGGACGTCCTGAAGGTCTCCGCCAAGACCGGCCTCGGCGTCGACGCGCTGCTGAACAAGGTCGTCAAGGAGATCCCGGCCCCGGTCGGCGTCGCCGACGCGCCCGCCCGCGCCATGATCTTCGACTCCGTGTACGACTCCTACCGGGGTGTCGTCACGTACGTCAGGGTCATCGACGGCCAGCTCAACAGGCGTGAGCGGATCCGGATGATGTCCACCAACGCCACCCACGAGCTGCTGGAGATCGGCGTCAGCTCACCCGAGATGCTCCCGGCCGACGGGCTCGGCGTGGGCGAGGTGGGCTATCTGATCACCGGTGTGAAGGACGTCCGCCAGTCCAAGGTCGGTGACACCATCACCAGCCAGGCCAAGGGCGCCACCGAGGCGCTCGGCGGATACAAGGACCCCAAGCCGATGGTCTTCTCGGGCCTGTATCCGCTGGACGGTTCCGACTATCCGGAGCTGCGGGACGCCCTGGACAAGCTGCAGCTCAACGATGCCGCGCTGGTCTACGAGCCGGAGACCTCGGCCGCCCTCGGCTTCGGCTTCCGCGTCGGCTTCCTGGGCCTGCTCCACCTGGACGTGATCCGTGAGCGGCTGGAGCGCGAGTTCGGCCTCGACCTGATCGCCACCGCGCCGAACGTGGTCTACCGCGTGGTCATGGAGGACGGCACCGAGCACACCGTCACCAACCCGAGCGAGTTCCCCGAGGGCAAGATCAACGACGTGTACGAGCCGGTCGTGCGCGCCACCATCCTGGCGCCGACCGAGTTCATCGGCTCGATCATGGAGCTGTGCCAGACCCGGCGCGGCACCCTGCTCGGCATGGACTACCTCTCCGAGGACCGGGTCGAGATCCGCTACACCCTCCCGCTCGCCGAGATCGTCTTCGACTTCTTCGACCAGCTGAAGTCGAAGACCCGCGGTTACGCCTCGCTGGACTACGAGCCCACCGGCGAGCAGACCAGCTCCCTGGTCAAGGTCGACATCCTGCTGCACGGCGACAAGGTGGACGCCTTCTCCGCGATCACCCACAAGGACGCGGCGTACGCGTACGGTGTGCGGCTCGTCGCCAAGCTGCGCGAACTCATCCCGCGGCAGGCGTTCGAGGTGCCCATCCAGGCCGCCATCGGCTCCCGGGTCATCGCCCGCGAGACCATCCGCGCCATCCGCAAGGACGTCCTCGCCAAGTGCTACGGCGGTGACATCTCCCGTAAGCGGAAGCTGCTGGAGAAGCAGAAGGAAGGCAAGAAGCGGATGAAGATGGTGGGTTCCGTGGAGGTTCCGCAGGAGGCCTTCATCGCGGTCCTTTCCAGCGATGACAGCGCGGGGTCGGGCAAGGGCAAGAAGTAACCGCCGGTTACAAGTGAAGTCCGCGCAAAAAGGGGCCCGCCGTAGCAAAGCACGGCGGGCCCTACGCGCGCGTAGCGTCGCTCTGCGTGGAAAGTGACAGGCCGAAGCCCCTTACGCAGCGGCCGGTCGCGCCTTACGCTGATCCCTGCTCGATAGTTACTCGCGAGTTAAACAACAGCGCGAACCCCACCGTGAGTGAACCCAGCCGCACTGAGCCAGCCGCACTGTCGCGGGCCCCGGAGGATGTCGTGAGCGACACACAGACCCTGATCGAGAACCGTCCGCCGTCCGTGGCGGCCCTCTTCCTGGAGCGCGTGGCGGCCACACCGGACGCCGAGGCCTACCGCTACCCCGTGCCCCCGGCCTCCGGCACCGGCCCGGACGACTGGAAGTCGCTGAGCTGGGCCCAGGCCGCCGAGCGGGTCTACGCCATCGCGGCCGGGCTCATCGAGCTGGGCGTGCGGCCCGAGCAGCGCGTGGCGCTCGCCGCCTCCACCCGGGTCGAGTGGATCCTCGCCGACCTCGGCATCCTGTGCTCCGGGGCGGCCACCACGACCGTCTACCCGCAGACCAACGCGGACGAGTCGGCCTTCATCCTCTCCGACTCGGAGAGCCGGGTGCTGATCGCCGAGGACGCGGCGCAGCTCGCCAAGGCGCTGGAGAAGCGCGCCGAGCTGCCCGCGCTGACCAAGGTCGTGGTGATCGACGCGGCCGGGGTGGAGAGCGACGACTGGGTGCTCACCCTCGCCGAGCTGGAGCGGCGCGGCGCCGCCTATCTGGAGCAGCACCCGCAGCTGATCAAGGAGCGGGTCGGCGCGATCACCAAGGACCAGCTCGCCACCCTCATCTACACCTCCGGCACCACCGGCCGCCCCAAGGGCGTCCGCCTCCCGCAGGACAACTGGGCGTACATGGCGAAGGCGATCGCCGCGACCGGCCTGATCAGCTCGGAGGACGTGCAGTACCTGTGGCTGCCGCTGGCGCACGTCTTCGGCAAGGTGCTCACCTCGGGGCAGATCGAGGTCGGCCATGTCACCGCCGTGGACGGCCGCGTCGACAAGATCATCGAGAACCTGCCGGTGGTGCGGCCGACGTACATGGCGGCCGTCCCCCGCATCTTCGAGAAGGTCTACAACGGCGTCGCCGCCAAGGCGCGGGCGGGCGGCCCCGCCAAGTACAAGATCTTCCAGTGGGCCGCCGAGGTCGCCCGCGAGTACGCCAAGGCCACCCAGGACAACTTCCGGCGCACCGGCACCGCCTCCGCGCCCTTCGGCCTGGCCGCGAAGCACAAGGTCGCCGACACCCTCGTCTACTCCAAGCTGCGCGAGGCCTTCGGCGGGCGGCTGCGCGCCTGTGTCTCCGGCGCCTCCGCCCTCTCCCCGGAGATCGGCTTCTTCTTCTCCGGCGCCGGCATCCACATCCTGGAGGGCTACGGCCTCACCGAGACCTCCGCCGCCTCCTTCGTCAACCCGGGCGAGGCCTACCGCACCGGCACGGTCGGCAAGCCCCTGCCCGGCTGCGAGGTGCGCATCGCGGAGGACGGGGAGATCCTGCTGCGCGGCCCCGGTGTCATGGAGGGCTACCACCAGCTGCCCGAGAAGACCGCCGAGGTGCTGGAGTCGGACGGCTGGTTCCACACCGGCGACATCGGCGAACTGTCCCCCGACGGCTATCTGCGCATCACCGACCGCAAGAAGGACCTGATCAAGACCTCGGGTGGCAAGTACGTCGCCCCGGCCGAGGTCGAGGGCCAGTTCAAGGCGGTGTGCCCGTACGTCTCCAACATCCTCGTGCACGGTGCCGACCGGAACTTCTGCACCGCCCTGATCGCCCTGGACGAGATCACGATCCTGGAGTGGGCCAAGGAGAACGGGCTGGACGGCAAGTCGTACGCGGAGATCGTCGCCGCGCCGGCCACGGTCGAGATGGTCGACGGCTATGTGAAGGAGCTGAACGAGGGGCTGCAGCGGTGGCAGACCATCAAGAAGTTCCGACTGCTGCCCCGGGACCTCGACGTGGAGCACGGTGAGATCACCCCGAGCCTGAAGCTGAAGCGGCCCGTGGTGGAGCGCGAGTACAAGCACCTCATCGACGAGATGTACGCGGGGACGCGGGAAGGGTAGCGCGCAGCCGCCGCAGCTCCCGGACCTCCGCGCGCAGCCGCTCCAGTTCGAGCGTCTTGCGGTGGAGGTCCAGGAACACGGTGACCTTCGCGCGCAGCACCCAGGGGTCGAACGGCTTGGTCAGATAGTCGGCCGCGCCGGTCGCGTAGCCGCGGAAGGCGTAGCCGGAGTCGTCCGCCACGCCGGTCAGGAAGATGATCGGTACGTCCTTGGTCTGGTCGAGCCGTTTGATGTTGGCGGCGGTCTCGAAGCCGTCCATGCCCGGCATCCGGATGTCCAGCAGGACCACGGCGAAGCGCCGGCGCAGCAGCGCCTTCATCGCCTCCTCGCCCGAACGGGCCCGGACCACGGGCTCGTCGAGGGAGGCCAGCACGGCCTCCAGGGCCGTCAGGTTGTCCTCCATGTCGTCGACCACGAGGATGGCGGCCTCGCCGGCGCCCGGGTTCTCGGCGCTCATGGCGCGGGCGCCCCATCCGGTCCGCCCGCCTCGTCCGGCGCCGCGCCGTCCGGGCCGAGGAGCGCCGCGCCGTCCGGGCCGAGGAGCGCCGCGCCGTCCGGGTCGAGGAGCGCGCAGACGACGGTCAGCAGCCGGTCGACGTCGACCGGCTTGGGCACGTAGTCGTTGGCGCCGCGCGCGATGGACTTCTCCCGGTCGCCCGGCATCGCCTTCGCGGTGAGCGCGACGATGGGCAGCCCGGACCAGCGCGGGGCGCGGCGTATGGCCGAGATGGTCTCGTAGCCGTCCATCTCCGGCATCATGATGTCCATCAGGACCAGTTCCACGTCCGGGTTGCGCTCCAGGGTCTCGATGCCCTCCCGGCCGTTCTCCGCGTACAGGACCGGCATGCCGACCCGCCCCAGGACATGGGTGAGCGCGAAGACGTTGCGGATGTCGTCGTCGACGATCAGCACCCGCCGGCCGGGGAGCACCTGCCCCGCCCGGCCGCTCTGCCAGGCCTCCAGTCTGGTGGGCGCGGGCCAGGAGTCGTCGGCGGCGAAGGGCTCCGCCGGCTGCACCGGCAGCAGGTCGTCGGCCACCGGCCCGGTCACGGTGTGCCCGGGGCTGACGACCGGGACGTACAGCGTGAACGTGGAGCCCTCGCCCGGCTCGCTCTCGGCGACGATCCGGCCGCCCAGCAGGCCCGCGATCTCCCGGCTGATCGACAGGCCGAGCCCGGTGCCGCCGTACTTGCGGTTCGTCGTGCCGTCGGCCTGCTGGAACGCCTCGAAGATCACCGGGAGCTTCTCCCGCGCGATGCCGATGCCGGTGTCCGAGACCGCGAAGGCGATCACCTCGTCGCCGTCGCGGGCGTAGCGGTGCTCCGGGTCCTTCACCCGGGTCACCCGCAGCTCCACCCGGCCGGTCGCGGTGAACTTGATCGCGTTGGACAGCAGGTTGCGCAGGATCTGCTGGAGGCGCTGTTCGTCCGAGTACATCTCGCGCGGTACGTCCTCGCCGACCGTCACCTCGAAGGCCAGCCCCCGGTCGAGGGTGAGCGGGCGGAAGGTGGCGTGCACGTAGTCCAGCAGCTTGATCAGCGGCAGCCGCTTGGGGCGTACGTCCATCCGGCCGGCCTCGATCTTCGACAGGTCCAGGATGTCGTTGATCAGCTGGAGCAGGTCCGAGCCGGAGCGGTGGATCGTCGTCGCGAACTGCACGTCCTGCTCGGACAGCCGGCCGTCCGGATTGTCCGACAGCAGCCGGGCCAGGATCAGCAGGGAGTTCAGCGGGGTCCGCAGCTCGTGCGACATGTTCGCGAGGAACTCCGACTTGTACTGCGAGCTGGTCGCCAGCAGGGCCGCCTTCTCCTCCAGTTCCGCGTTCGAGCGCTGCAACTCCGCCTGCTGCTTCTGGAGTTCGTCCGAGCGCTCCTGGAGCTGCATGGCCAGCCGCTGGGACTCGCCGAGCAGGGACTCGGTGCGGGAGTTGGCGATGATCGTGTTGATGGCGACGCCGATGGTGTTCACGAACTGGTCGAAGAACGCCAGATGGACGTCGGAGAAGCGGGAGAAGGAGGCGAGTTCGATCACGCCGAGGAGCTTGTCCTCGAACAGGATCGGAATGATCACGATGGTGGTCGGGGCGGCCTCCCCGAGCCCACTGTTGATCTTGATGTAGTCGGGCGGGGCCCCCTCCACCAGGATCCGCTTCTTCTCCCGTGCCGCCTGCCGGACCAGCCCGTGCACCGGCAGGCCCCCGGTCTCCACGGTCGCCCCCTGCGCGGCCCCGTAGCCGGCGATGAAGGCCAGCCCCTTCGCGGGGACGGCCGTCGGCAGCGCGGACTCGTCCTCGTCCGGATCGGCCAGGTAGAACGCGCCGTACTGGGCGTTCACCAGCGGTGTCAGCTCGCGCAGGATCAGGTCGGCGACCTCCATCAGGTCCCGGTGACCCTGCATCAGGGCGGCGAGCCGGGCCAGGTTGGACTCCAGCCAGTCCTTGGCCCGAGTCGTCTCGCGCAGGTTGGCCACCATCAGGTTGATGTTGTCCTTCAGCTCGGCCACCTCGCCCTGCGTCTCCACGGTGATCGAGCGGGACATGTCGCCCTGCGCCACGGCCGAGGCGACCTCGGCGATCGCGCGGACCTGCGTGGTCAGGTTCAGGGCGAGTTCGTTCACGTTCGTCGTCAGGCGCTTCCAGGTGCCGTACACGCCCTCCACCCGCGCCTGGCCGCCGAGCCGGCCCTCGCTGCCCACCTCCCGGGCCACCCGGGTGACCTCCGAGGAGAACGACGACAGCGTGTCGACCATCGTGTTGATGGTGGTCTTCAGCTCCAGGATCTCGCCGCGCGCGTCCACGTCGATCTTCTTCGACAGATCGCCCTGTGCCACGGCCGTGGCGACCTGGGCGATGTTGCGGACCTGCGAAGTGAGGTTGTCCGCCATGTAGTTGACGTTGTCCGTCAGATCCCGCCAGACCCCGGAGACCCCGAGCACCCGAGCCCGCCCGCCCAGCCGGCCGTCGGTGCCGACCTCCCGGGCCACCCGCGTCACCTCGTCGGCGAAGGCGCGCAGCTGCTCCACCATCGTGTTGACGGTGTCCTTCAACTCGAGGATCTCGCCCCGCGCGTCGACGGTGATCTTCTTCGACAGGTTGCCGTTGGCCACCGCGGTGGTCACCTGGGCGATGTTGCGCACCTGCGAGGTCAGGTTCAGCGCCATGAAGTTGACGTTGTCGGTGAGGTCCTTCCAGACCCCGCTGACGCCCCGCACCTGCGCCTGGCCGCCCAGGTTGCCCTCCGTGCCGACCTCGCGGGCCACCCGGGTGACTTCGTCGGCGAACGCGGACAGCTGGTCCACCATCGTGTTGATCGTGGACTTCAGCTCCAGGATCTCGCCCTTCGCCTCCACCGTGATCTTCTTGCCGAGGTCGCCCTGAGCCACGGCGGTGGACACCAGAGCGATGTTGCGGACCTGCGAAGTGAGGTTGTCCGCCATGAAGTTGACGTTGTCGGTGAGGTCCTTCCAGACGCCCGAGACGCCTCTGACCTGCGCCCGGCCGCCCAGGTTGCCCTCCGTGCCGACCTCGCGGGCCACCCGGGTGACCTCGTCGGCGAACGCGGACAGCTGGTCCACCATCGTGTTGATCGTGGACTTCAGCTCCAGGATCTCGCCCTGCGCGTCGACCGTGATCTTCTGACTGAGGTCGCCGTTGGCGACGGCCGTGGTCACCTGGGCGATGTTGCGGACCTGGGAGGTCAGGTTCGACGCCATGAAGTTGACGTTGTCGGTGAGGTCCTTCCAGACCCCGCTGACGCCCCGAACCTGCGCCCGGCCGCCCAGCCGGCCCTCGGTGCCGACCTCGCGGGCCACCCGGGTGACCTCGTCGGCGAACGCGGACAGCTGGTCCACCATCGTGTTCACGGTGAGCTTCAGCTCCAGCAGCTCACCGGTGGCCTCCACCGTCACCGTACGGGTCAGATCGCCCCGGGCGACCGCCGTGGTCACCAGCGCGATGTCGCGGACCTGCGCGGTCAGCCGGGACGCCATCGTGTTGACCGCCTCGGTCACGTCCCGCCAACTGCCCGAAAGACCCTGCGCCTTGGCCCGGCCGCCCAGCCGGCCCTCGGTGCCGACCTCGCGGGCCACCCGGGTCACCTCACCGGTGAACAGGGACAGCTGGTCGACCGTCTTGTTCACGGTCCGCCCCAGCCGCCGCAGATCACCGCGTAACTGCCGGCTGCCGTCGTGCAGGTCCACCCGCTGGGTCAGATCACCGCCCGCCACCGCGTCCAGCACCCGCGTGGCGTTCGCCGCCGGGGCCACCAGGGCGTCCAGCACCTGGTTGACGTCGTCGACCCGGGAGGTCCAGGCGCCCTGCCCGGGACTGGCCGAGACCCGCTCGTCGAGCCGTCCGTAGCGCACCAGTTCGCGCTTGACGCGCCGCACCTCCGTGTTGAAGTGCGTGCTGCGGTCCACGATCTGGTTGAAGACGGCGGTCAGCTCCGCGACGATCCCATGTCCGGTTTCCGGCACTTTCGCGAAGTCGCCGTCGCGGGCGGCGGTCATCGCGGCGAGCAGCGGACGCAGCTCTGATGCTCGAAGTCCGTCCGGTTTCCGGTCGACTTCGAGCGCGCTCGGTGCACGGTTCTCACTCATGGCAGCCCACTTCGGTAACTCGGCGCTTATGGGCGCGGTCAGTCTGTCACTCTGTCCGCATCGATCGGGACGCATTAGCCGGAACTACGTCCGACACTGCTCGGGGAGCTGGACATGGTGGCCATACCGACGCGACGGGGGACCGTCGCCCGGGGCTGTGAGGCACCCGCGCGGGGCGCCAGGAGCCCGTACGCACAGGTGCACGAGGCACACGCGAGCCTGCCCGGCAGCCCGCTCGCGCCGGGCACCGCGCGTACCCTGCTGCGCGCCTCGTTCGCCAGCTGGTCCGAGCGGGGGCCGGCGATCGCCGACCGGCTGGCCGAGGACGCCGTGGTCGTCGTCAGCGAACTCGTCACCAACGCCGTCGTGCACGCCGGCACCGACGTCGAGCTGGACTGGCGGCTGGAGGACGACACCGGCGCGTTCGTCGTCGAGGTCGGCGACCAGCACCCCTCCCGCGCCCCCCGCGACCACGGCGGCGAGGGGTCCTACGAGCCGCCGGAGTACGGCCGCGGCCTGCGCCTGGTCGCCGCGCTCGCCGAATCCTGGGGCGTCACCTACCGCCGCGGCGCCAAGACGGTGTGGGCGCGGCTGCCCGCCGAGGGCAGCGCCGCCCGCACCGAGCACACCCCCGAGCACGGACTGGACATCGCCGAGGGCCTGGCCCCCGAACCCCCCTCGGCCGCGTTCGAGCGGGGGCACGCGCCACGCGCCGAACGCGACCGGGACTGGCTCGGCCGGGGCGCCCTGTCCTTCCTCGCCGAGGCCTCCGACCTGCTCGCCGGACAGCTCGACGAGAACCTGGTCGCCGCGCTCACCGGCCAGCTGATCGTGCCCCGCCTCGCCGACTGGTGCGCGGTGTGGCTGGAGGACGAGGCCACCGGCCGCTGGGGCGCCACCCGCTCGGGCGGCACCGACGGCGGGGGCGGCTGGGCCGACGGCACCGGGGCCGCCGGCCCTCGGCTGGCCCGCGTCTGGCACGGCAGCGAGGACCGCATGGAGGAGCTGCGCCAGGCGCTGGAGAAGGACCCGCCGCGCCCCCGCACCGGCTTACGGTCCGGGCCGGAGCCGTACCCCTGGCCCGGCGAGGCGCTCGACGGCGACGGCGCGGCCCTCGCCTACCGGCTGGTCGCGGGCGGCCGCCCACTGGGCACGCTGGTCGTCGGACGCTGCGGGCCCGACCGTCTCCCCGACGAGATCAGCGGCCTCGTCGAGGACCTCGCCCGCCGGGTGGCCCTCGCCATCGGCGCCGCCCGCCAGTACGCCCGCCAGGCCACCATCAGCGCCGTCCTCCAGCGCGGTCTGCTGCCCGGCGCGGTCGCCGAGATCCCCGGGATGCGCAGCGCGCTCGTCTACGAACCCTGCGACAAGGGTGGCCCCAGCGGCGACTTCTACGACCTCTTCCCGGCCGGTGACGGCCGCTGGTGCTTCGCCGTCGGCGACGTCCAGGGCAAGGGCCCCGAGGCGGCGGTGGTGATCGGCCTCGCCCGCCCCTGGCTGCGCCTGCTGGCCCGCGAGGGATACCGGGTCGCCGACGTCCTCGACCGGCTCAACCAGCTCCTCCTCGACGACGCCACCGAGGCCGCCGACGCCGCCGCCCGGGCCCTGGTCGCCGCCGGCGGCCGCCCGGTCGCCCCCGGCGACGGCCCGCAGACCCGCTTCCTCTCCCTCCTGTACGGCGAACTGACCCCCTTCGACGGCGGTGTCCGCTGCGTCCTGGCCTCCGCCGGGCACCCCCTGCCGCTGGTCCTCGGCCCCGACGGCGAGGTACGCACCGCCGCCCGGCCGCAGACCCTGCTCGGCGTGATCGAGGACGAGACCTACACCAGCGAGACCATCGAGCTGCGGCCCGGCGACAGCCTGCTGTGCGTCACCGACGGGGTGACCGAGCGGCGCGACGGCACCCGCCAGTTCGACGACGGCGACGGGCTCGCCCAGGCACTCGCCGGCTGCGCGGGGCTGAGCGCCGAGCTGATAGCGGAACGGATCCGGCGGCTGGTGCACGAGTTCGGCGGGGGCCTGCCGGAGGACGATCTGGCACTGCTGGTGCTGCAGGCGGAGTAACCGCCGGCGTACGGGACAATGGGACCCATGCCCTCCGCACTCCCCGACGGCGAGCCGGTCCCCGACGACGGCGCGCTGCCCGCCGCCGCGCTGACCGGCGCCGCCGACCGGCCCCTCGGGTTCTACCTGCACGTCCCGTACTGCGCGACCCGCTGCGGCTACTGCGACTTCAACACCTACACCGCCACCGAGCTGCGCGGCACGGGCGGCGTCCTCGCCTCCCGGGACAACTACGCCGACACCCTCACCGACGAGGTCCGCCTGGCCCGCAAGGTGCTCGGCGACGATCCGCGCGAGGTCCGCACGGTCTTCGTCGGCGGCGGCACGCCCACCCTGCTGGCCGCCGACGACCTGGTACGGATGCTGGGCGCGATCCGCGACGAGTTCGGCCTGGCGGCGGACGCGGAGATCACGACCGAGGCGAACCCGGAGTCGGTGGACCCCGCCTACCTCTCCCGGCTGCGCGAGGGCGGCTTCAACCGGGTGTCCTTCGGCATGCAGAGCGCGAAACGGCACGTGCTGCGGGTGCTCGACCGCACCCACACCCCGGGCCGCCCCGAGGCCTGCGTCGCGGAGGCGCGGGCGGCGGGCTTCGACCATGTGAACCTGGATCTGATCTACGGCACACCGGGGGAGTCGGACGACGACTGGCGGGCGTCGCTGGAGGCGGCGATCGGGGCGGGCCCGGACCATGTGTCGGCGTACGCGCTGATCGTCGAGGAGGGCACCCAGCTCGCCCGCCGCATCCGCCGGGGCGAGGTCCCGATGACGGACGACGACGTCCACGCCGACCGGTACCTGATCGCCGAGGAACTGCTGTCGGCGGCGGGCTTCGACTGGTACGAGGTCTCCAACTGGGCCACCTCCGAGGCGGCCCGCTGCCTGCACAACGAGCTGTACTGGCGCGGCGCCGACTGGTGGGGCGCGGGCCCCGGAGCCCACTCCCACGTGGGCGGGGTCCGCTGGTGGAACGTGAAGCACCCGGGGGCGTACGCGGCGGCCCTCGCCTCCGGCCGCTCACCGGGGGCCGGCCGGGAGCTGCTGTCCGAGGAGGACCGCCGGGTGGAGCGCATCCTGCTGGAGCTGCGGCTGCGCGAGGGGGTGCCGCTGGCTCTGCTCAGGGAGGAGGGGTTGGCGGCTTCGCGCCGGGCGCTGGCGGACGGGCTCCTCCAGGAGGGGCCGTACGACGAGGGACGGGCCGTGCTGACCCTGCGGGGGCGGCTGCTGGCGGACGCGGTGGTGCGGGATCTGGTGGACTGATCACTCCGGCGAGTGCATCCCTCCGGAACGCCGGTTCGGTCCCTAACCTGGTTCGTAGGCTGCCGCCAAAAGGACGCGGCGGATGTGGAGGCCACGGAGATGACCGCTGTGGACGAGCGTGGGATTGCCAAGTTCTTCGAGGAGTTCGAGCCTCCCGAGGGCATCAAGGCCGAGCTTCTCCGGGGGGAGATCGTGATGATGGCCACTCCCGATCTGGTGCACAACCGGATCGTGGCGGACTTGGTGGACCAGATCCCGCGTAAGCGCTGGGAACGGCTTCAGGTGACGGACGTGGACATCATCGATGAGACCAGCGAGCCCATCCCGGACCTGGTGGTGTTGGAACGTGGTGTTGCTCCGGACTCAGGCCATCTGCTGCCGTCCCAGTTGGTCACGATGGTGGTCGAAGTGGTCTCCAAAACCAGCGTCCAGCGGGACTACGAAGTCAAGCGGTCGATCTACGCTGCCGGCGAGGTGCCTGCCTACCTCGTCGTGGACCCGATCATGGCGCAGTGTGTCCTGCTGACACGGCCGGTCGGGAAGGGGGAGAACGCCGACTATCAGAGGCAACAGATCACCAAGTTTGGGGCGCCCCTGCCACTGGAGGATCTGGGACTGGAACTGGACACCACCGAGTTCGGTACCTACAAGAACGTCAGGCCCCACCGCTACCCGTGACGAAGTCGATCAGCTCCTCCACCCGCCCCAGCAGCTCCGGCTCCAGGTCCTTGTAGGACCCCACGCGCTTCAGGATCGCCTGCCACACGGCGCCCGTGTTGTCCGACGGCCACCCCAGCGCCCGGCACACCCCCGTCTTCCAGTCCTGGCCGCGCGGCACCCGGGGCCACGCCTCGATGCCGACCGAAGCCGGCTTCACCGCCTCCCAGATGTCGATGTACGGGTGCCCGACCACCAGCGCGTGTTCGCTGGTCACCGACTCGGCGATACGGGACTCCTTGCTGCCCGGCACCAGATGGTCCACCAGCACACCCAGGCGGGCGTCCGGGCCGGGGGCGAACTCCTCGACGATCGACGGCAGGTCGTCCACGCCCTCCAGGTACTCCACGACCACGCCCTCGACGCGCAGGTCGTCGCCCCACACCTTCTCGACCAGCTCGGCGTCGTGCCGGCCCTCGACGTAGATACGGCCGGCGCGGGCCACGCGGGCGCGGGCGCCGGGCACGGCCACCGAACCGGATGCCGTACGGGTGGGACGTACCGGACCGGCCGAGGGTCTGACGAGCGTCACCACCCGCCCCTCCAGCAGGAACCCCCTCGGCTCCAGCGGAAACACCCGGTGCTTGCCGAAGCGGTCCTCGAGGGTCACCGTGCCCGCCTCGCAGCGGATCACCGCCCCGCAGAAACCGGTGCCGGGCTCCTCCACCACCAGACCCGGCTCGGCCGCGACCTCGGGCACCGGCGCGGGCTTCTTCCAGGAGGGGGTGAGGTCGGCGGAGTACACACGAGGGCGCGGTCCCGAAGGGCCCTCGTTGGAAGGGCGGTGGCGGGAGACGGGTGGGCGCATTCGGATGACGATAGGAGAACCCCGGCCGCCATCAGAGCGACACGCCGAAACGCGCGGCCAGCGCATCCCGCTGCGCCCGCACGAAGGCCGCGTCCACCACCGCTCCGTGACCGGGCACGTACAGCGCGTCCTCGCCGCCGAGTTCCAGGAGCCGGTCGAGGGCGGCCGGCCAGCGGGCCGGTACGGCGTCCGGGCCGGCCTGGGGCTCGCCCGACTCCTCGACCAGGTCGCCGCAGAAGACCACCTCGGGGTCACCGGGGACCAGCACCACCAGGTCGTGCGCGGTGTGGCCGGGACCCACGTTGGCCAGCAGCGCCTGCCGGCCGCCCCCGAGGTCCAGGGTCCACTCGCCGGAGACCGGGTGGCGGGGCGGGGCCAGCGCGTCCACCGCCTCGTCGGCGTCCTCGGCGGCCAGGCCGCTCCGAATCGCGTCCAGGCGCAGTTCCTCGCGCTCGTGGGCGAACAGGGCGTCCATGCCCACGGCCGCGTACACCTCGGCCCCGGCGAAGGCCGGAGCGCCGAGGACGTGATCGAAGTGCGGGTGGGTGAGCGCGAGATGGGTCACACGGCGGTCGGCCAGCTCCTGCGCCTGCGCGCGCAACCGCGCGCCCTCGGCCAGACTCGACCCGGCGTCCACCACCAGCGCCGTACCCTCTCCCAGGACAAGTCCCACCGTGCAGTCCCAGACCGGCAGCCGGCACCGGCCGACGCCGGCGGCCAGCCGCTCCCACCCCAGCTCTTCCCAAGTCACCGTCATACCGCGACGCTATCGAGGGAGAGTGGTACCGGCCACGGTGGCACGGACCGGCCTTGCCCGGTGCGTACCCCCCGGCCGTACACTGGGCCGGGGAAGGCTGGCACTCGCGAGTGCAGAGTGCCAGGCGAAAGGACCCGAGGTGCCGTGCGGACGACAGGCTGGAGGTGAGCGCGCATGCTGAGTGAACGCAGACTCCAGGTGCTGCGCGCCATCGTCCAGGACTACGTCGGCACGGAGGAGCCGGTGGGCTCCAAGGCGCTCACCGAGCGGCACAACCTCGGCGTCTCCCCGGCGACGGTGCGCAACGACATGGCGGCCCTGGAGGACGAGGGCTTCATCGCGCAGCCGCACACCAGCGCCGGACGCATCCCCACCGACAAGGGCTACCGGCTGTTCGTCGACAAGCTGGCGGGCGTCAAGCCCATGACCGGGCCCGAGCGGCGGGCGATCCAGAACTTCCTGGACGGCGCCGTCGACCTCGACGACGTCGTGGCGCGCACGGTGCGGCTGCTCGCGCAGCTGACCCGGCAGGTCGCCGTCGTGCAGTACCCGTCGCTGACCCGCTCGACCGTGCGCCACGTGGAGCTGCTCTCACTCGCTCCGGCGCGCCTGATGCTGGTGCTGATCACCGACACCGGCCGGGTCGAGCAGCGGATGGTCGACTGTCCGGCGCCCTTCGGGGAAACGTCCCTGGCGGATCTGCGCGCACGGCTGAACAGCCGGGTCGCGGGCCGCCGCTTCACGGACGTGCCCCGGCTGGTGGAGGACCTGCCGGACGCCTTCGAGGCCGAGGACCGCGGTACGGTCACGACGGTGCTCTCCACCCTCCTGGAGACGCTCGTCGAGGAGAACGAGGAGCGGCTGATGATCGGCGGCACCGCCAATCTGACCCGCTTCGGACATGACTTTCCCCTCACCATCCGGCCCGTCCTGGAGGCGCTCGAGGAGCAGGTCGTGCTCCTCAAGCTCCTGGGCGAGGCGGGGGATTCGGGCATGACCGTACGCATCGGTCACGAGAACGCCTACGAGGGGCTCAACTCCACGTCAGTGGTGTCGGTCGGTTACGGTTCGGGCGGCGAGGCAGTGGCCAAGCTCGGCGTGGTCGGACCGACCCGCATGGACTACCCGGGAACGATGGGAGCGGTACGCGCAGTGGCACGGTACGTCGGACAGATCCTGGCGGAGTCGTAAGTGGCCACGGACTACTACGCCGTTCTCGGCGTGCGCCGCGACGCGTCGCAGGATGAGATCAAGAAGGCGTTCCGTCGGCTCGCGCGCGAGCTGCACCCGGACGTCAACCCCGATCCGAAGACCCAGGAGCGGTTCAAGGAGATCAACGCCGCTTACGAGGTGCTCTCGGACCCGCAGAAGAAGCAGGTCTACGACCTCGGCGGCGACCCGCTCTCGCAGGCGGGCGGCGCGGGCGCGGGCGGCTTCGGGGCCGGTGGCTTCGGCAACTTCTCGGACATCATGGACGCGTTCTTCGGTACGGCGTCGCAGCGCGGCCCGCGCTCGCGGACCCGGCGCGGCCAGGACGCGATGATCCGCATCGAGGTCGAACTCGACGAGGCGGCCTTCGGCACGACCAAGGACATCCAGGTCGACACGGCGGTCGTCTGCAACACCTGCAACGGCGAGGGCGCGGCGCCGGGCACGTCCGCCCAGACGTGTGACATGTGCCGCGGCCGCGGTGAGGTGTCGCAGGTCACCCGGTCCTTCCTGGGCCAGGTCATGACCTCCCGCCCCTGCCCCCAGTGCCAGGGCTTCGGCACGGTCGTGCCGACCCCGTGCCCGGAGTGCGCCGGCGACGGCCGGGTCCGCTCCCGGCGCACGCTCACCGTCAAGATCCCCGCCGGTGTCGACAACGGCACCCGCATCCAGCTCGCCGGTGAGGGCGAGGTGGGCCCGGGCGGCGGTCCGGCCGGTGATCTGTACGTCGAGATCCACGAGCTGCCGCACTCCACCTTCCAGCGCCGGGGCGACGACCTGCACTGCACGGTCACCATCCCGATGACCGCCGCGTCCCTCGGCACCAAGGTCCCGCTGGAGACGCTGGACGGCATGGAGGAGGTCGACATCCGGCCCGGCACCCAGTCCGGCCAGTCGATCCCGCTGCACGGCCGGGGCGTCACGCACCTGCGCGGCGGCGGCCGGGGCGACCTCATCGTGCACGTCGAGGTGACCACCCCCACCAAGCTGGACCCCGACCAGGAACGCCTCCTGCGCGAGCTGGCCAAACTACGCGGCGAGGAACGCCCCCAGGGGCAGTTCCAACCCGGGCAGCAAGGGCTCTTCTCGCGGTTGAAGGACGCTTTCAACGGGCGTTGATCGGCCGGGGGCGCGGTGCGCGGGTCCCCGGCCGGGGGTCCGGGGGTTGTCCCCCGGGCAGGCGCGGTGAGCCGGGGCAGCAGGGGCTCTTCTCGCGGTTGAAGGACGCTTTCAACGGGCGTTGATCGGCCGGGGGCGCGGTGCGCGGGCTCCCGGCCGGGGGTCCGGGGGTTGTCCCCCGGGCAGGCGCGGTGAGCCGGGGCAGCAAGGGCTCTTCTCGCGCCTGAAGGACGCCTTCAACGGGCGCTGATCGCTGGTCCGGATCCGGTGTTGCCGCTGGCCTATGCCAGGGGACAGCCGGATTCGGACTTGTTCAAAGGACGTGACAACATGCCGTCATGTCCTCCGCACTGACCGATCTCTGCACCCATCCCGTCGTGCAGGCCCCCATGGCGGGCGGTGTCTCCGTCCCGCAGCTCGCCGCGGCCGTCAGCGAGGCGGGCGGTCTCGGTTTCCTCGCCGCCGGGTACAAGACGGCCGACGGCATGTACCAGGAGATCAAGCAACTGCGGGGGCTCACGAGCCGTCCCTTCGGCGTGAACGTGTTCCTCCCGCAGCCAGAGCTCGCAGAGTCGGGCGCGGTGGAGGTCTACGCCCACCAGCTGGCCGGTGAGGCCGCCTGGTACGAGACCGAGCTGGGCGACCCCGACAGCGGCCGCGACGACGGCTACGACGCCAAGCTCGCCGTACTGCTCGACAATCCGGTGCCGGTGGTCTCCTTCCACTTCGGCGTCCCCGCCCGGGAGGTACTGGACTCGCTGCGCCGCGCGGGAACGTTCACCCTGGTCACCGTCACCACCGCCGACGAGGCCCTCGCGGTGGAGCGGGCCGGCGCCGACGCGGTGATCGCCCAGGGTGTGGAGGCCGGCGGCCACCAGGGCGCCCACCGGGACATCCCGGAGAACGACGGCTCCGGCATCGGACTCCTCTCCCTGATCGCCCAGGTCCGCGAGACCGTGAGCCTGCCGGTCGTGGCCGCCGGGGGCATCATGCGCGGCAGCCAGATCGCGGCCGCCCTCGCCGCGGGCGCCAGTGCCGCCCAGCTCGGCACCGCCTTCCTCGCCACCCCGGAGTCCGGCGCGAACGCCCTGCACAAGCAGGCCCTGACCAACCCGCTGTTCGCCCGCACGGAACTGACCCGCGCCTTCTCCGGCCGCCCGGCCCGTGGCCTGGTCAACCGGTTCCTGCGCGAGCACGGTCCGTACGCTCCCGCCGCCTACCCGGAGATCCACCACCTGACCTCGCCGCTGCGCAAGGCCGCCGCCAAGGCCGGCGACGCGCAGGGCATGGCGCTGTGGGCCGGCCAGGGCCACCGGATGGCCCGCGACCTGCCCGCCGGCCGGCTGGTGGAGGTCCTCGCGGCCGAACTCGCCGACACGCGGACAGCGTTGTCCAAGGGAGGCGACGCGCGATGACCGCCCCGGTCTTCGTCGTCGACCACTTCGACACCGACGGCCACCGGTACGTCCTGGACGGCCCCGAGGGCCGCCACGCCGTCTCCGTGAAGCGGCTCGGGCCCGGTGAGGAGGTCGTCCTCACCGACGGCGCCGGACGCTACGCGACGGGCGAGGTGATCACCACCGAGGGCAAGGACCGGCTGGTCGTCCACCTGTCCCCGGTGTCCGAGGAGCCGCCGCCCACGCCGCGCATCACCGTCGTCCAGGCGCTGCCCAAGGGCGACCGGGGCGAACTCGCCGTGGAGACCATGACCGAGGTCGGCGTGGACGCCGTCGTGCCCTGGCAGGCCGCCCGCTGCATCACCCAGTGGCGGGGCGAGCGCGGCCTGAAGGCGCTCGGCAAGTGGCGGGCCACCGCCCGTGAGGCCGGCAAGCAGTCCCGCCGGGTCCGCTTCCCCGAGGTGGCGGACGCGGCGACCACCCGGCAGGTCGCCGCACTTCTCGCCGAAGCCGACTTCGCCGCCGTCCTGCACTCCGACTTCGAGCACGCCGGCGCGCCCCTGGCCACCGCCCCCCTCCCCGCCGAGGGAGAGATCGTGCTGGTCGTGGGCCCGGAAGGCGGCGTCGCCAAGGACGAGTTGGCGCTCTTCGAGGAGGCGGGCGCGAAGGCGTACGTCATGGGGCCTACGGTGATGCGTACATCGACCGCCGGGACAGCGGCGACGGCCCTGCTCCTGGGCCGCACCGGCCGCTGGTCCTGACCCGAGGGGGAACACCGTGGAACTCGCCCGGGTCCGGCTCCTCGTCACCGGCTTCGCCGCCTGCTACCGGAATTCATTCGCAGTGCATCGGCCTTCAGGCCGGTGGTGAAGCGAATCTGATGGTTGCGACGCGGAGCGTCGCAGACTCAGGTCCGGCGGAGCCGGAGAACGTGGTCGCTTGTGGCACGGAGTGTCCAGGGGCTTCTCCCGGCGGAGCCGCCCGCCCGCCCCGCCCAGGCGGCCGGTCGAAGGGGTCGGTCGAAGCGGCCGGTCCGAGCGGTCGGTCGGAGCAGTGACCGGAATCCGGGACCGCGACAGCGGCTCGCTGCGTAGGCTGACCAGGTGACTTCGGCCTACCTCCGCTTCCCCCATCTGCACGGCGACCTCGTCGCCTTCACCGCCGAGGACGACGTCTGGCTCGCGCCCCTGGACGGGGGCCGGGCCTGGCGGGTCAGCGCCGACAACGTGCCGGTGACCCTGCCGCGTATCTCGCCCGACGGCACCACGGTCGCCTGGACCTCCACCCGCGACGGCGCCCCCGAGGTGCACATCGCCCCGGTGGACGGCGGCCCCGCAACGCGCCTGACCCACTGGGGCACCCGGACCGAGGTGCGCGGCTGGACCCCCGACGGACACGTCCTCGCGCTCAGCACCCACGGTCAGCCCGGCGTCCGCCGCAGCTGGGCCCGCGCCGTCCCGCTCGACGGCGGACCGGCCACCACCCTGCCGTACGGCCCGGTCGGCCATGTGGCCCTCGGGCCGTCCACCGTGCTGCTGTCGGCGCCCATGGGCCGCGAGGCCGCCTGGTGGAAGCGGTACCGGGGCGGCACGGCGGGCAAGCTGTGGATCGACCGCGCCGGCGACGGGGAGTTCGTACGGCTCCACGAGGACCTGGACGGCAACATCGAGTACCCGGGCTGGGCCGGTGAGCGGATCTGCTTCCTCTCCGACCACGAAGGCACCGGCGCGCTCTACTCCTCCCTCCCCGACGGCTCCGACCTGCGCCGCCACACCCCGCTCGACAGCTTCTACGCCCGGCACGCGGCCACCGACGGCAGCCGGGTGGTGTACAGCTCGGCCGGTGAACTGTGGCTGCTGGACGACCTGGCCGAGGCCGAGCCCCGGCGGCTGGACGTCCGGCTCGGCGGCTCGCGCCTGGACCTCAGGCCCCGCCCGGTGAACGCCGCCCGCTGGTTCGGGGCCGCCGCCCCCGACCACACCGCGCGCGGCAGCGCGGTCTCCGTACGCGGCGCCGTCCACTGGGTCACTCACCGCTCCGGCCCCGCCCGCGCCCTCGCCGCCACCCCCGGCGTACGCGCCCGCAAGCCGCGCGCCTTCCGCGCCGACGGCGAGGAGTGGGTGGTGTGGGTGACGGACGCCGAGGGCGACGACGCCCTGGAGTTCGCGCCCGCCACCGGCCTCGCCCCCGGCGCCACCCCGCGCCGCCTGGCCGCCGGACAGCTCGGCCGGGTCCTGGAGCTGGCCATGGCCCCCGACGGCAGCCGGGCCGCCGTCGCCGCGCACGACGGACGGCTGCTGCTCGTCGACCGGGAGACCGGCGAGGTCCGCGAGGTCGATCGCAGCGACGACGGCGAGGTCTCCGGGCTCGCCTTCTCACCCGACTCCGCCTGGCTGGCCTGGGCCCACCCCGGCCCGCGCCCGCTGTCCCAGCTGCGGCTCGCCCACACCACCGACCTGTCGGTCACCGAGGCGACCCCGCTGCGCTTCCAGGACTACGCGCCCGCCTTCACCCTCGACGGCAAGCACCTCGCCTTCCTCTCGCACCGCTCCTTCGACCCGGTCTACGACGAGTACGTCTTCGACCTGGCCTTCGTGGTCGGCGCCCGCCCCCACCTGATCACCCTGGCCGCGACCACACCCTCGCCGTTCGGCCCGCAGCGGCACGGCCGCCCCTTCGAGGCCCCCGACAAGGACGAGACCCCCGACAGCGAGGGCACCCCCGCGACCCGCATCGACCTGGAGGGCCTCGCCGACCGCATCGTGCCGTTCCCGGTAGAGGCCGCCCGCTACACCAACCTGCGCGCAGCCAAGGACGGCGTGCTGTGGCTGCGCCACCCGGTGCGCGGGGTGCTCGGCGCCTCCCGGGCCACCCCCGAGGACCCCGATCCGCACACCGAGCTGGAGCGCTACGACCTCGCCCAGCGGCGCATCGAGCACCTCGCCGCCGACGCCGACCACTTCGAGGTCAGCGGCGACGGCAAACGCGTCCTGCTGTGGACCGACGGCCGGCTCAGGGTCGTACCCGGCGACCGCCGGGCCGGCTCCGACGACGACGGCGACCACACCGTCACGGTCGACCTCGCCCGGGTACGGCAGACGGTCGACCCGGCCGCCGAGTGGCGGCAGATGTACGAGGAGACCGGTCGCATCATGCGCGACCACTTCTGGCGGGCCGACCTCGGCGGCGTCGACTGGGACGGCGTCCTCGACCGCTACCGCCCGCTGCTGGACCGGATCGCCACCCGCGACGACCTCGTCGACCTGCTGTGGGAGGTGCACGGCGAACTCGGCACCTCGCACGCCTACGTCATCGCCCCTGGCGGCCACGGCGGCGGCGCCCGGCAGGGCCTGCTCGGTGCCGACATCTCCCGCCACCCGGACGGCAGTTGGCGCATCGACCGGATCCTGCCCTCGGAGACCTCCGACCCCGACGCCCGCTCCCCGCTCGCCGCGCCCGGTGTCGCCGTGCGCGCCGGGGACGCGATCGTCGCCGTCGCCGGCCACCCGGTCGACCCGGTCACCGGCCCCGGACCGCTGCTCGTCGGTACGGCCGGACAGCCGGTCGAGCTGACCGTGTCGCCGTCGGGCGGGGGCGAGCCCCGGCACACGGTCGTCGTCCCGGTCGCCGACGAGGAGCCGCTGCGCTACCACGCGTGGGTGGCCGGCCGGCGCGCCCACGTCCACGAGAAGTCCGGCGGCCGGCTCGGCTACCTCCACGTCCCGGACATGCAGGCGCCCGGCTGGGCGCAGATCCACCGGGACCTGCGCGTCGAGGTGGCCCGCGAGGGCCTGGTCGTCGACGTCCGGGGGAACCGGGGCGGTCACACCTCCCAGCTCGTCGTGGAGAAGCTGGCCCGGCGCATCATCGGCTGGGACGTGCCCCGCGGCATGCGGCCCACCAGCTATCCGCTGGACGCGCCCAGGGGACCGGTCGTCGCCGTCGCCAACGAGTTCTCCGGCTCCGACGGTGACATCGTCAACGCGGCGATCAAGGCCCTCGGTATCGGCCCGGTCGTCGGCACCCGCACCTGGGGCGGTGTCATCGGTATCGACAGCCGCTACCACCTGGTCGACGGCACCCTGGTCACCCAGCCCAAGTACGCCACCTGGCTGGACGGCTTCGGCTGGGACGTGGAGAACCACGGGGTGGACCCGGACGTGGAGGTACTCCAGCGCCCGCAGGACTGGGCGGAGGGCAGGGACGCCCAGCTGGACGAGGCGATCAGGCTGGCCCTGGAGGCACTGGAGTCGACCCCCGCGAAGACACCGCCGGACCTGCCGGCCTGAACCGAACAGCCCGGGACGACCCGCACCGACCGACTACCATGCCCCGTACCACAGCAACCGGCGAAAGCGAGCGCAGCGTTATGGCAGGGGAACCGCAGGACGACTGCCTGTTCTGCAAGATCGTCGCAGGCCACATCCCGGCGACGATCGTCCGTGAGACGGAGACCACCGTCGCCTTCCGTGACATAAACCCCCAGGCGCCGACCCACGTCCTGGTGATCCCCAAGGCACACTACGAGAACGCCGCCGTCCTCGCCGCGGGTGCGCCGGAACTCGCCGCCGACGTCCTGCGGGAGACCCGGGCCGTGGCCGACGAGGAGAAGCTGGAGAGCTACCGCACCGTCTTCAACACCGGCGGCGGCGCCGGCCAGACCGTCTGGCACGCCCACGCGCACGTCCTCGGCGGCCGTGGCCTGGAATGGCCCCCCGGATAAGCCGGCATGTCCGTACGTGAGTTGGTGGTCCTCGGCACCGCCAGCCAGGTCCCCACCCGGCACCGCAACCACAACGGCTACCTGCTGCGCTGGGACGGCGAGGGCATCCTGTTCGACCCCGGCGAGGGCACCCAGCGCCAGATGCTGCGCGCCGGGGTCGCCGCCCACGACCTGAACCGGATCTGTGTCACCCACTTCCACGGCGACCACTCGCTGGGGCTCGCCGGGGTCATCCAGCGGATCAACCTCGACGAGGTGCCGCACGAGGTGACCGCGCACTACCCCCGGTCCGGGCAGCGCTTCTTCGACCGGCTGCGGTACGCCACCGCCTACCGGGAGACGGTCCCCCTCACCGAGGCCCCGGTCGCCGCCGACGGCCTCCTCGCGACGACCCCGTCGTACACGCTGGAGGCCCGCAGGCTCTCCCACCCCGTCGAGTCCTACGGCTACCGCCTCACCGAGCCCGACGGCCGACGCATGCTGCCCGAGCGCCTCGCCGCGCACGGGATCAAGGGGCCGGACGTGGGCCGGCTGGGGCGCGAGGGCGTGCTCGGGGGTGTGACGCTGGACGAGGTCAGCGAGGTGCGGCGCGGGCAGCGGTTCGCGTTCGTCATGGACACCCGGCTGTGCGACGGGGTGCACGCCCTCGCCGAGGACTGCGACCTGTTGGTCATCGAGTCCACCTTCCTCGACGAGGACTCCCGGCTCGCGGCCGACCACGGACACCTGACGGCGGGTCAGGCCGCGCGCGTCGCCCGGGACGCCGGCGTACGGCACCTGGTCCTCACCCACTTCAGCCAGCGCTACGCCGAGCCGGAGGAGTTCGAGCGGCAGGCCCGCGCGGCCGGATACGAGGGCGAGCTGACCGTGGCGTACGACCTCCTCCGGGTTGCGGTGCCGAAACGTAGGTGAAGCGGCCGTACGATGCTTTGATGCCCCTCCCGAAAGCAGAACTGCACCTCCACATCGAAGGCACCCTGGAGCCCGAGCTGGCGTTCCGGCTGGCCGAGCGCAACGGCGTCGAGCTGCCGTACGCGGACACCGACGAACTGCGTGAGGCCTACCGGTTCGAGGATCTGCAGTCCTTCCTGAACCTGTACTACGAACTGATGGCCGTCCTGCGCACCGAGCGGGACTTCGAGGACCTGGCCGACGCCTACCTCGCCCGTGCCGCCGCGCAGGGCGTGCGGCACGCGGAGATCTTCTTCGACCCCCAGGCGCACCTCTCCCGGGGCGTGGCCATGGGCACGGTGGTGGAGGGTCTGTGGCGGGCGCTGGGCCGCGGCGAGGAGACCCACGGCATCTCCACCCGGCTCATCCTCTGCTTCCTGCGCGACGAATCCGCCGAGTCGGCCCTGCGGACGCTGGAGGCCGCGAAGCCCTACCTCGACCGGATCACCGGTGTCGGGCTCGACTCGGCCGAGGTCGGACACCCGCCGGTGAAGTTCCGCGAGGTGTACGAGGCCGCCGCCGCGCTCGGGCTGCGCCGGGTGGCGCACGCCGGCGAGGAGGGCCCGCCGGAGTACATCACCGAGGCTCTCGACGTGCTCGGCGTGGAGCGCGTCGACCACGGGCTGCGCTGCGTGGAGGACCCGGCGCTGGTCGAGCGGCTGGTCCGCGAGCGGATCCCGCTGACCCTGTGCCCGCTGTCCAACGTCCGGCTGCGCACCGTCGACACCCTCGCCGACCACCCGCTGCCCGCGATGCTCGACGCGGGCCTGCTGTGCACGGTCAACTCCGACGACCCCGCCTACTTCGGCGGCTACGTCGGCGACAACTTCACCGCCGTACGGCAGTCGCTGGGCCTCACCGAGGACCGCCTGCGCGAGCTGGCCCGCAACTCGTTCCTCGCCTCCTTCCTGGAGGACGACGAGGAGCGGCGGACCAGGTACCTGGCCGAGGTGGAGGCCTACGAGTTCTAGGCGGCCGTCGTGTCGTAGGGGCGCTGGGCGGCGGTGGTCTCCACCGGGATCTCCACCACCGGAAGAGACCTCCTGCCCACGCCCAGCGCGACCACCGTCATCGGCACGGCGATCACCAGCAGTCCCACCGCCAACTCCGCGCCCATCGCCGGAAACCCGGCCCGCGCCGCGAGCACGCTCCCGGTCAGCGGTCCGGCCGCCGTCCCCAGCGAGGACGCGGAGCCGACCAGGACCGCCCAGCGCCCTCGCGGGTCCAGGGAGGCGGCCAGTCCGATGACGTACGACAGGACGACCGGGTAGAGCAGGTTCCAGGCGATCTCGCCGGTCGCGAAGGTCGTCAGGTCGGTCGCCGAGGCGCTGACCAGCACGCAGCCGGCGATCAGGGCGGTACCGGCGCCCACCGGCAGCGCCCGCCCGAACCGGGGGCCGACCGCGCCCGCGACCGTCACACCCAGCAGCCCGGCGCCGAGGGCCACCGCGAAGACCGCGCCGACGGTGGACTCGGTCAGCCGCGCCTGGGTCAGTCCGATACGGCCGCTGACGCCCCACAGGGAGTTCTGCACGAGCGACCAGCAGGGCATCGCGACGGCCAGCAGCAGCCCGGAGCGGAAGTGGGGGAGGCGGCGGCCGTCCAGGGGGCGGTGCGGGGCCGCCGTACGGACCGGGAGCCGGCCGGTGAGCGGCCACACCGCGAGCGCGGTCAGGGCGAGCGCCGCGAGCGGCTGGCCGTGCCCGGGGCCGAGGTGCGGGATCGTCAGATAGAGGGCGCCCGCGAGGGCGGAGACGCCGAGCAGACCGAGGGTGGTCGTGCGGTGCGGGTCGGTCCCCCACGCTCGAACACCCTCGCGCGGGGGCACCCCCATGGCCGAGATGCCCGCGGCGGCCACCGTGGTCGCCGTACCGGAGCCGAAGCCGCCGAGCAGCGCGCCGACGACCACCGTCGGAACGTCGCCGCTCAGGGCGGCGATGCCGTAGCCGAGCACGGCGAGCGCCAGCCCGGCCCTCGACAGCGTCCGCGCGCCGATCCGCTCCACCCGTGAGACCAGCACGAACCCGGCCGACGCCGAACTCAGCAGCAGGGCACTGCCGATGGCGCCCGCCTGCGTGGCGGTCAGCGGCAGTCCCGAGTCCAGGCGGCCGACGGTGGTGGGCAACAGGTAGGGGGCGAGATAACCGGCCGTGAAAAGGGCGACGAGGGGCCAGGGGATGGAGCGAGGGGCGAACACGGGCGTTCCCAGGGCATGCGAAAGAAGCACTTCGGAAAGGGGGTTGGGCGCAGGCCGTCGACGGACAGGAACGCGCGAGCAAGTTGTATCAAGCATGCGGTTGCGGAAGAAGCGCGGGGGGTGTGATCCGGGTCATGTTCGGTTTGGATGCCCGGAGGCCGGGTAGCAGCGCGCGCTATCGCCAGTGGGGAGCGCCCGCCGCGCCCGGTGCCGTGGCCTCGATCCTCGCCCTGATCTCCCGCATGACGGCGACGATGCGCCGCTCGTGATGGGGCGTCAGCCGGGCCACCGGCACCGAGCAGCTGATCGCGTCCAGGGCGGGGTGGTCGTAGCGCAGCGCGAAGCCGAAACCGACGATGCCGAGGACGCCCTCCTCCCGGTCGATGGAGTAGCCGCGCGCGCGTACCCCGGCGAGGTCGGCGGCCAGTGACTCCCGGCTGGTGTGCGAGTTCGGCGTCGCCGCCCGGTACGGCCCCTCGGGCAGTTCCCCGTCGTCCCGCTCCGCCAGCAGCGCCTTGCCCAGGGCGCCCACGTGCGCCGGCAGCCGCCGCCCCACCCGGCTGATGGTCCGCAGGTATTCGTGCGACTCCCGGGTGGCCAGGTACGCCACGTCCGCCCCGTCCAGCCGCCCGAGGTGGATCGTCTCGCCGAGCGCCTGCGAGGCCTCGTCGAGATACGGGCGCACCGCCTGGACGCGCGGGTCGGAGTCGAGGTAGCTGGTGCCGGTGAGCAGGGCGTGGATGCCGATGCCGTAGAGCGAGCCGGTGACGTCCGTGCGCACCCAGCCCCGGCCGATCAGGGTCTGCAGCAGCGCGTACATCGAGCTGCGCGGCACGCCCAGCTCGTCCGCCAGCTCCTGCAGTCGCGCGGGACGGTCGGCGCGCGCCGCGAGCAGTTCCAGCAGCTCGACGGTCCGCGCCGCCGACTTCACCTCGCGCACGCCGCCTGTCTCGGCCCGGGTCTCCGGCATGTGCCGATCGTAAGCGGGAGGCCCTCGCCCATTGACGGCCGTGGTTCGTCTATCTAGCCTCCATCTGCATACGTAGATGGCGTCTACATAGGGAGATGACTGAGGGTGGGCCTCGACACGGACACGGTCCGGCGGCGGTTGCGGGACGGCATGGCGGCGGGCGTGCTGTCGTTCCCGCTCACCAGCTTCCACGACGACGGCACCCTCGACCCCGACGGCTTCCGCGCCCACGTCGCGGCCCAGCTCGCCACCGCCCCCGGCGCCGTCTTCCCCGCCTGCGGCACCGGTGAGTTCTTCTCGCTGGACGAGGACGAGTACCGGCAGATCGTCACGATCACGGTCCGGGAGGCCGCGGGCCGCGTGCCCGTCGTCGCCGGGACCGGATACGGCTGGGCGCAGGCCACCCGGTTCGCCCGCATCGCCGAGGAGGCCGGCGCCGACGCCCTCCTCGTCCTGCCGCACTACCTGGTCGCCGCCCCGCAGGACGGCCTGGTCGCCCAGCTGGAGCAGCTCGCGGCCCGCACCCCGCTGCCCCTCGTCGCCTACCAGCGCGGCCAGGTCGCCTACACGCCCGACTCCCTGAGGCGCGTCGCGCGGATCCCGAACGTCATCGGCCTCAAGGACGGCCACAGCGACCTCGACCGGCTCCAGCGCCTCACCCTCGCCGCCCCCGAGGGCTTCCTGTTCTTCAACGGCGCCGCCACCGCCGAGATCCAGGCCCGCGCCTACGCCACCGTCGGCGTCCCCGCCTACTCCTCCGCCGTCCACGCCTTCGCCCCCGAGATCGCGGGCGCCTTCTTCACCGCCCTGCGCGCCGGGGAGAACAAGACCGTCGAGCGGCTGCTGCGCGAGTTCTACGTGCCGCTCGTGGAACTCCGCGACCGGGTACCCGGATACGCGGTGTCCCTGGTCAAGGCGGCGGCCAGGCTGCGCGGCCGCCCCGTCGGCCCCGTCCGCGCCCCGCTGACCGACCCCTCGCCCGCCGACCTGGCCGACCTCAGGGCCCTGCTCACCACCGGACTCGACCTCGTAGGAGCCACCCTGTGAACCTCACGATCACCGACGTACGGCTGACCCCGATCCTGGTCGCCGACCCGCCGCTGCTCAACACCCAGGGCGTCCACCAGCCCTACACGCCCCGGCTGATCGTGGAGGTCGTGACGG
Organism: Streptomyces sp. NPDC006739; assembly: GCF_042869815.1. Lineage (NCBI taxonomy): Bacteria > Bacillati > Actinomycetota > Actinomycetes > Kitasatosporales > Streptomycetaceae > Streptomyces > Streptomyces sp. NPDC006739. The sequence continues at coordinate 320,810 of NZ_JBIAGM010000005.1, forward strand.
CGGACGGGATCACCGGCGTCGGGGAGACCTACGGCGACACCAAGTACCTGGAGCTGGCGCGGCCGTTCGCCGAACAGCTGGTCGGCCGGCCGGTGAGCGACCTCAACGGGCTCTTCCCGGTGGCCGAGGAGGTCGCCGTCGACCGGTCCAGGATCTCCGGCCAGGTGGACGTCGGCGGGCTGCGCGGCGTCCAGACCGCCGACAAGCTGCGCCTGTCCGTCGTCTCCGGCTTCGAGGTGGCCTGTCTGGACGCCCTCGGCAAGTCGCTCGGCCTGCCCGTCCACGCGCTGCTCGGCGGCAGGGTGCGCGACGCGGTCGAGTACAGCGCCTACCTGTTCTACAAGTGGGCCGGCCACCCCGAGGGCGTGGCCGCCGAGAAGGACGACTGGGGTGCCGCGGTCGACCCGGCCGGGATCGTCGAGCAGGCCCGGAAGTTCAAGGAGCGCTACGGCTTCACCTCGTTCAAACTCAAGGGCGGCGTCTTCGCGCCCGACGAGGAGATCGCGGCCGTACGGGCACTGGCCGAGGCCTTCCCCGGCCACCCGTTGCGCCTGGACCCCAACGGCGCCTGGTCCGTGGAGACCTCCCTGAAGGTGGCCAAGGAGCTGGGGGACGTCCTCGAATACCTGGAGGACCCGGCCCTCGGCACCCCCGCCATGGCCGAGGTCTCCGCCGGGACCGGCGTACCGCTGGCCACCAACATGTGCGTGACCACCTTCGCCGAGATCAAGGAGGCGTTCACGAAGGACGCCGTCCAGGTCGTCCTCTCCGACCACCACTACTGGGGCGGCCTGCGCAACACCCAGCAACTGGCCGCGATCTGCCGGACCTTCGGCGTCGGGGTCTCCATGCACTCCAACACCCACCTGGGGATCAGCCTGGCCGCGATGACCCACGTCGCCTCCACCGTCCCGAACCTCCACCACGCCTGCGACTCCCACTACCCCTGGCAGTCCGAGGACGTGCTCACCGAGCGGCTCACCTTCGACGACGGCAGGATCACCGTCTCCGACGCGCCCGGCCTCGGCGTCTCGCTCGACCGGGAGAAGCTGCGGTTCCTGCACCGGCGGTGGCTCGACGACGACGGCGCGCTGCGCGACCGGGACGACGCGGCGGCGATGCGGGTCGCCGAACCCGGCTGGGTCACGCCGTCCGTTCCCCGCTGGTGACAGCGGTGGCCCCCGCGGCGGGCGCGTCGGTGGGATGTCAGTGATGTGGTGCACACTGGGCTAGATCCCCACCACGTCAGGGAGCGCATCGTGATCTCCTCCAACGCGTCCACCGGAAAGGGACTGTCCGCCACCGCCGAGCGGCTCGCCGAGCGGCACGCCGAGGAGCAGCTGGCGGCACAGCAGGGACAGCACTGGCAGGCCCAGGTCGACCCCCTCGCCGCGCTGCGCGGGCCGGGCGATCCGCCCTGGGACGTGTACCTCCTGGGCACCGTCTTCCTGGACATCATCTTCACCGGTCTCGGCTCCGCCCCGGTGCGCGGGACCGAGTCCTGGGCGCGCGGGATGGGGTCGAGCCCCGGCGGCGTCGCCAACATGGCCACCGCGCTGTCCCGCCTGGGCCTGCGCACCTCCCTCGCCGCCGCCTTCGGCGACGACCACTACGGGGAGTACTGCTGGGACGCGCTGGAGCAGGGCGAGGGCATCGACCTGTCCGCGTCGCGCACGGTCCCCGGCTGGCACTCCCCGGTCACCGTCTCGATGGCGTACGAGGGCGAGCGGACCATGGTCTCCCACGGGCACGAGCCGCCGCCCGAGGAGCCCGGACCGGACCGCCCGCCGCGCGCGCGTGCCGCCGTAGCCTCCCTCGTCCCCGGCGAGAGCGCCCCGTGGATCGCCCAGGCCGCCCGCGAGGGCACCCGGATCTTCGCCGACGTCGGCTGGGACGACACCGGCGCCTGGGACCTGGCCGGCCTCGCCGACCTGGCGCACTGCGAGGCGTTCCTGCCCAACGCCGAGGAGGCCAAGCGCTACACCGGCGCCCACTGCCCGCGCGAGGCGGCCCACGCGCTGACCGAGTACGTGCCGCTGGCCGTGGTCACCCTCGGCTCGGAGGGCGCCTACGCGGTGGACCGGCGCACCGGCGAGAGCGCCGACGTGCCGGCGATCGCGGTGGAGGCACTGGACCCCACGGGAGCCGGTGACGTGTTCGTCGCCGGGTTCGTCACGGGCACGCTCGCGGGCTGGCCGCTGGCCGACCGGCTGGCCTTCGCGGGACTCACCGCCGCCCTGTCCGTCCAGGAGTTCGGCGGATCGCTGTCCGCCCCGGGCTGGTCCGAGATCGGGGCGTGGTGGCGGCGGGTGCAGTCGGTGGAGGGACAGGATCCGGCGGCGCTGCGGCGGTACGCGTTCCTGGCCGACCTGGTGCCCGAGGAGAAGGTGCGCCCCTGGCCGCTGCGGCGGGCGGTACCGACGATCGGGTTCGGGCGGTCGGCGTGAGGCGAGGGCCTCAGGTGGCCGCCGGGAAAAGCCCTACGGCGTTGTCACACCCCCGTCGTACTCTGGATAGCGCGAGGCCGCCCTCAGCTGTGCGGCCGTGACGAGGAGGAACCGCAGGCCTTAAGCGCCGGCCCATGACTCAGACACCCACAGCTCGCACTCCCGCGCAGGGGCAGGCGAGAGCACAGTTCACGGTCCCCGCCCAGCACCCGATGGTCACCGTGCTGGGATCCGGTGACTCCCTGCTGCGCGTGATAGAGAAGGCCTTCCCGGCGGCCGACATCCACGTCCGGGGCAATGAGATCAGCGCGGTCGGCGACCAGGCGGACGTCGCCCTCATCCAGCGCGTGTTCGACGAGATGATGCTCGTGCTCCGCACCGGGCAGCCGATGACGGAGGACGCAGTGGAACGCTCGATCGCCATGCTGAAGGCGAGCGAGAACGGGACGAGCGACGGCCTGGAGACCCCGGCCGAGGTACTGACGCAGAACATCCTGTCCTCGCGCGGCCGCACCATCCGCCCCAAGACCCTGAACCAGAAGCGCTACGTCGACGCGATCGACAAGCACACCATCGTCTTCGGCATCGGCCCCGCCGGCACCGGCAAGACCTACCTGGCCATGGCCAAGGCGGTCCAGGCCCTGCAGTCCAAGCAGGTCAACCGCATCATCCTGACCCGCCCGGCGGTCGAGGCCGGCGAGCGGCTCGGATTCCTGCCGGGCACGCTCTACGAGAAGATCGACCCGTATCTGCGCCCGCTGTACGACGCGCTGCACGACATGCTGGACCCGGACTCGATCCCGCGGCTGATGGCGGCCGGGACCATCGAGGTGGCGCCGCTGGCGTACATGCGCGGCCGTGCCCAGCCGCGGTTCACGAATGTCCTGACACCGGACGGCTGGCGGCCCATCGGCGACCTTGAGGTCGGTGACCTGGTCATTGGCTCCAACGGTGAGCCGACCCCGGTCCTCGGCGTATACCCGCAGGGTGAGAAGGACATCTACCGCGTCACCTCCCAGGACGGCGCGTGGACCCTGTGCTGCGGCGAGCACCTGTGGACGGTCAGGACGCGCGACGACAAGCGCCGCGACAAGCCGTGGAGAGTCCTGGAGACCCAGGAGATGATCGGCAACCTGCGTGCGGGGCACTGTCGCCGGTACGAGCTGCCGATGCTGACGGCGCCGGTCAGTCTCCCCGAGCGGGCGGTTCCCATGGATCCGTACGCGCTGGGCCTGCTGCTGGGCGACGGCTGCCTCACGGGTTCAACCACGCCGGCCTTCGCGACAGAGGATCGTGAGCTGGCGGAGGCCCTTGAGGCCGCACTGCCGGGCGTCGTGGTCCGGCACAAGGGCGGACCTGACTACGTCCTCAATCGGATCAAGTTCCCCGGTGATGTGGTCACTCTGGAGAATCCCGTCACGCGGGTTCTGCAGGAGCTGGATCTGCTGCGTACGCGCTCACACACCAAGTTCGTCCCGGACGACTACCTGTACAACTCCGCCGAGGTCCGTCTCGCGGTCCTCCAGGGGCTCCTCGACTCCGACGGCGGACCGGTCACACAAAAAGACCGTACGTGCCGAGTCCAGTTCTCGACCGCGTCGATTCTCCTGCGCGACGATGTCATCGCCCTGGTGCAGTCGCTCGGCGGTGTCGCCTACACGCGTCCTCGCCTCGCCAGGGACCGCAAGCAGGGCACGGCTTTGGCGGCCCATCGCCACGACAGCCATGTCGTCGACCTCCGCCTCCCCGAGGGCATCGAGCCCTTCCGCCTCGCCCGCAAGCGCGACAAGTACCACGCGGCCGGTGGCGGCGGACGCCCGATGCGGTTCATCGACTCGATCGAGCCCGCAGGTCGGGAGGAGACGGTCTGCATCCAGGTGGCCGCAGAGGACTCCCTCTATGTCACCACGGACTACCTGCTGACCCACAACACCCTCAATGACGCCTTCATCATCCTGGACGAGGCCCAGAACACGAGCCCCGAGCAGATGAAGATGTTCCTCACCCGCCTCGGCTTCGACTCCAAGATCGTGATCACGGGTGACGTCACCCAGGTCGACCTGCCGGGCGGCACGAAGAGCGGTCTGCGGCAGGTGCAGGAGATCCTGGAGGGGCTCGACGACGTCCACTTCTCGCGCCTGTCGTCCCAGGACGTCGTACGGCACAAGCTCGTCGGCCGTATCGTCGACGCGTACGAGAAGTACGACAGCACGCACGGCACGGAGAACGGCGGCCACCAGGGCGGCCGGGCGAAGTCCGGGCACAAGGGGAAGTAGACAAGCACAGCGCCATGTCGATCGACGTCAACAACGAGTCCGGAACCGAGGTCGACGAGCAGGCGATCCTCGACATCGCCCGCTACGCGCTCGCGCGCATGCGCATCCACCCGCTCTCCGAGCTGTCGGTGATCGTGGTGGACGCCGACGCCATGGAGCAGCTGCACATCCAGTGGATGGACCTGCCGGGCCCGACCGATGTCATGTCCTTCCCGATGGACGAGCTGCGCCCGCCGGGCAAGGACGACGACGAGCCCCCGCAGGGGCTGCTCGGGGACATCGTGCTGTGCCCGGAGGTCGCCAAGAAGCAGGGCGCGGAAGCGCCCACGCAGCACTCCATGGACGAGGAGCTGCACCTGCTCACCGTCCATGGCGTGCTGCACCTGCTCGGCTACGACCACGAGGAACCCGACGAGAAGGCCGAGATGTTCGGGCTGCAGGCCGCCATCGTGGACGGCTGGCGGGCGGAGAAGGGCCTGACCGGTCCCTCTCCGGCGCCGACGGTGTCGTAAGCGCGGCCGATGAGTCCTCAGATCGTCGTCGGAGCGGTCGCGCTGGTCGTCGTCGCGTGGCTCGCCGCCTGTGCGGAGGCGGGCCTCGCCCGCGTCTCCAGCTTCCGCGCCGAGGAAGCGGTGAAGTCGGGGCGGCGCGGCAGCGACCGGCTGGCCCAGATCGCCGCCGACCCCACCCGCTACCTCAACGTGGCGCTGCTGGTCCGCGTCGCCTGCGAGATGGCCGCCGCCGCCCTGGTCACCTACGCCTGCCTGCGGGAGATCCACTCCACCTGGCAGGCCCTGCTCGCCGCGATCGGCGTGATGGTCCTGGTGTCGTACGTCGCCGTCGGCGTCTCCCCGCGCACCATCGGCCGCCAGCACCCCCTCAACACGGCGACGGTGGCCGCGTACGTGCTGCTGCCGCTGGCCCGGATCATGGGACCGATCCCGTCCCTGCTGATCCTGATCGGCAACGCGCTCACCCCGGGCAAGGGCTTCAGGCGGGGCCCGTTCGCCTCCGAGGCGGAGCTGCGCGCGCTGGTCGACCTCGCCGAGAAGGAGTCGCTGATCGAGGACGAGGAGCGCCGCATGGTGCACTCGGTCTTCGAGCTCGGGGACACCCTCGTGCGGGAGGTCATGGTCCCGAGGACCGACCTGGTGGTCATCGAGCGGTACAAGACCATCCGCCAGGCCCTCACCCTCGCCCTGCGCTCCGGCTTCTCGCGCATCCCGGTCACCGGGGAGAGCGAGGACGACATCGTCGGGATCGTGTACCTGAAGGACCTGGTCCGCAAGACGCACATCAGCCGCGACGCCGAGAACGACCTGGTGTCCACGGCCATGCGCCCCGCGTTCTTCGTGCCCGACACCAAGAACGCCGGTGACCTGCTGCGCGAGATGCAGAAGGAACGCAACCACGTCGCCGTCGTCATCGACGAGTACGGCGGCACCGCCGGGATCGTCACCATCGAGGACATCCTGGAGGAGATCGTCGGCGAGATCACCGACGAGTACGACCGGGAACTGCCGCCCGTGGAGGACCTCGGCGACGACCGCTTCCGGGTCACCGCCCGCCTCGACATCACCGACCTCGGCGAGCTGTACGGCCTGGAGGAGTACGACGACGAGGACGTGGAGACCGTCGGCGGCCTGCTGGCCAAGGCGCTGGGCCGGGTGCCCATCGCCGGGGCCTCGTCCGAGGTCGGGCTGCCCGACGGGCGCGAGCTGCGGCTGACCGCGGAGGCCGCGGCCGGCCGCCGCAACAAGATCGTGACGGTGCTGGTGGAGCCGGCCGGCGGCCCCGCCGAGGAGGAGAGACCCGAGTGACGCCCGAGGAACTGCGCGCCCTGTGCCTGTCCTTCAACGCGGCCGTGGAGGACTTCCCGTTCAGTCCGGAGATCTCGGTGTTCAAGGTGCTGGGCAAGATGTTCGCCCTGAGCTGGACGGACGAGCGGCCCCTGAAGGTCAACCTCAAGTGCGACCCGGAGGACGCGGTCCGGCTGCGCGACGAGCACGAGGGACTGATCGTCCCCGGCTACCACATGAACAAACGGCACTGGAACACGGTCACGGTCGACGGCGGTCTCCCGGACCGGCTGGTCCGGGAGCTGGTGGAGGACTCGTACGACCTGGTCGTCGCCGGTCTGCCGCGCGCCGACCGTCTCCGCCTCGACCGCGGCTGAGGCGGAGGCGTACCCCGTGGCGGGGCGAGAGCCCTTCCGGTTCGTATGCTCGGGGCATGACCGACAGCAACGCGCTCGACCCCGAGGACCGCAAGATCGTCACCCTGGCCCGTTCCGCGCGGGCCCGCAACGGCGTGCCCGAGGGCGCGGCCGTACGCGACGAGACCGGCCGCACCTATGTCGCCGGGACCGTCGCCCTCGACTCCCTGAAGCTCAGTGCCCTGCGGACGGCGGTCGCCATGGCCGTGGCCTCCGGGGCGAAGTCGCTGGAGGCGGCGGCGGTCGTCACGGAGGCCGAGGAGGTCCCGGCGCAGGACCTGGCCGCGGTGGCCGACCTCGGCGGCCCGGCCACGCCGGTGCTGCTGGCCGGCCCCGACGGTGCCGTACGGCTGACCGTCCCGGCCGGCTCCCCGGAGTAGGCCGGAATTCAACCTTGTCGGCCCCTTGCCTCCCGCGCATCAATGGAAGCGTAGTATCCGACGGACCGTCAGATCCGCATCGCCCGCGCAGTGTGCCCGCATCCACCTGCCCAGGCCTGTCGTCCGCCGCACGCCCATCTCCCGTCCATCCCCACATGGCATTCCCCAGCAGGGAAGGGAAGCGGATCCCCATGAGAGGCAAGCGAACAGCCACAGGTGCGGCACTCGTGGCCGGGGCCCTGGCGGTCACCGGACTCGCCTTCGCGCCCACCGCGGCCGCCGTCACTCCCCAGACGGCGACCATCAACGCCAGTTGCGGCATCTTCGGCGGTGGCGCGGCGACGCTCACCGCCACCCAGAGCGGCACCTCGGCCACCATCTCCCTCACCTCCACCGCGATCACCGCGCCGCTCCCGGTGGCGAAGGACTCCATCAGCTCCAAGCTCACCCTGGTCAAGGCGAGCGGCGGCACCACGGTCTTCAGCGGGACCAAGAACCCGGCGATGGCCACCGGCGACCCGGTCAGCGTCGGCCCGCTGACCGGCACGGTGGCCTCCGGCGACAGCCTGGAGACGTACGGCGGCTCGCTGGTGATGACGATCTTCGGGATCAACGTCACGTGCACGGCGACGGCCAACCAGTCGCCCGGGCCGTTCGTGTTCAGCTGACCGAACCCGGCCGAACCGACCGAACCGACCGAGTAGAGCGAACCGACCGAGTAGAGCGAACCGACCGAACCGACTGAACTGAGCGATCTGTTCCGGATGTCGTAGGGGTGCCGCAGAAACTGATGATCCGTCAGTTTTCTGCGGCATCTGCATTGACTTCTCACGCGGCCTCCACATCAATGGCCCCCTGTCGGCGCAGACGAGCCGCTGCGCCCGCAACCCACAGGAGGGGGCCCATGGGTCCGACACCCCGAAGATCCCGTCGGTGGCGCTGGGCGTCACTGCTCGGGGCGACCGCCCTGGCGGTCACCGCGGGCGGTGCGCTGGCCTGTCCGGCGGGTGCCGCCGGGACGAACGTGGACTTCGCCACGCACTGCATCCCGCCGGCCGTCGCGGGCATTCCGCCGATCGACGGCACCACCACCGGGAACATCTCGGTGGACAACGCCAGCCCCAAGGTCGGCGACACGGTGACGGTGACGTACACCGTGGTCAAGCCCGCTGCCAGCAACCCCACCGCGATCGCCCTGCCGGCCGACATCATGACGCCCACCGGCAAGGTCACCCTCGGCGGGGCGCAGACCGGGGACGTGACGGTGGCCGGGCCGAAGAAGAACGACCCGGTGCCGGGCAACGGCGCCTTCCCGTCGTTCTCCATGACCGGCACGTTCAAGGTCACCGCCCCCGGGGCGATCACGCTCTCGCCCGGCGACTACAACATCCACACCAGCTACATCCTGGAGCTGGACACCCCGTGCACGGTGACGAATCCGCCCGCGCCGGTCTCCCAGACCGTCACCGCGACGGACTCGACCCCGGTCAACAGCCGTTCCATCACGCTCGGTTCGGCCTCCGGGAACGCGGGCGCCGCCGTCACCGTCAACGGCAGCGGTTTCACACCGGGCGCGACGGTCACGCTGGCCGGGCGGGCCGGGAGCACCCAGACCGCGGACACCGCGACGGTGACCGCGGGCGCCGGCGGCACCTTCAGCGGTTCGCTGGTCGTCAACGACAAGACGACGACCGGGATCGTGGCGTACGAGGGTGCCTCCTGGGACGCGGCCAAGGGCGCCGGTCCGGCGGCCTACGTCGTCAACGACAACACGCCCGTCCCGGCGGGCAGCCAGAAGCTGACCACCACCGTCAAGGCGGGCACGCTGTCCATGTCCCAGGCCGGGGACTCCGTCGCGCTGTCGGCGGTCGACTTCGGCAAGGGCGGCGCCTCCACCGGCGCGCTGCGTACGGTGACCGTCAAGGACTTCCGCGGCGGACCCGCCGGCTGGTCGCTGACCGGCAAGGTCACCGACTTCACCGGTCCCGGCGCCAAGATCGACGCCGGCAGGCTCAGCTGGACCCCCGCCTGCGCCACCAAGGCGGGCAGCCCGAGCACCTGCAAGGCCGGTTCGGCGGGCACGGTGGGCACCACCGGAGCGACCCTGGCGTCGACCCCGGACGCGGCCCTCACCGGCGGCGAGTTCACCGTCGACGCGGGGCTCTCCCTGGACGTACCGGCGTTCACGCCCCCGGGTTCCTACTCCGGCGTCCTGACCCTGACCCTCACCTGACCCTCACCTGACCCCGACCCCGACCCTCATCCGATCCCACCTCCACCCCATCCGCACCCTCACCCGATCCGCGCTCTCTTCACCGGCGGCCGGGCGCCCTCCCGCACGGGGCCGCACCCGCCCGACCGCCACCACTCACGCCCGTGGGGGGTCCGCACCCATGCGCAAGCCGTACGTCCTCCTCCTGAGCCTCGTCTGCCTGCTGCTCGGCGCCGCCGTCGGACCCGCGCGGGCCGCAGACAACGGCAGCTGGGCCGTCTACCCCGTCGCCTCGCGGGTCGCCGCCCGGCCCTACTTCTACCTCTCCGCCGACCCGGGACAGACGCTCACCGACAAGGTGGCCGTCACCAACAGGACCGGCGAGCCGCTCACCTTCCGGCTGTACGCGGCCGACGCCTACAACACCCCGCGCGACGGCGGCTTCGCCGTACGGACGCTCACCGAGACGATGCGCGCGGTGGGCGCCTGGGCGAAACCGGCCAGGTCCCGGGTCACCGTGGCCGCCCACCAGACCGTCACCGTGCCCTTCACCCTGCGCGTCCCGCGAGGCGCCGAACCGGGCGACCACCCCGGCGCGATCGTGGCGCTCGACGAACGGATCGATCCCGGCAGGGGTTCCGTCGCCCTCGGGGTACGGCGGGCCGTCGGCGCCCGCGTCTATCTACGGGTGAGCGGGCCCACGCTCCCCGCGCTCTCCGTCGAGCAGGTGAGAATCAGCCACCACCAGCCCCTCGTACCGGGCCTCGGCGACTCCACGGCGATCGTCTCCTACACCCTGCGCAACACCGGCAACGTCACCCTCGACCCCAAGGTGCGGCTGCGGGCCGGCGGTCTGTTCGGCCGGACGCTGCTCGACCGCGACCTGACCGGGGTCCCCTCCGAACTGCTGCCGGGGCAGAGCGTGCGGCTGACCGAACCCTGGCACGGCGCTCCCCAGCTCGACTGGGGCGACGTCACGTTGACGGCGAGCGCGCCGGGCACCCGGGAGTCGGCCGGCGCCTCCTTCCTCGCGCTGCCCTGGCTGATGGCCGCGCTGGTGTTCGCCGCCGGCATGGCGGCCGGGGTGCTGCTGGTCAGAGCGCGTCGGGGCCGCGCTCGCCGGTCCGCACCCGTACGACCGTCTCCACCGGCAGTGCCCACACCTTCCCGTCCCCGATCTTCCCCGTCTGCGCGGCCTTGACGATCGCGTCGATCACGGATTCCGAGTCCGCGTCCTCGACGACGACCTCGATGCGCACCTTGGGCACCAGATCGACCCGGTACTCGGCGCCGCGGTACACCTCGGTGTGGCCGCGCTGACGGCCGTACCCGCTGGCCTCGGTCACGGTCAGACCGTGCACACCCAGCTCCTGCAGGGCGGTCTTGACCTCGTCGAGACGGTACGGCTTGACGATCGCGGTGATGAGCTTCATGCCTGGCTCTTGACCTTCTGGGCGGTGGGCAGGACGGAGTGGGCGACCGGGGCGCCGTGGCCCAGGACCCCGTGATCGTAAGCCGTCTCGGCGTGCACCGTAAGGTCGAGACCGGTCTGCTCCTGCTCCTCGGACGCCCTGAAGCCCATGGTCTTGTCGATCAGCTTGCCGAGGCCGTACGTCACCGCGAAGGCGTAGACCGCCACGACCACCACGGCCAGGGTCTGCTTGCCGAGCTGGGCGAGCCCGCCGCCGTAGAAGAGGCCCTCGGCGCCGCCGGTCATGGCCTTCTCGGCGAACAGGCCGATGAGCAGGGTGCCGACGATGCCGCCGACCAGGTGGACGCCGACGACGTCGAGGGAGTCGTCGTAGTCCAGCCGGAACTTCCAGCCGACCGCGTAGGAGCAGACGACACCGGCGGCCAGGCCGACCACCAGCGCGCCGAGCAGCGAGACCACCCCGCAGGAGGGGGTGATCGCGACCAGGCCGGCGACCGCGCCGGAGGCGGCGCCCAGGGTGGTGGGGTGGCCGTCGCGCTTCTGCTCGACGAAGAGCCAGCCGAGCAGACCGGTGCAGCCCGCGGCGAGGGTGTTGAGGAACGCGGCGGCGGCGAGGCCGTTGGCGCCGAGCGCCGAGCCTGCGTTGAAACCGAACCAGCCGAACCAGAGCAGACCGGCGCCGAGCACCACCATGGGCAGGTTGTGCGGGCGCATCGCGTCCTTCTTGAAGCCCAGGCGCGGGCCCAGAACCAGGCACAACGCCAGACCGGAGGCGCCGGAGGCGATCTCGACCGGCATGCCGCCCGCGAAGTCGAGGGCGCCCAGCCGGTCGAGGATCCAGCCACCGGGACCCCACACCCAGTGGGCCACGGGAACGTATACGAGCAGCGCCCACACCGGTACGAACACCAGCCACGCGCCGAACTTCGCCCGGTCGGCGACGGCGCCGCTGATCAGGGCGGCCGTGATGATGGCGAAGGTGAGCTGGAAGGTGGCGAACAGGAGGGTGGGAACGGTCCCGTGGACGCTGGCCGGCCCGAGACCTGCCATGCCGGCGTGCCGCAGACCGCCGATGAGTCCGCCGAACGCGTCGTCGCCGAAGGCCAGGGAGTAGCCGGCCGCCAGCCACACCACGGTGACCAGCGCGATCGACACGAAGCTCATCATCAGCATGTTGAGGACGCTCTTCGTGCGGACCATGCCGCCGTAGAAGAGGGCCAGGCCCGGGGTCATCAGCAGGACGAGGGCGGTGGCGGCGAGCAGCCAGGCGGTGTCGCCGGCGTCGACGTGCGCAGCGGCCAGGGTCACGGTGTCTCCAACGGTGTGGGGGCTCGTCAGAGGGTCACCGGCCCGCGTTTCCGGTCGCGTACAGGTGTGTTTCCGTGACGTTTCGTTGCATGGAGGTTTCCGGGACCTCACCGTGCCCGGCGGCCCGTGCCCGTGGTGCGGCGCGGCTTTGTGGATCAGGGAGAATGGGCGCCATGAGCGTGCGTACCCCGTCATCCGAAAAGCCGGCCGAGCCCGTCCACCGTGCCGGCTTCGCCTGCTTCGTGGGCCGCCCCAACGCGGGCAAGTCCACCCTCACGAACGCTCTGGTCGGGCAGAAGGTGGCGATCACCGCGAACCAGCCGCAGACCACGCGGCACACGGTGCGCGGCATCGTGCACCGGCCCGACGCCCAGCTGATCCTGGTGGACACCCCGGGCCTGCACAAGCCGCGCACGCTGCTCGGCGAGCGGCTGAACGACGTGGTCCGCACCACCTGGGCCGAGGTCGACGTCATCGGCTTCTGCCTGCCGGCGAACGAGAAGATCGGTCCCGGTGACCGCTTCATCGCCAAGGAACTGGCCGGGATCCGCAAGACCCCGAAGATCGCCGTGGTCACCAAGACCGACCTGGTCGACTCCAAGACCCTCGCCGAACAGCTGATCGCCATCGACCAGCTGGGCAAGGAGCTGGGCTTCGAGTGGGCGGAGATCGTCCCGGTGTCGGCGGTCGGCGACCGGCAGGTGAGCCTGCTGGCCGACCTCCTCGTCCCGCTCCTGCCCGAGGGCCCGGCGCTCTACCCGGAGGGCGACCTCACCGACGAGCCCGAGCAGGTGATGATCGCCGAGCTGATCCGCGAGGCGGCCCTGGAGGGCGTGCGCGACGAGCTGCCGCACTCCATCGCGGTAGTCGTCGAGGAGATGCTCCCGCGCGAGGACCGTCCCGCCGACAAGCCCCTCCTCGACATCCACGCCAACCTCTTCATCGAACGCCCCAGCCAGAAGGGCATCATCATCGGCCCCAAGGGCAAGCGCCTGAAGGAGGTCGGCATCAAGTCCCGCAAGCAGATCGAGGCACTGCTCGGCACTCCCGTCTTCCTCGACCTGCACGTCAAGGTGGCCAAGGACTGGCAGCGGGATCCGAAGCAGCTGCGGCGGCTCGGGTTCTGAGGGGCCGCCGCCAGGCTGCCCGCCGCCGGCTGCCCACGGCCAGGCTGCCCGCCGTCAGGGAGTCGCTTCCTGCCGGGAGAGGTCCTGGAGGCCCACCACCCGCAGCAGCTGCAGGCGTTCGTACGACTCCGTTCCCGGACGGGCCGTGTGGACGACCAGCAGGTGGTGGTGTTCGTGGCTGAGCATGACCTCGCAGTCCAGCTCCAGCAGACCGACCAGCGGGTGCAGGAAGCGCTTGGTCGCCCGGTGGCGCAGGGACACCTCGTGTTCGTCCCACAGACGCGCGAACTCCTCGCTGGACGAACGGAGTTCGGCCACCAGCGCGGCCGGTTCCGCATCGCCCGGGCGGGCGGCGGTCACCGCGCGCAGATTGGCCACGTGGGCCCGCGCGTGCGGCCCGTGGTCCTCCTCGGGGAACAGCCGGCGCGCCGTCGGGTCCAGGAAGAAGCGCCGGAGCAGGTTCCGCTCCTTCCGGGGCCGCGACATGACGTCGCCGACCAGCGCCTTCGCCATCGTGTTCTGCGCCAGGACCTCACCGCAGTCGTTCACCAGCTGGGCCGGGGTGTCGTACAGCCGGTCCAGTATCAGCAGCAGCCCCGGCCGGACGTGCGCCGACGCCGTCTCACGCCGTGGCGGCTCCTCCCCGGCCAGATGGAACAGATGGTCGTGCTCGACGCCGGTCAGCCGTAGCGCCCGCGCCAGCGCGGTCAGCATCTGGCGGGACGGACGCGGGCCCCGGGCCTGCTCCAGGCGCGTGTAGTAGTCCACGGACATCCCGGCCAGCTGCGCCACCTCCTCGCGGCGCAGTCCCGGCGTACGACGGCGCGCTCCGGCCGTGAGGCCCACGTCGGACGGGTCCAGCCGGGCGCGGCCACGGCGCAGGAAGTCGGCGAGTTCGGCTCGGTTCACCCCTCCAGCGTGCGCGAACGCGCCCGGCTTAGCCAGGGACTGCCGATCCCCCGATCCACAGGTCTCTCCCGCCGCCCGGCCCCCGGCTCGAAGCTGGGCGGGACGAGAGGAGCAGAACATGCTGACTTTGGTGACCGGTACGACGGGACAGGTCGGACGCCGCTTCGTGCCGAGGCTGCTGGCGCAGGCCCGGGCGGGCGAGAGGGTACGGGTGCTGGTGCGGGACGCGACGCGCGGGGAGCCGTTCGCCGAGCTGGGAGCGGAGGTCGTCGTCGGCGATCTGCGGGACGAGGAGGCGCTCGGCAAGGCCGTGGCCGGCGTGGACGCGGTCGTGAACGTCGCGGCGTCCTTCCGGGGGGTGCCCGATAAGGAGGCCTGGGCCGTCAACCGGGACGCGGCCGTGGCCCTGGGCCGGGCCGCGTCGGCGTCCGGTGTGCGCCGGTTCGTGCAGGTCAGTACCGGGCTGGTGTACGGCACCGGGCGCGGGCGGCCGCTGGTCGAGGAGGACGAGACACGGCCCGGCGGGGCGATGTGGGGCGCCTACCCCGAGTCCAAGGCGGCGGCCGAACGGGAGCTGCTCGCCCTGGACGGCCTGGACGTACGGATCGGCCGGCTCCCCTTCGTCTACGGCGAGGGCGACCCGCACCTCGCCGACTCCCTGCGCTGGGCCGCGCACTGGGCGCCGACCCAGCGGCTGCACATGGGCCACCACGCGGATGTCGCCCAGGGCCTGCTGCGCCTGCTGTACGCGCCGGGGGTCGGCGGACCGGTCTACAACATCGCCGACGACGCGCCCGTGACGGCGGTCGAGCTGCACCTGCTGAACGGCGTCGAGGTCCCCGCCTCACTCCACGCCAACACGGATCCCGACCCGTGGCTCGGGATCATGTCCACCGGCCGGATCCGCAGGGACCTCGGCTTCCGGCCCCTCTACCCGACCGCGTGGTCCGCCCGGGACGCCGGAGCCCTCTGACCGTCGCCCCCCGCCACCCCCTTCACTCCACGCCCCTGATCCGGTCCACCAGTACCGCCCCCGCCAGCCCGATCACCGCCGACACCAGATACAGCGCCCGGTATCCGCCGAGGTAGGTCACGATCGGCGCGGCGAGGGCGGGGGCGGCCACCTGGGGCAGCGCGTTCGCCACGTTGATCACCCCGAGGTCCTTGCCCCGGTCCAGCGCCTTCGGCAGTACGTCCGTCATCAGCGCGAAGTCGACCGAGGTGAACACCCCGAAGCCGATCCCGAGGACCGCCGCCGCCACGACCGCACCCGGCCAGGTCTGCCAGGCCGCCAGCCCCGCCGTCGCCACGGCCATGATCACGCCGGACCAGACCACGAACGGCTTGCGCCGCCCCACCCGGTCCGACCACACCCCGCCGGCCACCACCGTGCCCAGCAGCGTCAGACCGTTCACGGCCGTGAGGATCAGCACCCCCTGGTCGGGGTTGCGGTAGTGGACCCGGTCGCGCAGGTAGTAGAGGAGGTAGAGCAGGACGAGGGAGTTGCTGAGGTTGATCAGGAACCGGGTCAGCCAGGCCCAGCCGAGGTCCGGGTACCGGCGCGGGCTCAGCCAGAAGCCCCTGAGGAAGCCCCGGGTGGACCAGACCGGCCGGTCCGCCGGCGCCAGCCGCAGATCCGGATGGCGCAGGACGTACGGCAGGACGCCCACCACCGTGAACACCGCGCAGGCGGCATAACCGGCGCCGATCCCGCCCGCCGCCGTGGCCAGGCCCGTGCCGCCCACCACGCCGAGGATCTGCGCCGCCCCCAGCCAGCCGCCCACCACGCCCCGTTGCGGCCTCGGCACCCGGTCCGGCACGGCGGCCGTCACCGCCGCGAAGGCCGCGTTCAGCGTCAGCTGCACCAGGCACCAGCCGAGCGTCATCGTCCACAGCCCGCCCGCGCCCGCGAGCAGCAGCAGGGACAGCGCGCCGCCCGCCGTCCCGGCCACGATCCACGGCGTGCGCCGGCCCCGGCGGGAGGTCGTGCGGTCGGACAGCGCACCGAAGAGCGGGTTGGCGACCAGTGACACCACCGCGCCGACGCCGGTCACCCAGGCCAGCATCGTCTCCTTCGACATCCCGGAGCCGGGCGCGAAGTCCTTGGCCTGCGAGGCGAGCAGGATCTGCAGCGGGCCGAACCAGCCCACCCAGATGGCCCCGTTGGCGAGCGACAGCGCTGCCGTCCAGCCCCGGCCGACCCGTTCGACCGGCTCGGCCAGGGCGTCCGCGCCGACGCCCCGCCCGACGGTGGTCATCTCTGCGCCCGCAGCACGTCCCGGAACCACCCGTACGACGCCTTCGGGGTCCGTACCAGTGTGTCGAAGTCGACGTGGACGAGCCCGAACCGGCGCGCGTAGCCCTCCGCCCACTCGAAGTTGTCCAGCAGCGACCAGACGAAGTAGCCGCGCACGTCCACCCCGGCCTCCACCGCACGGTGCAGCGCCCGTACATGGCCGTCCAGGTAGGCGATCCGGTCCTGGTCGTCGAGGCCCTCGTACGAGCAGCCGTTCTCGGTGATGACGACGGGCGGGAGCCGGTCGCCGTACCGGTCGCGGAAGGTGGTGAGCAGCTCCGTCAGGCCCTCCGGTACGACCGGCCAGCCGAAGTCGGTGACCGGGCGGCCCTCGATGTCCTGGACGGAGAAGGGGAGTTCGGCCGGCATGGTGATCCCGCCGAACTCGATCTCGGTGCCCTTCGGAGCGCCCACCCTGGTCGGGGCGTAGTAGTTGATGCCGTACCAGTCGATCGGCTCGGAGATGACCTTCAGGTCGGACTCGACGTCGCCGGGCATCAGCTCGCCCAGTCCGGCCGGGTACGCGCCGAGCAGGAGCGGTTCGGCGAACAGCCGGTTGAGCAGTACGTCGTAGAAGTCGGCGGCCTCCACGTCGGCGCTGTCCTCGGAGGCGGGCCAGACCGGGCCGTGCGAGTTGGCGATGCCGATGTCGCCGGCGCCGGCCGCGCGCAGGGCCCGTACCGCGAGGCCGTGGGCCAGCAGCTGGTGGTGGGCCACCGGAAGCGCGTCGAACAGCAGCTGCCTGCCGGGGGCGTGGACGCCGAGCGCGTGCCCCAGGAGGGTGTGTTCGGCGGGTTCGTTGAGGGTGATCCATTTCGTCACGCGGTCGCCGAGCCGCTCGGCGACCGTCGACACGTGCTCGGCGAAACGGGAGGCCGTGTCCCGCTCCAGCCAGTCCAGCGTGGCCGGGAGGTCCCAGTGGAAGAGGGTCGGCACGGGCCGTACGCCCGCCGCGCACAGCTCGTCCACCAGCCGGTCGTAGAAGTCGAGGCCGCCGGGGGAGGCGACCCGGGGCCAGGAGACGGAGAAGCGGTAGGCGTCCACGCCGAGGCCCGCCAGGAGCGCCACGTCCTCGGTGTACCGGTGGTAGTGGTCGCAGGCCACCGCCGCCGTGGAGCCGTCCTTCACCCGCCCCGGCTCCGCCGTGAACACGTCCCACACGGAGGCCCCGCGGGCATCGGCGGCCCCCTCGATCTGATGCGCCGAGGTGGACACGCCCCACAGGAAGCCTGCGGGGAAGCGGGGTATCGGATTACCTGCGTCAGTCGCCATGGCCGGATCATCCTTACCGCCGGTAACGTAAGTCAACGCCCCAGCGGGAACTGCGCGTTGCGCGGCGCGTGGTGCCGGGTCGCGTCGGCTCCGCCCGGCGGGTGGCAACCGATGATCATCGGACGGCGGAGGTATCTATGATCATCCGATGATCGACGGTCAACTCGTACGACTCCGGGCACTGCGCGCCGAGGACCTGGACGCCCAACTGCGGTGGCGCAACGACCCCGAGGTGGCGCACTGGGCCACCGGAGGCCACCCGGGCTTCGGCCCGGTCACCCGGGAGGCGATGGAGCGCTTCCACGAGGCCCGGCTCCGCGAGGACCCGCGGGACGGCGCCACCTTCACCGTCGAGGAGCGCGACGGCGGACGCGCCATCGGCATGGCCGACTACCGCGATCTGGACCCGTTCGCCGGCCGGGCCACCGTCGGCATCACCATCGGCGAACGCGACCGCTGGGGCGGCGGCCACGGCTCCGAGGCGCTGCGGCTGCTGCTGGACCACCTGTTCGGCGCCTGCCGGCTGCGCCGGGTCGAACTGGACACCTGGAGCGGCAACGAGCGCGCCATCCGGGCCTTCCGCCGCCTCGGATTCGTGGAGGAGGGCCGCCGCAGGGCCGCCGTGCGGGTGGGTGACACCTGGTACGACGGCGTGCAGTTCGGCCTCCTCGACGAGGAGTGGGCCGCGTCGCGGGGACGACAGGGCCTCTAGGCCTCCTCTAGGCCCCCTCCTTCAGTACCCGGGAGACCAGTTCCCGCTCGTCCTCGGTCAGGTGGGGGTCGGCCGTGTGCACCGTCCGGCCGTCCACCGTGATCTCGTAGTGGAAGCCGTCGGGCACCCCGGCCCGCGGTCCGCCCCGGCCGGCGGACAGGACCCGCTCGGCCAGGGCGTGCCACTCGCGGGCGTCGGACCGTTCCGAGGTGTCGACCTCGGCACGGCGCTCGATGCCCGCGAAGCCTCCCGTGCGCCTCACCTGAATTCGCATGGGCCCCTGTCTAGTACGGATGCGCCCGGAATCACAGCGTCCGCACCCCGACCTGCTCCCACGCCTTCTGCACGGCCTGCAGTTCGTCGCCCGCTCCATAGCGCGTGCGCGCCGCCTTCACGGTGAGCGTGGCGAAGTCGGCGAAGAGGGCGTCCTGCTTCAGTTGGCCGCCGGTCAGCACGTCGTACCAGATCTGCCCGGCCTTCTCCCAGGCGTTGCCGCCGATGGCGGAGGCGACCAGGTAGAAGGCGTGGTTGGGGATGCCGGAGTTGATGTGCACACCGCCGTTGTCGCGGCTGGTGTGGTTGTAGTGCTCCATGGTCGCGGGCTGCGGGTCCTGGCCGAGGTTCGGGTCGTCGTACGCCGTGCCCGGGGCCTTCATCGAGCGCAGCGCGGTGCCGTGGACACGCGGGGCGAGCAGCCCGGCGCCGATCAGCCAGTCGGCCTCGGCGGCGGTCTGGCCGAGGGCGTACTGCTTGATCAGCGAGCCGAAGACGTCCGAGACCGACTCGTTGAGCGCGCCGGACTGGCCGAAGTAGGTCAGGTTGGCGGTGTGCTGGGTGACGCCGTGGGTCAGCTCGTGGCCGATGACGTCGAGCGGGATGGTGAAGTCGAGGAAGATCTGGTCGTCGCCGTCCCCGAACACCATCTGCTCGCCGTTCCAGAAGGCGTTGTCGTAGTTCTCGCCGTAGTGCACGCTCGCGTCCAGCGGGAGCCCGCTGCCGTCGATGGAGTGCCGCTCGTACGCCTTCAGGTAGAAGTCGAAGGTGGCGCTGAGGCCCGCGTAGGCCCGGTTGACGGTGGCGTCCTGGGCGGCCCCCGAGCCCTCCTCGCGGACCTTCGTGCCGGGCAGGTCCTGCTGGTGCCCGGCGTCGTAGATGGTGCGGTGCGGCTGGTCGGCGGCGGTCTGGGCGGGCGGGGCGACGGTGGGCGCGCCGATGACCGTGGTCAGCCTGCGCCGCGTGCGCTGGTAGGCGTCGTGCGCCAGGGACCGGCGGGCGGGTCCGGAGAGCGCGGGGTCCTCGTGCCGGGCCAGCTGGTCGAGGAGATGCGGTGGCACGATCGTGCAGAAGACGGGCTGGAAGCCCCCGTTGGTCGTCATGCCGGGCACCTTTGCACCGCGTTACGCCATTGTCACTACCTGCAACCATGATTGATGAAATACAGGGACATTCGTCACCGGCTCGTGGCGGAGAGTGCTATGACTCAGTGACGAAAGTGGCATTCCATACTTCTTGTCTCCTTTGTCCGTGGGTCCCGCATACTGAAACAGGCCCGCGCATCCCGCGCGGCTCGGCTAGGCTGCGGAGCATCATGCGTTTCGGGCTGCTTCTTCTTAGCTGCCGCGGCGAGGGCCTGTAGCAAGAGGCCGACTCCCTCCCCGCGGAGCTTTGGTGTTCCGTCGGCCGTCCAGCTGGACATCCGGACACCCCAAGGAGCCCACGCCATCATGGCCAACCGCCAGCAGCCCAGTTCCATGCCGATCCACAAGTACGGCCGCTACGAGCAGGTCGACATCCCCGACCGCACCTGGCCGAACCAGCGCGTCACGACCGCCCCTCGCTGGCTGTCCACCGACCTGCGCGACGGCAACCAGGCCCTGATCGACCCGATGTCGCCCGAGCGTAAGCGCCGGATGTTCGACCAGCTGGTCAAGATGGGCTACAAGGAGATCGAGGTCGGCTTCCCCGCCTCCGGGCAGACGGACTTCGACTTCGTGCGCTCGATCATCGAGGAAGAGGGCGCGATCCCCGAGGACGTGACGATCTCCGTCCTGACCCAGGCCCGCGAGGACCTGATCGCGCGGACCGTGGAGTCCCTCAAGGGCGCCCGCCGCGCGACCGTCCACCTGTACAACGCGACCGCGCCGGTCTTCCGCCGGGTCGTCTTCCGCGGCTCCAGGGACGACATCAAGCAGATCGCCGTGGACGGCACCCGCCTGGTGGTCGAGTACGCCGAGAAGCTGCTGGGCCCGGAGACGGAGTTCGGCTACCAGTACTCGCCGGAGATCTTCACCGACACCGAGCTGGACTTCGCCCTGGAGGTCTGCGAGGCGGTGATGGACGTCTACCAGCCCGGCCCGGGCCGCGAGATCATCCTCAACCTGCCCGCCACCGTGGAGCGTTCCACGCCGTCCACGCACGCGGACCGCTTCGAGTGGATGCACCGCAACCTGTCGCGCCGCGAGCACGTCGTGCTCTCCGTCCACCCGCACAACGACCGCGGTACGGCGGTGGCGGCGGCCGAACTGGCGCTGATGGCCGGCGCCGACCGCATCGAGGGCTGCCTGTTCGGACAGGGCGAGCGCACCGGCAACGTCGACCTGGTCACCCTGGGCATGAACCTGTTCTCGCAGGGCGTCGACCCGCAGATCGACTTCTCCGACATCGACGAGATCCGTCGCACGTGGGAGTACTGCAACCAGATGGAGGTCCACCCGCGCCACCCGTACGTGGGCGACCTGGTCTACACGTCCTTCTCCGGCTCCCACCAGGACGCCATCAAGAAGGGCTTCGACGCGATGGAGGCCGACGCCGCCGCGAAGGGCGTCACCGTAGACGACCTGGAGTGGGCGGTGCCGTACCTGCCGATCGACCCGAAGGACGTCGGCCGTTCCTACGAGGCGGTCATCCGGGTCAACTCGCAGTCCGGCAAGGGCGGTATCTCCTACGTCCTGAAGAACGACCACAAGCTGGACCTTCCCCGCCGGATGCAGATCGAGTTCTCGAAGATCATCCAGGCGAAGACGGACGCCGAGGGCGGCGAGGTCACCGGCGGCGACATCTGGGCCGTCTTCCAGGACGAGTACCTGCCCAACCCCGAGAACCCCTGGGGCCGCATCCAGGTCCGCACGGGCCAGTCGACCACCGACACCGACGGCGTGGACACCCTCACCGTCGAGGCCACGGTCGACGGCGAGGACACCGTTCTGACCGGCTCCGGCAACGGTCCGATCTCGGCCTTCTTCGACGCCCTGCAGTCCATCGGCGTCGACGTACGCCTGCTGGACTACCAGGAGCACACGATGAGCGAGGGCGCCTCCGCGCAGGCCGCCTCGTACATCGAATGCGCGATCGACGACAAGGTTCTGTGGGGCATCGGTATCGACGCGAACACGACGCGTGCGTCCCTGAAGGCGGTCGTCTCCGCCGTGAACCGGGCCAGCCGCTGACCCCGCGCTGACCTGCGCCTGTGGTGCCCCGGCCGCCTCATCGGGCGGTCGGGGCACCGTCGCATATCGGCCATCTGTTCGTGCAGGTCACGAAAAGGTCTCGTACGGGGTACTGACTCCACCTCATCTATGTGGCTAACATCACGCCAGCACGGCGATGTTGCCGTGTCGTGACGGAGGTGCGACGTGCTGCCAGTACGGGGACAAGACGACCGTGCCACCAGGACCGTGCGAGTCCTGGGCACCCGCACCGCCTGGACGCCCGTGGGAGACGGAGAGTTCTTCTGCCCGGGCTGCGGGGGCGACCGCAACTACCAGCGGCTCACCGGCCGCCGCCGCCTCACCCTCCTCGGCGTGCCCGTCCTGCCGCGCGGGGCGACCGGACCGGTGGTGGAGTGCGCGGCCTGCCGCCACCACTTCGGCACCGACGTCCTCGACCATCCGACCACCTCCCGCTTCTCCGCGATGCTCCGCGACGCCGTGCACACGGTCGCCCTCGCCGTCCTGGCCGCCGGCGGCACCTGTGCCCGTACGTCCCTGGAGGCGGCCGCCGCCACGGTCCGCGCGGCGGGCTTCGAGGACTGCACCGAGGACCAGCTCGACGCCCTCGTCGAGGCGCTCGCCGCCGACACCGGCCGGGTCTTCGAACAGCCCTGCGGCGCGAGCCTCGCCATAGAGCTGCACGAGGCCCTCGACCCCCTCGCCCCGCACCTGGCCCCGGCCGGCCGCGAGTCCCTCCTGCTGCAGGCGGCCCGCATCGCCCTGGCCGACGGCCCCTACACCCCCGCCGAACGCGACGCCCTCACCACGATCGGAGCGGCCCTCACGATCTGCACGGACGACGTGACCCGCCTCCTGGCGGCGGCCCGCACACCGTCCTGACTCCACCGCTCCCACGCCGCGCTCGCGAGGAGCACAATCGTCTTTGCCGGGAGGCGCGCTGGGGGACTGGGGGAGCGCATGAGGCTGGGCGGGCGCTGGGTGCTGGTGGCGGCCCTGAGCGTGGCCGCGTTCGCGGGGGTGTTCCTCCTTTTCTACGCTGCCCACGTGCCGCTGCTGCCGCGCTCGGACGACAACCGGGTCGCCGTGGGAGTGGCCGCCGCGACCGTCGCCGCCACGGTGGGCGGTACCTGGGGTGCCTGGTGGGCGCCGCGTGCCGAGCGGACCGTGCCCGAGCCGACGCCGGGCGCGGTGCGACTGGAACTGCCGCACGCGACGGTCACCGTCAGCGGAAGCCCACCCGAGGAGCCTCCGCGCCTCCTGGTGCGGATGGGCGACCTGCCCCGCGAACCGGTCGGCTTCCAGCCCCGCGAGGACCTGCTGGCCCAGCTCACGGGGGCGGCCGAGCAGCCGGGCCTGACCGTGGTGCACGCGGTCACCGGCGCTCGGGGGGTCGGCAAGACACAGCTCGCCGCCGCCTATGCCCGGCGCCGCATCGCGGAGGGGTGGCCCGTGGTCGCCTGGATCACGGCGGAGAGCCGCGGCCAGCTCACCTCCGGACTCGCCGAACTCGCCGACCAGTTGGGCGTGCGCGAGGCCGGCGACGATACCGCAGCGGCCGCTCAGGCGGCCCTCACCTGGATAGGCCGCAACCCCGACCCCTGCCTCCTGGTCCTGGACAACGCCACCGACCCCGACGAGGTGGCGCGCTGGCTGCCGACAGCCGGCCGGGCCCAGGTTCTGGTGACCACCACCGCCCAGGCCTTCGAGAACCTCGCCGGAGCCAGGGTCGACGTCACGGTGTTCACACCGGAGGAGGCTCTGGACTTCCTGCGGCGCCGCACCGGGCTGGACTCCGACGACCCGGGCGCCCGGGCGGTCACCGACGAACTGGGCCGCCTGCCGCTGGCACTGGCGCAGGCCGCCCATGTCATCCGCGCCCGCGGCACCGGCTATCGGGCCTACCTCGAACGGCTGCGCGGCTACCCGCTCGAAACGGTGCTGGAGAAGGTGCCGGGCGAGCGCTATCCGCACCGCGTGGCGGAGGCCGTGCTGCTCGCGGCGGAACAGGTGGAGGGACGCGACCCGTCGGGCGTGGTGCGGGCCCTGCTGGAGGCGCTGTCGGTGCTGTCCCCGGCAGGCGTCCCCCGGGAACTGCTGTACGGGGTCGCGAAGGAGTCGGGTTACGAGGACCGGGCCGTGGTGGAGGCCGGGTTGGGTGCCCTGGTCCGGGCGTCGTTGGCCACCGATGCCGGGGCTGACGCGGTGGCCGCGCACCGGCTGGTGCAGCGAGTGATGCGGGAGCGGGCGGGGCAAGAGGTGCGGACCGTCGTCGCGACGGTGGCTCGGCATCTGGAGGAAGTACTGATACCCGTGACCGAGGCCTGGGAGCAGAGGGAGTCCGGAGGTCAGCTCGTCGACCAGACCGAGGCGCTCTGGAACGTCGCGCGCGGCGACCTGGTGTCGTACGGAGAGGAGGAGCAGCAGGCCCTGGTACGGCTGCGGCGGTGGGCGGCGTACGGGCATCTCAGCCGGGTGGGCGCCACCGCCCGGGCATCGGAGTGGGCGGCCGAGACCCGGCGGCTGTGCGAGGACGCGCTGGGCGAGGAAGCGGCGGCCTTCCGGCTGGCGCTGGAACTCGAAGGCGACATGTGCGACTGGCTGTACCGCACCGAACAGGCCATCGGGGCCCGCCGCCGACTCCTCGAGGTGACCGAACGCTGCCTGGGCCCCGAGGACAGGACGTGCCTCTTGGCGCGCGCGGACCTCGCGCGGTCGTACCAGACAGCGGGTCGTTACGAGTTGTCCGTGCCCATGTACGAGGACCTGGAACGTGATGTGCGGCGGTGGTTCGAAACGGACTACGTTCTGGTGCAGAACGCCGTCCACGACCTGGCGCACGCCTATGCGGCGGCCGGACGGCTCCGGGAGGCGGCCGGGACCGTGGACCGGATGCGGGCGGACTGGGCCCAAGGAGGCGCCCGGCCGTCCTTCGCGGGACTCGACTCCCTGGAGAACCTGTGCGACGCCTACGGTGCGATGGGGCAGGAAGGGGAGAGCGCGGCGCTGCTGCGTCGCTATGTGACGGAATGCGAGGCCGCGCACGGGTCCGACGCTCCCGAGACGATCTGGGCGCGCAACAACCTGGCCATGCACTGCATGGACGCCACCCTCTACACCGAGGGTCTCGCCGCCGCGGAACGCGCGCTGGCGGACGCCGAGCGCGTGTTCGGCCCGGACTCCGAGGACACGATGGACGTCCGGGACACCCTGGCCACCTGCCTGCAGTGGAACAACCGCAACGACGAGGCCGTGGCCCTGTTCCGCCGCGTGGTCGACGAACGGATCGCCCGTCATGGCGCCGAGCATCCCAAGGTGTTGAACGCCCGCGCGGCCCTGGTCTGGTCACTCGACAAGTCGGAGCGTTTCGCGGAGGCCTACGAGGCGCAGGTGGAGCTGATCGCGGACCATGAGCGGCTGCTGGGCCCGGACGTGCCGGCGACGTTCGCCGTGCGCCGCTTCCACATCCACCTCTGCAGCCGTCACGGCCGCAGCCAGGAGGCGATCGCGTACGCCCGTGAGGTACTCGCCGACCACGAACGGGTCCACGGCCCGTTCCACCCGCACACCTTCGATGTCCGCGCCGCCCTCGCCGACGCCCTGGCGGACGCCGACCACCACACGGAAGCGGTCGACCTGCTCAGGCGGTCGCTCCAGGACGCCGAGCGGGCACTCGGCCCCGGACACCCGGAGACGTTCTCCGCACGCGCGCGCCTCGCCGGCGTACTGCTCGCCGGAGGGGAGCCGCACGAGGCCCGGGCGCTGCGTGAGAAGAACGTGACGGACTACATCCGGGTGTACGGCGAGGAACACATCAGCGTCGTCTGGGCCCGCAGCGACCTCGCCGATGCCCTCACCTGGGCGGAGGAACACGAAGAGGCGCTCGGCCTGCACCGCGGGGTCGTCGATTCCCTGGCCCGCCTGCGGGGGGCGGACCACCCCGCCACCGTGCGGGCCCGCCGATGGCTGGCGGCTGCCTGCGCGAGGGCGGGACGACACGCAGAACGGCTGACGCTGACCGCCCAGGCGCTCCAGGACACCGAGGCCCTGTTCGGCGCGGGCAGCCCCGTCGCTCTCGGCGCCGGCCTGGAGCATGCGGGGGCGCTCGCCGCTGCCGGGCGACGGCGGGAGGCGCGCCGCCTGTTCCGCGCACTGTACGAACGCACCCGGCACGTGCGGGGAGCCGATCATCCCTACACGATCTACCGTCTCGACGACGCCGCCGACAGCTACCGCGAAGTGCAGCGGCGGCTGAAAGCCCTCCGGATCCGGCACCGCGTACTCCGTGCTCACCTGGCCAGGAGCGGGCCGTTGGACGGCGGTTCGCTCGGTGCCCGCCGCCGGCTGGGCACCGCCTACGCGTCCGTCGGCCTCGTGTGGCGCAACGCCGCCGTACAGAAGCGACTGCTGGACGAGCTGACCACGCGGTTCGGCCCGGACCACCCCGATGTGCTGTGGCAGCGGGACTGGTGGTGCCACGCGCTCCGCTGCTCGGGCCGCTGGCGCAAGGCTCTGGCCGTGGCCCGCGACCGGGTCACCGATTGCGAACGGCGGTACGGCCCCGACCACCTCTGGACGCTCGCGGCGCGCTGCCTGGTGGCCGTCACGGCCCGCCGCACGGGCCGGGTCCGCACCGCCCGCACCGAGTTCGAGCACCTGGTCGACGACCGAACCCGTCTGCACGGACCGGATCACCCACTGACCCTTGCGGCGCGCGCTGACCTCGCGTACGCCACGCTCTGGTCCCTCCATCCCCGCCGGGCCGCGGTCCTCGCGGACGCGCTGCTCCACGACGAGGCCCGCGTCTTCGGCGCCGACAGCGTCCAGGTCAAGCGGCTCGCCCGCCGCCAGGTGCTCTTCTGCCTGGCCATCGGCCGGTGGCGCCTCCTGCGCTCCGCCCGCCGCGTCCGCAGTTGATCGACGAGCTATGCCGCCGCGAGTTCACATCACAAATTTGCCGCGACCACCGAACCTGGTGGTGCACCTGGGCGGAGTGGTCCCCCGGCTGGATACCGCCGTGCGTGACGCGCCCCACAGCGTGAGGGACGAGGCGTTGCCCCCCGCGGGAGTCGCGTGACCTCATCCACCAGTTGGTCAAGGAGCTGTGAGGACCGGCATGATCCCCTCCACCGCGTGGAAGAAGTCGTCATTCTCCGGTGGATGCGAGGGCAACGACTGCGTCGAAGTCGCCGATCAGGACACCCACATATCCATCCGCGACTCCAAAACCCCCGCCACAGCCACCCCCACCTTCCCGGCCACCGCCTTCAGCCCCTTCCTCGAAGCCCTGAAGGAAGGCTTCGCCGGTGGGGCTCGCCGTCGGCCTCGTGGACAATGGACCCCATGAGTCTGTTCCGGGATGACGGCATCGTGCTGCGCACCCAGAAGCTCGGGGAGGCGGACCGGATCATGCTGTGCTTGCCCGGGGGGCGACCCCCGGACCCCCGGCCGGTGGATTGCGGGGGTGGGTTGTGAGTCTGTTCCGGGATGACGGCATCGTGCTGCGCACCCAGAAGCTCGGGGAGGCGGACCGGATCATGCTGTGCTTGCCCGGGGGGCGACCCCCGGACCCCCGGCCGGTGGATTGCGGGGGTGGGTTGTGAGTCTGTTCCGGGATGACGGCATCGTGCTGCGCACCCAGAAGCTCGGGGAAGCGGACCGGATCATCACGCTGCTCACCCGGGGGCACGGGCGGGTGCGGGCCGTGGCCCGGGGGGTGCGGCGGACCAAGTCGAAGTTCGGGGCCCGGCTGGAGCCCTTCTCCCACGTGGACGTGCAGTTCTTCGCCCGCGGCAGTGAGCTGGTCGGGCGCGGCCTGCCGCTGTGCACGCAGAGCGAGACCATCGCCCCGTACGGCGGCGGCATCGTGACCGACTACGCTCGGTACACCGCCGGGACGGCCATGCTGGAGACCGCCGAGCGGTTCACCGACCACGAGGGCGAGCCCGCAGTACAGCAGTACCTGCTGCTCGTGGGCGCGCTGCGCACCCTCGCCCGGGGCGAGCACGCCCCGCACCTCGTCCTCGACGCCTTTCTGCTCCGGTCACTCGCCGTGAACGGCTACGCGCCCAGCTTCGGCGACTGCGCCAGGTGCGGCATGCCCGGGCCCAACCGTTTCTTCTCCGTGGCCTCCGGCGGCAGCGTCTGCGTCGACTGCCGGGTGGCCGGCAGCGTCGTACCCTCGCCCCAGACCCTCGTACTGCTCGGCGCGCTGCTCACGGGAGACTGGGAGACCGCGGACGCGTGCGAGGCGCGGTACGTCCGGGAGGGCAGCGGGCTGGTGTCCGCCTACCTGCACTGGCATCTGGAGCGCGGACTGCGCTCGCTGCGGTACGTGGAAAAGTCGTGAGCAGTCAGCTTCACAACCCGTAGAGCACAACCCGTAGAGCACAACCAGTAGAGAGAGACGAGAAGCAACCATGGTCGTACGTGGGATCCTGGGCCGCCAGCGGCGTGAGTACCAGGCGCCGGAGCCGCACCCGTCCGGCGCCCGCGCGCCCAAGCTGCCCGGGGAACTCGTCCCGAACCACGTCGCGATCGTCATGGACGGGAACGGCCGCTGGGCCAAGGAGCGCGGGCTGCCCCGCACCGAGGGGCACAAGGTCGGCGCCGAGCGCGTCCTCGACGTGCTGCAGGGCGCGATCGAGGTCGGCGTCGGGAGCATCTCCCTGTACGCCTTCTCCACGGAGAACTGGAAGCGCTCGCCCGACGAGGTCCGCTTCCTGATGAACTTCAACCGCGACTTCATCCGCAAGACCCGCGACCAGCTCGACGCGCTCGGCATCCGGGTGCGCTGGGTGGGCCGTATGCCCAAGCTGTGGAAGTCCGTCGCCAAGGAACTCCAGGTCGCCCAGGAGCAGACCAAGGGGAACGACCGCCTCACCCTGTACTTCTGCATGAACTACGGCGGCCGGGCGGAGATCGCCGACGCGGCGCAGGCGCTCGCCGAGGACGTGCGGGCGGGCCGCCTCGACCCGTCCAAGGTCAATGAGAAGACCCTGGCCAAGTACCTGTACTACCCGGACATGCCGGACGTCGACCTGTTCCTGCGGCCGAGCGGCGAGCAGCGCACCTCCAACTACCTGCTGTGGCAGAGTGCCTACGCCGAGATGGTCTTCCAGGACGTGCTGTGGCCGGACTTCGACCGCCGTGACCTGTGGCGGGCCTGTGTCGAGTTCGCCTCCCGCGACCGGCGCTTCGGCGGGGCGGTGCCGAACGAGGAACTGCTCGCCATGGAACGGGACATGCGGGGCGGACCGGCCACCTCGTGATCACCGGGGGCCGCGCCCCGGCCCCCGCCTCAGCGCGCGGCGCACTCCGCGCAGGTCCCGAAGATCTCCACGGTGTGCGCCACGTTGACGTACCCGTGTTCCGCCGCGATGGCCTCCGCCCACTTCTCCACCGCCGGGCCCTCGACCTCGACGGCCTTGCCGCAGGCGCGGCAGACGAGGTGGTGGTGGTGTTCGCCGGTGGAGCAGCGGCGGTAGACGGACTCGCCGTCGGAGGTGCGCAGGACGTCGACCTCGCCGGCGTCGGCGAGGTTCTGCAGGGTGCGGTAGACCGTGGTGAGGCCGACCGAGTCGCCCTTGTGCTTGAGCATGTCGTGGAGTTCCTGTGCGCTGCGGAACTCGTCGACCTCGTCCAGGGCCGCCGCCACGGCGGCCCGCTGACGGGTCGCGCGGCCCTTGACGGGCGGTCCAGCGGTCGTCACCGGTTGCCTCCTCGGATCTGCGTCTGCCGGCCCATTGTGCCAGCCCGGGCCGTGCGCGGTCAGACGCCGACCTCGTCGGCCGTGCCGCGGGCGGCCGGAACGGCGCACTCGGCCGGGTCTTGGGCGGGCCGTGCGGCGGCGGCCGCGCGGGCGCGCCGCCGGGCCAGCGGAGCGGCCAGCGCGGTCATCGCGCCGAACGCGGCGATGGTGAGCAGGACGATGGTCGCGCCGGGCGGGACGTCCTGGTAGTACGAGGTCACGGTGCCGCCGACGGCCACGGTCACACCGAGCGCGACGGCGATCGCGAACGTCGCCGCGAAGGACCGGGTGAGCTGCTGCGCCGCCGCGACCGGCACCACCATCAGCGCCGAGACCAGGATCAGGCCGACCACCCGCATGGCGACGGTGACGGTGACGGCGGCGGTGACGGCCGTGAGCAGGTTCAGGGCGCGCACGGGCAGGCCGGTGACCCGCGCGAACTCCTCGTCCTGGCTGACCGCGAACAGCTGCCGGCGCAGGCCGAGCGTCACCAGGATCACGAACGCGGCCAAAAGGGAGATGGCCGTGACGTCCGAGGGGGAGACCGTCGACAGGGAGCCGAAGAGGTACGAGCCGAGGTTGGCGTTGGAGCCGCCGGGCGCCAGGTTGACGAACATGACGCCGCCGGCCATGCCGCCGTAGAAGAGCATGGCCAGGGCGATGTCGCCGCGTGTCCTGCCGTACCAGCGGATCAGCTCCATCAGGATCGAGCCGAGCGCGGAGACGGCGGTGGCCATCCACACGGGGGAGGTGTTGAGGAGGAAGCCGAGGCCGACGCCGGTCATGGCGACGTGACCGATGCCGTCGCCCATCAGGGGCTGGCGGCGCTGGACGAGGTAGATGCCGATGGCGGGGGCGGTGACGCCGACGAGGACGGCGGCGAGGAGCGCCCGCTGCATGAAGGCGAAGTCGAGGATTTCCATCAGCTCAGCAGTCCCGTGCGGATCGGTCCGGCGCCCGCGGGGGCGTGCGGGTGGACATGGTCGTGGCCGGGCAGGGCATGGTGCCCGAGGGCGCGTGGGGGCGGGCCGTCGTGGGTGACGCAGCCGTCGCGGAGCACCACCGCGCGGTCGATCAGCGGCTCCAGGGGGCCCAGTTCGTGCAGGACGAGCAGGACGGTCGTACCGGCCGCCACCTGCTCGCGCAGGGTCGCCGCGAGCACCTCCTGGCTGGCCAGGTCGACGCCCGCCATCGGCTCGTCCATGATCAGCAGTTCGGGTTCGGCGACCAGGGCGCGGGCGATCAGCACCCGCTGGTGCTGGCCGCCGGAGAGTGCGGTCACGGAGTCCTTGGCCCGGTCCGCCATGCCGACCAGCTCCAGGGCGCGGCGTACGGCGGTTTGGTCGGCCTTGCGGAAGAGGCCGAAGCGGGTGCGGGAGAGCCGGCCCGAGGAGACGATCTCGGTGACGGTGGCCGGGACGCCGCCCTCCGCGGTGGTGCGCTGCGGTACGTAGCCGACGCGCGCCCAGTCCCGGAAGGTACGGCGCGGGGTGCCGAACAGCTCGATCGCGCCGGCGCTCGCCGGGACCTGGCCGATGAGGGCGCGGATCGCGGTCGACTTGCCGGAGCCGTTCGCGCCGAGCAGCGCGACGACCTCGCCGCGGCCGACGCTGAGGTCGATGCCGCGCAGGACGGGGCGGGAGCCCAGTTCGGCGCGTACCCCGCGCATCGATATGACGGGCTGGGGGTCGTCCACTGCGGCCATGTCGTCCTCCGTCGCGGCCATGTCGCCCTCGGTGGCGGTCACTTGGATCCCAGGGCCGTCTGCAGGGCCTTGAGGTTGGCTTCCTGGACCGAGAAGTAGTCCTTGCCGCGGGACTTGGCCGTGATGCCCTCGATCGGGTCGAGGACGTCGGTCTTCAGTCCGGCGTCGGAGGCGATGGTCTTCGCGGTCTTGTCGCTGACGAGCGTCTCGTAGAAGACGGTGGTGACGCCGTCGGCCCTCGCCATCGTCTCGAGGTTCTTCACCCGGGCCGCGCTGGGCTCGGACTCGGGGTCGAGGCCGTTGATGGCCTCCTCGGTGAGGCCGTAGCGCTCGGCGAGGTAGCCGAAGGCGGCGTGGGTGGTGACGAAGACCTTGGACCTGGTGTGGGCGAGCCCGTCCTTGAACCGGGTGTTCAGCTCGTCGAGCCTCTTCACCAGGGCGGTGGTGTTCTTCCGGTAGTCGCCGGCGTGCCGGGGGTCGGCCTTCTCGAAGGCCTTGCCGACGCCCTCGGCGACCTGGGCGTAGCGCACCGGGTCGAGCCAGATGTGGGGGTCGAGGCCGGCGAGTTCCCTGTTCGTGGAGGTGTCGTGCGTGGCCGCGTGGCCGCCCACCTCGTTGCCGTGCTTCTCCAGCGAGGTGAGGGCGGCGGCGTCGATCTTCGTCTTGACCTCGGACTGGGCCACCGCGTCGTCGACGGAGGGCTGGAGGTTCTTGAGGTACAGCACCGCGTCGGACTCCTGGAGCCGGGCGGTCTGCCGGGCGCTGATCTCCAGGTCGTGCGGCTCCTGGCCGGGCTGCGTGAGGCTGGTGACGTGGACGTGGCTCCCGCCGATCTGCTCGGCGAGGAAGGCCATCGGGTAGAACGACGCGACGACGTCGAACCTGCCCGTGTTGTCGGCGGCGCTCGCGCCGGAGCAGGCGGAGAGGGTGGCGATGCCGAGGGCGGCGGCCGCGGTCGTCGTCACCGCGGATATGAGGTGTCGTCGTACGTTCATGACAGTCATTTTCATCGAAACTGGAAACCGTTGTCAACAAGCTCGGTGAGAGGGCCTGGAGCGGGCCTGGAGAGGGCCTCGGGGCGGGACCGATTTGGTCGAGGGGGAGGACCCGCCGGTACCCTGAAGCATTCGCTCTGAAGCGTCTCGCTTCGTCGCCCGTCG
This sequence comes from Streptomyces sp. NPDC006739, assembly GCF_042869815.1. Lineage (NCBI taxonomy): Bacteria > Bacillati > Actinomycetota > Actinomycetes > Kitasatosporales > Streptomycetaceae > Streptomyces > Streptomyces sp. NPDC006739. Next base: position 353,457 of record NZ_JBIAGM010000005.1, read on the forward strand.
TCGTAATGAAGAGAGCACCGTGGCCGCCGACAAGATCGACACCATCGTCAGCCTGAGCAAGCGCCGTGGCTTCGTATTCCCCTGCAGTGAGATCTACGGCGGTCAGCGTGCCGCCTGGGACTACGGACCGCTGGGTGTCGAGCTCAAGGAGAACCTGAAGCGCCAGTGGTGGCGCTACATGGTGACGTCGCGCGAGGACGTGGTCGGTCTCGACTCGTCCGTCATCCTGGCCTCCGAGGTCTGGGTCGCCTCCGGTCACGTCGCCACCTTCACGGACCCGCTGACCGAGTGCACCTCCTGCCACAAGCGGTTCCGCGCGGACCACCTGGAGGAGGCCTACGAGGCCAAGCACCACCGCCTCCCGGAGAACGGCCTGACGGACGTGAACTGCCCCAACTGCGGCAACAAGGGCCAGTTCACCGAGCCCAAGCAGTTCTCGGGCCTGCTCTCCACGCACCTCGGGCCCACCCAGGACAGCGGCTCCGTCGCCTACCTGCGCCCCGAGACCGCGCAGGGCATCTTCACCAACTTCGCCCAGGTGCAGACCGCTTCGCGCAAGAAGCCGCCGTTCGGCATCGCGCAGATGGGCAAGTCCTTCCGCAACGAGATCACGCCCGGCAACTTCATCTTCCGCACCCGCGAGTTCGAGCAGATGGAGATGGAGTTCTTCGTCAAGCCGGGCGAGGACGAGAAGTGGCAGGAGTACTGGATGGAGCAGCGCTGGAACTGGTACACCGGCCTGGGCCTGCGCGAGGAGAACATGCGGTGGTACGAGCACCCGAAGGAGAAGCTCTCCCACTACTCCAAGCGCACCGCCGACATCGAGTACCGCTTCCAGTTCGGCGGCAACGAGTGGGGTGAGCTCGAGGGCGTCGCCAACCGCACCGACTACGACCTCAACGCCCACTCCAAGGCCTCCGGCCAGGACCTCCACTACTACGACCAGGAGGCCCAGGAGCGCTGGACGCCGTACGTCATCGAGCCCGCGGCCGGTGTCGGCCGTGCGATGCTGGCCTTCCTGCTCGACGCCTACGTCGAGGACGAGGCGCCCAACGCCAAGGGCAAGATGGAGAAGCGCACGGTGCTGCGCCTGGACCACCGCCTGGCGCCGGTGAAGGTCGCGGTCCTGCCCCTGTCGCGCAACCCCGAGCTGTCCCCGAAGGCCAAGGGCCTCGCCCAGGCGCTGCGGCAGAACTGGAACATCGAGTTCGACGACGCCGGCGCCATCGGCCGCCGCTACCGCCGCCAGGACGAGATCGGTACCCCGTTCTGTGTGACGGTCGACTTCGACACCCTCGAGGACAACGCGGTGACCGTCCGCGAGCGCGACTCGATGAAGCAGGAGCGCGTGTCCCTGGACCAGATCGAGGGCTACCTGGCCAGCCGCCTGCTGGGCTGCTGAGGGATCCACGGGCGAACGGGCGCCGGGCGGGGCTGAATCGATCAGCCCCGCCCGGCGTTCGTCGTTTCCCCGCGAGCGGGGGGAGAGTGGCGACTGACAGATATGGAAATCTGTCAGTCGTCGTGCGATGGTGGGAACCATGACGATCCTGACCCGCACCCTCGGAACCACCGGCCCCCAGGTCTCCGCCCTCGGCCTCGGCTGCATGGGCATGTCCGGTATGTATGGAGAGTCGGACCGTGCCGAGTCCATCGCCACCATCCACGCCGCCCTGGAGGCCGGCGTGACCCTGCTCGACACCGGCGACTTCTACGGCATGGGCCACAACGAACTGCTGATCAGCGAGGCCCTGCGCACCGCCCCGGCCGCCCTGCGCCAGAACGCGCTGCTCAGCGTGAAGTTCGGCGCCCAGCGCGGCCCGGACGGGACGTGGCACGGCTACGACGCCCGTCCGGCGGCCGTGCAGACCTGGGCCGCGTACTCCCTCCAGCGCCTCGGCGTCGACCACATCGACGTCTACCGGCCCGCCCGGCTCGACCCGAACGTGCCGATCGAGGAGACCGTCGGCGCGATCGCGGAACTCGTCGAGAAGGGCTACGTACGCCACATCGGGCTGAGCGAGGTCGGCGCGGAGACCATCCGCCGGGCCGCCGCCACCGCCCCGATCGCCGACCTCCAGATCGAGTACTCGCTCATCTCCCGCGGCCCCGAGCGGGAGATCCTGCCCACCCTGCGCGAGCTGGGCATCTCCGTCACCGCCTACGGGGTGCTCGCGCGCGGGCTGATCTCCGGCCACGTCACGGCCGATCGCAGCTTCGCCGCGAACGACTTCCGCGCCCACTCGCCCCGCTTCCAGGGCGACAACTTCCAGCACAACCTCACGCTCGTCGAGGCCCTGCGCAAGATCGCCGAGCAGAAGGGCGTCTCCGTCGCCCAGATCGCCGTCGCCTGGGTGCTCGCCCAGGGCCCGCGGCACAACACGGACATCGTGCCGCTGGTGGGCGCCCGCACCCGTGAGCGGCTCGGCGAGGCGCTGGGCGCCCTGGACGTGACCATGGACGCGGCCGACCTCGCCGCCGTCGAGGCGGCCGTACCGGCGGACGCCGCGGCCGGCGAGCGCTACGCCCCCGCACAGATGACCATGCTCGACAGCGAACGCTGACCGCGGTGCCGGGTACCGTCTAGCCATGCCTGCCAGCTCCGAGACCCTGACCGCCGAGCGCATCCTCGAAGCGACCGAGGAGGTGCTGCGCCGGCACGGACCGGCCAAGGCCACCGTGGTCGACGTGGCCCGCGCGCTCGGCGTCAGCCACGGCAGTGTCTACCGGCACTTCCGTACGAAGGCGGCGCTGCGGGACGCGGTGACGAAGCGGTGGCTGGACCGCACGGTGCGGGAACTGGCCGTGATCGCCGCCGGGGACACCGACCCCGAGCACCGGCTGCGCCACTGGCTCCGGGCCCTGTTCGACGCCAAGCGCCGCAAGGCGGGCGAGGACCCGGAACTGTTCGCCACCTACCTGGCGCTGGCCGACGACGACGGCGCGGCGGTCGGCGAGCACCTCGCCGACCTCACCGGGCAGCTGACCGGGATCATCGAGGCGGGCGTCGCCGCCGGCGGCTTCACCGCGACGGACCCCGCCACCACCGCCCGGGCCCTCTTCCAGGCCACCGGCCGCTTCCACGACCCGTGCCACGCGCGGGAGTGGGAGCGGCCGGGAGCCGAGGACGACTTCGCCGCGCTCGTGGACCTGCTGATACGCGGACTCAGGTGACCTTGACCGTCACCACGGGCGAGTGGGTCATGCCGGAGACCACGCGCAGGTGCTCGGTGCCCTTGGTGTTGAGCCTGGCGGTCAGCGAGTAGCTACTGCCCCTCCTGACCTTCGTGCCGGCCTTCAGGTTCGTCCACTTGGTGCCCTGCTGGTGCTGGAGCACCAGCACGCTGCCGATCTTCAGGCCCTTGGTGCGCCCCGTGAACCTCACCGCGTTGCCGGCCTTCACCGTGGTCTTGTTGGCCCTGATCGTGATCGAGGCGGCGGTGGTCGGCATCGGCGAGGATCCGGTCGCGAAGGCACCGGTCGTGCCGCCGGACACCAGCGCGGCCGACAGGGCACCGGCGGCGAGCATACGGGCGGTGCGGCTGCTGAGTGCGCAATGCATCATGAGCCCTCCTGCCACTCTGGGAACATTGCCCCCACGGACACCTCAAGGCTCTCGCGGGACCGTCGCGGAGGCGAGTCGGAACCGGTCGCGAGGCGAGTCGCGACCGTCTCACCCCACCGTCCGCGGCAGCCGCAGGCTGAGCAGCCCGGTCAGCACCACAGCGGCCAGCTGCACCAGCAGTGTGCCGACCAGGGCGTCGCGCATGCCCAGGTGCGGGACGAGGGAGAGGAAGAGGGTGCCCAGGGTGGCCACGCCCAGGGCGAAGGCGGACTGCTGGGTGGTGGCCATCACCCCGCTGCCGACGCCGGCCCGCGCGGGCGGCACCTCGGACAACACGATCCGCATGGTGACCGGCAGTTGGAGCGCCTGCCCGGCACCGGCGACCGCCGTGCCCGGCAGCAGCCCGACGAGGCCGAGGCCCGGCCAGTCCCGCCAGGCGGCGAGCGCGATCAGCCCCACGCCGACGAACTGCAGCACCGATCCGGCCGTGACCACCCGGCTGCCGAACCGCGCGACCAGGCGCGGCCCGGCGAGCGAGGCGATCAGGAACGCCACGGCCATCGGCGCCAGCGCCAGACCGGCCTGAACCGGGCCGAGACCCGCACCACGCTGCAGCGACACCGCGATCACGAACATGAACCCGCTGAAGCCCATGGAGAACGGCAGCATCAGCGCGAGCCCCCGGCGCAGCGACGGCACCGCGAACAGGCTCGGCGGCACCAGCGGCGTACGGCCCAGCCGGTCCGCCCGGCGCTCCACCGCGTAGAACGCGCCCGCCGCGAGCGGGAACGCGGCCAGCGACAGCCAGGTCCACAGCGGCCAGCCCGCCGCCCGGCCCTCGGTCAGCGGGGCCAGCAGGGTGAGCAGGGAGACGGCGAGCAGGACCGTGCCGGGACCGTCGACCGGTTCGGGGCGCTGGGAACGGGTCTCCGGGACGAAACGGGCGGCCAGCACCAGGCCGAGGACCACGACCGGCACATTGACCAGGAAGATCGCCCGCCAGCCGGTGCCGGCCAGGTCGGCGGCGACCAGGACCCCGCCGAGGATCTGGCCCGCCACCATCGACAGGCCGGCCGTGGCGCCGTACAGGCTCATCGCCTTCGCGCGGCGGGCGCCGGTGGTGGCGGACTGGATGGTGGCGAGCACCTGCGGGAGCATCGCGGCGGACGCCGCGCCCTGCAGCACCCGGGCCGCGACCAGGCTCCAGGCGTCCGGGGCGAGCCCGCAGGCCAGCGAGGTCAGCCCGAAGGCGGCCATCCCGCCGAGGAAGAGCCGACGGCGCCCGAACAGGTCGCCTAGCCGGCCGCCGAGCACCAGCAGCACGGCGTAGGCGACGCCGTACCCGGCGACGACCAGTTCGAGCACGGCCTCGCTCGCGCGCAGCTCCGAGCCGATGGTCGGCAGGGCGACGTTGACGATGAAGAAGTCGACCAGCGGCAGTGCCGCGGCCAGCAGCACGGTGAACAGCCCGGGGCCGCCCAGGGAGGGCGCGGCGGCCGACGGTGATCGGACGGCCGGTGTGGTGACGGTATCGGTCATGACAACGAGCCTGCCGCGCCCCGCAGACGGGTACCAGAGTGTCCTTGTCCTGGTACAAGAAGTACCTGGCAACAGGATCCGTGAGACGGCATCCTGGACGCATGACCACCAGCGCTCAGGAGACGGCCGCCCCGGCCGGTCGGGGTTCGGACATCCGGCGGCACGAGCTGGCCGCCTTTCTGCGCAGCAGACGGGAGCGGATCAGGCCCGAGCAGGTGGGGCTGCCCCGCGGGTCCCGGCGCCGTACGCCCGGACTGCGCCGGGAGGAGGTCGCGCAGCTCTCCGCCGTCGGCGTCACCTGGTACACCTGGCTCGAACAGGCCCGCGACATCCAGGTCTCCGTGCAGGTCCTGGACGCCCTGGCCCGCACCCTGATGCTCGACGCCAGTGAGCGCGCCCATCTCTTCCAGCTGGCCGGCGCCACCGACCCGACCCCGGCCTCCCACTGCTCGCCCGTCACCGACGCCCAGCGCGAGCTGCTGCGCCGGCTGGAGCCGATCCCCGCCTGCATCCAGAACAGCCGGTACGACATCCTCGCCTACAACCGCACCTACGCACATCTCCTGACCGACCTCGACTCCGTGCCGCCCGAGGACCGCAACTGCATGCTCCTCATCCACACCGACGCGCGGTGGCGCTCCTCGGTCGTCCACCTGGAGGAGAGCATGCGGCTGATGGCCGCCAGGCTGCGCGCCTCGATGGCCGGCCACCTCGCCGAGCCCGCCTGGAAGATGCTGGTCAAGCGGCTGAAGGAGTCACCGGAGTTCCGCGCCAACTGGGAGCGGTACGAGGTGGTGGGCGCCCGCTCCAAGACCAAGCAGTTCCGCAACCGGTACGTCGGCCTGCTCACCCTCGACCACACGGACCTGTGGCTGAGCCCGGAGGCGGGGGCGCGGATGGTCACCTACGTCCCGACCGACGAGGAGAGCAGGCAGCGGCTGGAGGAGCTGTACCGGCTCGTTCAGGAGCCGATGCCCGCCGCTTCCCTCACCTCGTCGGACTCCAGCCGCTGAGCCGTGCGTTCGGCGGTGCGGCGGGCCCAGCGCCCGCTGCTCACCGCCCCCAGCACGAGGACCGCGAGCCCGCAGGCCGTCAGGATCCACCAGGCCGGCCGCGCCGCCGACACGAACACGTCCTTGTAGGGCGAGGAGCCCACCCCGGACGCCAGCACGGCTCCGAGCACGGCGACTCCCAGCGTCTGCCCGAGCTGCCGGCTCGTGGAGGCGACCGCCGCGGCGACACCGGCCTGGGCCCGGGGCATCCCGGACACCGCCGTGTTGGTGATCGGCGCGTTCACGAACCCGAACCCGATGCCGAACATCATGTAGCCGAGGAACAGCGTGGTGTTCGAGGTCTCCGCGTCGAACGCGGCGAACAGCACCCCGCTCACCGTCATCGCCGCCCCCGCGATCAGCAGCGGCAACCGCGGCCCCCGGGTGCCGACCAGCCGCCCGGACAGCGGCGCGCACAGGAACGTCGGCGCGGCCATGGGCAGCATCCACAACCCCGCGTGCAGGGCGTCGTACCCGCGCACGTTCTGCAGGTACAGCGTCGACAGGAACAGGAAGCCGCCCAGCGCCGCGAACGCGCTGATCGCGATCACGGTGGCGCCGCTGAACGGAGCCGAGCGGAAGAAACGCAGGTCGATGAGGGGTTCCTCGCGCCGGGGCTCGTACCGGAGCAGACCGAGCAGGGCGACCAGGGCCACCGCCGCGAAGGGCAGCACCGTGCCGGGGCCGGAGTCCGGTGCCTCGATGATCGCGTACGTCAGCGAGCCGAACAGGGCGATGACCAGCAGCTGACCGACCGGGTCGGGGCGGCGGGCCTTGGGCGCGCGGGACTCCGGGACGAAGCGGAGAGTCAGCAGGACGGCGGCCAGGCCCACCGGCAGGTTGACCCAGAAGATCGAGCGCCAGCCGACCGACTCCACCAGCAGACCGCCGACCAGCGGGCCGGCGGCCATGGATATGCCGACCACCGCGCCCCACACGCCGATGGCGCGGGCGCGCTCACGCTGGTCGGTGAAGGTGTTGGTGATGATCGACATCGCGACCGGGTTGAGCATCGAGCCGCCGACCGCCTGGAGCATGCGGAAGGCGACCAGCAGGGTCAGGTTCGGCGCGAGGGAGCACAGCAGGGAGCCGACCGAGAAGACGACCAGGCCCGCCATGAAGACCCTCTTGCGGCCGACGCGGTCGGCCGTGGAGCCCGAGAGCATCAGCAGCGAGGCCAGCACCAGCGTGTACGCGTCGATCGTCCACTGCAGACCGGAGGTGGTGGCGTGCAGTTCGCGCTGCATGGAGGGCAGGGCGACGTTGAGGACGGTGTTGTCCAGGCTCACGATCAGCAGGCTCATACAGCAGATCGCGAGCACCAGCAGACGTCGGCGATGGCTCAGCTCGGGCATGTGTTTCACCGTACACGCGCTTCGATAGTGTGTCTAACTAATTACTGTCCCGGGGCTCCGGGGATGCGCGACAATGGGGCAATGTCCACGCCCGTGTCCCCCTTGCAGATCGGCCCACACACCGTCGAGCCGCCCGTCGTCCTCGCCCCCATGGCCGGGATCACCAACGCGCCCTTCCGCACCCTGTGCCGTGAGTTCAGCGGAGGCAAGGGCCTGTTCGTGAGCGAGATGATCACGACCCGGGCGCTGGTCGAACGCAACGAGAAGACCATGCAGCTGATCCACTTCGACGCGACCGAGAAGCCGCGCTCGATCCAGCTGTACGGCGTCGACCCGGCCACCGTCGGCAAGGCCGTCCGCATGATCGCGGAGGAGGACCTCGCCGATCACATCGACCTGAACTTCGGCTGCCCGGTCCCCAAGGTGACCCGCAAGGGCGGCGGATCCGCCCTCCCCTACAAGCGGAACCTGCTGCGGGCGATCCTGCGCGAGGCCGTCAGCGGCGCGGGAGACCTGCCGGTCACCATGAAGATGCGCAAGGGCATCGACGACGACCACATCACCTACCTCGACGCCGGCCGCATCGCCGTCCAGGAGGGCGTCACGGCCATCGCGCTGCACGGCCGCACCGCCGCCCAGCACTACGGCGGGACGGCGGACTGGGACGCCATCGCGCGGCTGAAGGAGCATGTGCCGGAGATCCCGGTGCTGGGCAACGGGGACATCTGGTCGGCCCAGGACGCCCTCCGGATGGTGCGGGAGACCGGGTGCGACGGGGTCGTGGTCGGGCGCGGCTGCCTGGGGCGGCCGTGGCTGTTCGCGGACCTGGTGGCCGCGTTCGAGGGGCGCGACGACTACCGCCGTCCCGCCCTGCGCGAGGTCGCGGACGTCATGGTCCGGCACGCCACGCTGCTCGGCGAGTGGATCGGCGACGAGTCGAAGGGCGTCGTCGACTTCCGCAAGCACGTCGCCTGGTACCTGAAGGGCTTCGCGGTCGGCTCCGAGATGCGCAAGCGGCTCGCGATCACGTCCTCGCTGGAGGAACTCCGGGCCGGACTGGACGAGCTGGACCTCGACCAGTCCTGGCCCGCCGGCGCGGACGGGCCCCGGGGCCGTACGTCCGGCAACAACCGGGTGGTGCTGCCGGACGGCTGGCTGAAGGACCCCTACGACTGCGCCGGCGTCGGCGAGGAGGCCGAGCTGGACACCTCCGGGGGCTGAACTCAGCCCTGCTTGGGGTGCGGGGTGGAACCGTAGGCCGCCAGGAAGCGGTCGCGGAAGGCGCTCATCTTCCACACCGGGGCGTTGTGGGCGGGGCGCAGACCGTCCGTCCAGTTCCAGGAGGCGATCTTGTCCAGGACCTTCGGGTCCTTGGCGACGATGGAGATCGGCACGTCACGGCTGGCGTGGTTGCCGCTGACCCGGGCGATCGGCTGGTGGTCGCCGAGGAAGACCAGCACGGTGTCCTTGGTGCCGTAGCGGGTCAGCCACTCGGTCAGGGCCGTCACCGAGTACTGGATCGTCTTCCCGTACTCCTGACGGGACTTGGTGGTGTCGGCGATGACGTCGGCCGGGTTGTTGCCCGCCGCCTGGATCCCCTTGAAGATCGATCCGTCGCCCAGCTGGTCCCAGCCGACCATCTTCGGGATCGGTGCCCAGGGCTGGTGGCTGGAGGTCAGGATGAGCAGCGACATCCGCGCCTTGCCGTCGGCGGGCAGCTTGCTGTGCACCCGGTCCTGGTACTGCTGCAGCGCGTACTGGTCGGGCATGGTCGACCAGCTGAACTTCGGTCCCTTGTAGCCGAGTTCGAAGGCGTTGTAGACCTTGTCCAGGCCGTAGTACTTCTGCTCGGGCCACGCCTTCTGGACGCCCGGCATGACGCCGACCGTGTCGAAGGCGCCGGTCTTCTTGAACGCGTCGGTCAGGCTGAGGTGGTCGCTGGCCATCACCGTGCGGTAGCGCTGCTGGTTGCTGATCCACAGGCCCGACATGGTGGTGGAGTGGCCGAGCCAGCTGCTGCCGCCGTACGTCGCCGAGGTCAGCCAGCCGCTCTTGGCGTGGAAGCCCGCCTTGGCCAGGGCCTGGGTGCGGGCGTCGAGGGTGCTGTCGACGCCGGGGGCCATGATCGGGTCCTCGACGGCGCTACGGCCGTAACTCTCGATGAACGTGAAGATCATGTCCTTGCCGCGAAGGTCCGGCAGCAGCTGGGCGGGCGGGGTGTTGCCGAAGGCGTCGACCTTGGCGACCTTCGCGAACTCCGCCTCGTCGTGCAGGGTGGCCGCGACCTGGTGGGCCTGGACCTTCAGGGCGGAGGCGGTGCGGTCGGAGGCGAGGGGTATGCCGGCGAGCTGGATGCCGAGGGAGGAGCAGGTGATCCAGGCGACGCCGGCGATCAGGGTGCCCCGGGTGGCGGTGCCGGTGTGCCGGGCGAGCAGGTTGCCGAGCCGGACGGTGGCGAGGGCCGGCAGCAGGAACAGCGCCAGGACGAGGACGACGACACCGACCGTGGCGGCGAGGGTGACGGCGTGGCCCAGCGAGTCGTTCAGGTACGACTGCGCGTCGCCGAGCAGGCTCCAGTCCAGGATGGGGTTGAAGGGCCGGCCCAGGTACTGGTTGAACCCCATGTCGAGGAAGTTCAGCAGGCTCATCGCGCCCAGCGCGGCACCGGACACGGCCGCCAGCACGATCCTGGGCCTGCGCGGCAGCGCGGTCAGCACGGCGGCGCCGATGATCGCCTCCGCCGGGATCCGGACGAACTGCCTCAACCTGAGCCCGACGATGGTGTCCGGCAACAGCAGCGCAGCGACGACGAGCCCGGCGGCGAGCAGGTTGAGGGCGATGCTCAGCACGTTCGCGGCGGTCGGGTAGGCCGCCTTCCACTCACGCCGCCTGCGCCGACTCCAGCCGGGCCAGTAGGGGAGGCTGGGGCGGCGGGGGGAGTCGGGCGAGACGGGGGAGTCGGCGGTGGGGTCCGGGGTGGCGGCGGCTGTGCCGGGGGCCGTGGCCGGGACCGGAGCCGGGGTGTCCTCGACGGACTCGGACGTGGTGGTCGCCGCCGGCTCCGACGGCGGCTCCTCCCCGGCGGAAGCGGCCTCCGGCGGGGTGTCTTCGGCGGAAGGGGCCTCGGACGTGGTGTCTTCGGCGGAGGCGGCCTCCGGCGGGGTGTCTTCGGCGGAGGCCGCCTTCGGCGGGGCGTCCTCGGAGGCGGCTTCCGGGGCGTCGGCCACTGATATGTCCTCGGTGGCGGTCTCCTCGACCGGTTCGGTCCGGTCGTCGACAGCGCTCACGGCCTCCGCGTCGGCGGCTTCGGCCCCGGTCGCCGTGGGCTCCCCAGTGGTCGGCCCCGCGAGGTCGCCCTCGACACCCTCCGTATCCGCGCGTGCGGGGGAGGTGTCCGTTTCCGGCTGGCGAATGCTCGTGTGCTGAGGCAACCCAGGGGGTCCTTCCGTGCGAGGCCCGTGACGGCGGCGGCGGGCCACGCGGGGAGGCTGGGGCCCGCCGCCATTCCGTACGGTTCGCCCCCGGTGCCCGTTCAGCGACCAGGGCAAACACCCGGCAAACGGCTCGTCAACACCGGGCCTGTTGTGGCACTGGAGGGGTCACCAAGATCTTCATGACCCTTCTAGGCGCCCCCCACCGCCGTCAGCAGGGCCAGCGGCGCCGCCGCCGAGCGGGACTCGCGGACGCAGGCGTGCGGGTAGGGAACCGGCTCCGGATGAGTGTCGCGGCCGTAGCCGGCCAGCACCTCCGGGAGCCGGTGGCCGGCCGCCGTCGCCGCGTCGACCAGGGCGTGGGCGACCGTACGGGCCTCGTCGTGCAGGCCGTAGCGGGCCAGCCCGAGCGTGATCAGCGCGTTGTCGTGCGGCCAGACCGAGCCCCGGTGATAGGAGAGCGGGTGGTAGGCCGGCTGTCCCGCCGCCAGCGTCCGCACGCCCCAGCCCGAGAAGAAGTCCGGTTCCAGCAGCCGGCGGCCGACCACCTCGCCGTACTCCTTGTCCAGCAGACCGGACCAGAGCAGATGCCCCGCGTCCGAGGCCAGCGCGTCGACCTGGCGGCCCGCACCGTCGAGCGCCAGCGCCGGGAAGGACCGCTCCCGCATCCAGAAGTCCCGCTGGAAGCGGTCGCGCAGATCGGCGGCGGCCTGTTCCAGCAGCGCCGCGTACCTCTCGTCCTCCCATGCCGTGCGCGCCACCCACGCCGTGCGGCGCAGCGCGTCGTAGGCGTACCCCTGCGCGCCCGCCGCCATCACCGGCCCCGTCGGCCGGGTGCCGTCGGCCGAGCAGATGGCGCCGGGGGAGTCCTTCCAGTTCTGGTTGGCGAGGCCGCCCCGGTCGGCGCGGTAGACCAGGTAGCCCCGCGAGGTGAGCCCGCCGTGGTCCAGCATCCAGCCGATGGCCGCCCGGGCGTGCCCCTCAAGACCGCGGGCCAGTGCCGTGTCCCCGGTCCGCTCGACGTACGCGCCCAGCAGGATCAGGAACAGCGGGGTCGCGTCGACCGAGCCGTAGTACCGGCCGAACGGCACCTGCTCGAAGTGCGCCAGCTCCCCGTGCCGTACCTCGTGCACGATCTTGCCGGGCTGGGCGACCGAGGACACACCGGTCTCGGTCGCCTGGGTCGCGGCGAGCGCGAGGAGCGTCGCGGCGGCCGGCCGGGGCCGGTAGGGGAGGACGAACAGGGAGGTCAGCAGGGCGTCGCGGCCCAGCAGGGTCAGGAACCAGGGGGCGCCGGCCGCCGGGACCCGCAGCTCCTCGCCGTCCGGGCCGGTCGCCGGTACCTGCAGCGCGGCCAGGTCGGCCAGACCGCGCGCACAGGCCGCCGCCAGTTCCGGCCAGCCCGTCGGGAAGGCCACCCCCTCCACGAACTCCTCCTCCATCGCGAGGAGTTGGTCGTTCACGGCGGCCGGGGAGCGAGGCACCCGCAGGGCCCGCTTCTCGCCGTGCGGACGGGCGATCACCCGCAGCACCAGTTCCGCCGTGCCGTGCGGTTCGAGGTGCAGGGCCCACACCAGCCGGCGCGCGCCGGTGCCGGTCTCCTCGACGGCGTCCGGAGCGGGGTCGGCCGTGATGGTCGTACAGGACCGCCACTCGCCGCGCCGGTAGGTGAACTCCAGCCCGTCGTCGAGGACCTGGCGGGAGCGTACGGCGCCGGTCTTGGCGTAGGTGCGGTGGTCGGAGCGGAGTTCGAACTGGTCGGTGAAGTCGGCGTCGGCGGTGATCGCGAGCCGCACGGTGGTCGGGACCGGCCGGTTGCTGGTCACCCGGAGCGACTCCACGAAGGAGCTGTCCCCGACGGCCTGTTCCCGGAACAGCGTGTGCGCGGGCGGTTCCTGGCGCCCGCCGCGCGGTACGAGCACACAGCGCGCCCCGTCGCCGTCCGCGACCGGGGTGAGCGCCTCGGGCACCGCGCCGTCGACGGTGAGCTGCCAGCGGCTGAGGTGCCGGGCGTCCCGTACGAATAACCCGTCCGGAGAGCTGCCGCCCCGCACGCCGCTGATGTCGCCCCGGTCCCCCACGGCGGCGAACGTCGCGCCGTGCACGAGCAGATGATGCCGGTCCGTCATGCCCGGTCCCCTCCCTTGTCACTCCTGTCGAACGTGCCGGGGCCCGCGGGGGACACGGTGTGCCCCGGGGCCTCGTGAAGCAGGTCGAGCGTGAGCGCGGCGGTCCAGCCGAAGCCGGTCGCGCCGCAGGCCTCGCCGGTGTACGGGTCGACGTACTCGGCGAAGTCGGTGCGGTCGGCCAGGCTCAGCACCGCCTCCCGCAGCACGTCCGCCCGCGCCGGCTCCCCGTGCGTGCGCAGGCCCCGCTCCAGCAGCCAGGCGGTGTTGAACCAGGCCGGGCCGCGCCAGTACCGGTGCGGGTCGAAGGCCTCGCCGAGCAGGTCGTACGACGGGACGAGGGCGGTGGTGGCGCCCAGGCCGAAGTGCGGCCCGCTGAGCGTGCGCACCAGGGCGCCGGAGATCTCGCGGGGCAGGCCGGGCAGCAGCAGCGGGACCAGACCGGAGACGCCGCGCTCCGGAACCAGTCCGCCGCCGCGCACGTCGCGGCAGAAGAACATGCCCCGCGCCGGGTCCCAGAGCCGGTCCAGGATCGCGCCGGTCAGCCGTTCCGCGCGCGCGTGCCGGGCCGAGGCCGCCGCTCCCAGTTCCGCCGCGATCCGGGCCAGCGCGTGCTCGGAGGCGGCGAGCAGGGCGTTGAACGCCGGGTCCTCGACGGCGAACTCGCCCTCCCCGTCGGCGTACCCGCCGTCCCGGTAGTCCGCCGCCAGCCGCACGTACCGCCCGTAGTCCAGGTCCGTCGGCCGGTCCTCGGGTGCGCCGTGGTCGAGGTCGGCGCGGCGGAAGGAGCGGGCCGGGGCCGGGGTGATCCGGGCGAGCGGGGCGTCCCAGCAGGGGCTGTTGTCCATGCCCTGCTCCCACGGGTGCACGACGGACGCGAGACCGCCGCCGCCCAGGTCGCGCCGGTGCAGCAGATAGCGGTGCCAGGCCGCCAGCCGTGGGTACACCCGGGGCAGGAAGCCCCGGGCGTGCGAGAGGACCGGGTCGGACCGGTGCACCAGCCAGGCCGCCAGCGCGTGCACCGGTGGCTGGACGATGCCGGAGGTCTGTACGGTGCGCGGGGCGCCCGCAGCGCGCCCCGCGGTCGAGGAGCGCCAGAAGTCGGGGCTCGGGAAGTACGCGTCGAGCGGTACGGAGGGGTTGAAGACGATGTGCGGGACGCGCCCGTCGGCCCACTGGGCGCCGAGCAGCGTCTCCAGCTCCGTCTGGGCCCGCAGCGGCGAGACGTGCCGCAGCCCGATCGCGATGAACGCGGAGTCCCAGGACCACTGGTGCGGATACAGGCTCCGGGAGGGGACCGTGGAGCCGCCCGTCCAGTTGGCTTGCAGCACCTGGGCCGCTCTGAGGTGCAGCGACCCGCCCGGAGGCGGAGGATCGTATGCGATCCCGCACTCCGTGGAACGGGCTGTGAGCTGGGCGGTGCGATCCACTCGGGGCTCCCCGAAGACGTCCGGAAGGTCTGGTTCGGCCAGGTCTACCGTAGGGTTACGTCTATTTAACACGCAAAACTCAATATGTAATGCAAGCTTGAGAAACACAAGGGGGTGCGCATGACCGGACGGCCCGGGAGGACCGGAGGCAGGGCCAGCACGACGGGCACGGCCGGCAGAACCCGGGAGGCCGGCAGAGCCGGCGGGCCGGTCAGGACCGGAGAGGCCGGCGGGACCGGTGGGGCCGGACGGGTCGGCGGGGCGGGAGGGCCGAGCAGGGTGGGGAGTCAGGCGAGCGCCGGTGAACTGCTCGAACTCGTGCGCAGTGGGCGAGCCACCACGCGCGGCGCCCTCCAGCAGGCCACCGGACTGTCCCGGGCCACCGTCGGCAACCGCCTCGACCGGCTGTTCCGGGCCGGCTGGCTGCGCGAGGGCGCCGGCGGCCCGGTCGACTCGCCGCTCGGCGGCCGCCCCTCCATCACCCTGGAGTTCGACGACTCGCACGCCGTGGTCCTCGCCGCCGACCTGGACACCCGGCACGCCCGCGCGGCCGTGCTCTCCCTCACCGGCGAGCTGCTCGCCGAGCACTCCGGCACGCTGGTCGTCGAGGACGGCCCCGAGACCGTCCTCGGCGAGCTGGGCCGCTGGTTCGGCGAACTGCTGGAGAAGGCGGGACACCGCGCGGACGAGGTCTGCGGGATCGGGCTGGCTGTGCCGGGCCCGGTGGACAGCGAGTCGGGCCGGGTGGTCCAGCCCCCGATCATGCCCGGCTGGGACGGCTACGACATAAGGGGCCGTCTCTCCCGCGCCCTCACCGAACACACCGGCGCGCCCGCCGTACCGGTCCTGGTCGACAACGACGCCAACCTCATGGCGTACGGCGAACAGCGCAGCGGACACCCGGACTGCTCGGCCTTCGTGCTGGTCAAGGTCTCGACCGGGATAGGCGCCGGGGTCGTGGTCGGCGGCTCGATCTACCGTGGCATCGACGGAGGCGCCGGCGACATCGGCCACATCCGGGTGCCGGAGGGCGCCGAGGCGCTGTGCCGGTGCGGCTCCTACGGCTGTCTGGCCGCGCTCGCCAGCGGGGGCGCCGTGGCCCGGCGGCTGGCGGAGGCGGGCGTGCCGGCGGCCTCCGGCTCGGACGTGCGCGACCTGCTGGCTTCCGGGCACCCGGAGGCGGCGGCGCTGGCCCGGGAGGCCGGGCGCCGGGTCGGTGACGTGCTCGCGACCGTCGTCACCCTGCTCAACCCCGGCGTGCTGATGATCGCCGGCGATCTGGCCGGAACCGCGTTCCTGACCGGCGTACGCGAACTGCTCTACCAGCGTGCGCTGCCGCGCTCCACCGCCCACCTGGACGTCGTCACCTCGCGGCTGGGGGAGCGGGCGGGGCTGATAGGCGCCGGGGCGCTGGTCGTCGAGCACTTGTACGCACCCGAGCGGGTCGAGGAACGGCTCACGGCGCTGGGCGTGTGAGGTGCACCGACCAGTCCGCGGGCCGGTCCGCATGGTGAAATCCGAGCGCCTGTGGCAGCGTGATTCTCGCCACCCTTGATAAGGGCAGCGCTCAGATGAGCGGATCATGGGCGACTGCACTTCCTCAAAGGGTGGCACTGGGTGCCATCCTTTGATCGTTCATCGATCGAAATCAGACGTGCATACAGTCCGCTCACCTGAGCGGAAAATCGCCTCGCAGGACGGCTGTGCGTTCAAGAAGTGAAAACATAGG
Organism: Streptomyces sp. NPDC006739; assembly: GCF_042869815.1. NCBI lineage: Bacteria > Bacillati > Actinomycetota > Actinomycetes > Kitasatosporales > Streptomycetaceae > Streptomyces > Streptomyces sp. NPDC006739. The sequence goes on from NZ_JBIAGM010000005.1 coordinate 369,684, forward strand.
GCCTCCACGGCTTGCCAAGCTTTGACTTTCGATCTGCTGGCGGACGACCGGTTACGGGCGCATGACGCACAAGTGGACGTACCCAGACGCCTTCGATCTGGGTATGTTCCTGGCCGTCAGGGCAGCCACCGCGGCCTCAAGGAGTCGAGACCCGTGTCGGAAAACAAAGATCCCCACGTAGCGAAGTTCGTTTACGACTTCACCGAGGGCAACAAGGACCTCAAGGACCTCCTCGGGGGCAAGGGCGCGAACCTCGCCGAGATGACCAACCTGGGTCTTCCCGTCCCGCCCGGCTTCACCATCACCACCGAGGCCTGCAAGGTCTACCTCGACAGTGGCGAGGAGCCGACGGCACTGCGTGACGAGGTGAGTGCGCACCTCGACAGCCTCGAGCAGAAGATGGGCAAGAAGCTCGGCCAGGCCGACGACCCGCTGCTGGTCTCCGTGCGCTCCGGCGCCAAGTTCTCCATGCCGGGCATGATGGACACGGTCCTCAACATCGGGCTGTCCGACAAGTCGGTCCAGGGCCTCGCCCGGCAGGCCGGCGACGACCGCTTCGCCTGGGACTCCTACCGCCGCCTCATCCAGATGTTCGGCAAGACCGTCCTCGGCGTCGACGGCGACCTCTTCGAGGAGGCCCTGGAGGCGGCCAAGACGGCCAAGAAGGTCACCGTGGACACGGACCTCGAGGCGGCCGACCTGAAGAAGCTGGTCACCAAGTTCAAGAAGATCGTCAAGACCGAGGCCGGCCGGGACTTCCCGCAGGACCCGCGCGAGCAGATGGACCTCGCCGTCAAGGCGGTCTTCGACTCCTGGAACGGCGACCGCGCCAAGCTGTACCGCCGCCAGGAGCGCATCCCGCACGACCTCGGCACGGCCGTCAACGTCTGTTCGATGGTCTTCGGCAACCTCGGCCCGGACTCCGGCACGGGCGTCGCGTTCACCCGCGACCCCGCCTCCGGCCACCAGGGCGTGTACGGCGACTATCTGCAGAACGCGCAGGGCGAGGACGTGGTCGCGGGCATCCGCAACACCGTCCCCCTCGCGGAGCTGGAGCAGATCGACAAGAAGTCGTACGACCAGCTGATGCAGATCATGGAGACCCTGGAGAACCACTACAAGGATCTCTGCGACATCGAGTTCACCATCGAGCGCGGCCAGCTGTGGATGCTGCAGACCCGCGTCGGCAAGCGCACGGCGGGCGCGGCCTTCCGCATCGCCACCCAGCTGGTGGACCAGGGGCTGATCGACGAGACGGAGGCCCTCCAGCGCGTCAACGGCGCCCAGCTGGCCCAGCTGATGTTCCCGCGCTTCGACGAGGACGCGAAGGTCGAGAAGGTCGGCCGGGGCATCGCGGCCTCGCCGGGCGCGGCGGTCGGCAAGGCCGTCTTCGACTCGTACACCGCCGTCAAGTGGTCCCGCTCCGGCGAGAAGGTCATCCTGGTCCGCCGTGAGACCAACCCCGACGACCTCGACGGCATGATCGCGGCCGAGGGCATCCTGACCTCCCGCGGCGGCAAGACCTCCCACGCGGCCGTGGTCGCGCGCGGCATGGGCAAGACCTGTGTCTGCGGCGCGGAGGAGCTGGAGGTCGACACCAAGCGCCGCCGGATGACGGTGCCGGGCGGTCACGTCGTCGAGGAGGGCGACGTCATCTCCATCGACGGTTCCAGCGGCAAGGTGTACCTCGGCGAGGTGCCCGTCGTCCCCTCCCCGGTGGTGGAGTACTTCGAGGGCCGGATGCACGCGGGCGCCGACGACGCGGACGAGCTGGTCGAGGCGGTCCACAGGATCATGGCGTTCGCGGATCGCAAGCGCCGCCTGCGGGTGCGCGCCAACGCCGACAACGCCGAGGACGCGCTGCGGGCGCGGCGGTTCGGCGCGCAGGGCATCGGCCTGTGCCGGACCGAGCACATGTTCCTCGGCGAGCGCCGCGAGATGGTCGAGAAGCTGATCCTCGCCGACACCGAGGAGGAGCGCGAGGCCGCCCTGTCGGAGCTGCTGCCGCTGCAGAAGAAGGACTTCGTCGAGCTGTTCGAGGCGATGGACGGCCTCCCGGTCACGATCCGCCTCCTCGACCCGCCGCTGCACGAGTTCCTGCCCGACATCACCGAACTGTCGGTCCGGGTGGCGCTGGCGGAGTCCCGTCAGGAGTCCCACGAGAACGACCTCCGTCTGCTCCAGGCGGTCCACCGCCTCCACGAGCAGAACCCGATGCTGGGCTTGCGCGGCGTACGCCTCGGCCTGGTCATCCCCGGTCTGTTCACCATGCAGGTCAGGGCCATCGCCGAGGCGGCGGCCGAGCGGAAGAACGCCAAGGGCGACCCGCGCGCCGAGGTGATGATCCCGCTCGTCGGCACGGTCCAGGAACTGGAGATCGTCCGCGACGAGGCCGACCAGGTCATCACGGAGGTCGAGGCCGCCACGGGCGTCCGCCTGAAGCTGTCGATCGGCACGATGATCGAGCTGCCGCGCGCCGCGCTGACCGCCGGTCAGATCGCCGAGGCGGCGGAGTTCTTCTCCTTCGGCACGAACGACCTGACGCAGACGGTGTGGGGCTTCTCCCGCGACGACGTGGAGGCCTCCTTCTTCACGGCGTACCTGGAGAAGGGCATCTTCGGCGTCTCCCCCTTCGAGACGATCGACAAGGACGGCGTGGGTTCCCTGGTCAAGGCCGCGGCGCAGGCGGGCCGCGAGACGCGCCCCGACCTGAAGCTCGGCGTGTGCGGCGAGCACGGCGGCGACCCGGAGTCGGTCCACTTCTTCCACGAGGTGGGTCTGGACTACGTCTCCTGCTCACCGTTCCGCATCCCGGTGGCCCGCCTGGAGGCCGGCCGCGCGGCCACCCAGTCGGAGGGCAGCGACCACCGCTGACGCTCCGTAGACCCCGGAGCCGCCGTCGGTCCCCGACCCTCACCGATCGGCGGCGGCTCCGGTGCGCGAGAAGAAGGGCGGCACCCTGTGCGGGGGTGCCGCCCTTCTGTGCGTCAGCTGCGGCGACTGTCGAGACCGGGCTTTGGGGGACGCGGTCAACCGGCCCGGGAGCACCGGTGTCTGACGGGTAGACATGCCATGTCTACGCAGGGAGAAAACGGCTGATTGCCGCACATACCTGGGAAAAAGTGCAGCGGAAAGGCGTCTTTCATCCCTGCACACCCGTTGACACGGGCAGGGTGGGTGCCGCAATTTCATGCGTGACATCCGGCACACGCGGCTCAGAGGTCTCCGAGAGGATCCGGGAGCCGAAGAGGTACGCGGCGGTGCTGCCGTACGGGAACGGAGTGAGGACATGTCGGGAGACTGCTCCGCCGGGAGCCCCCTGGAGTCCGCAGGCTCCGTCGCCGTTCCCAGCCGGTGACGCTGCTCCATCCACCCGTCTCACCGCGGACATCGTCGCCCGCACGCCGTGGCGCCGAGTCAACCGCCCGCCGACCGCCTCCGGTCCGGAGTGCTCGCGTACGTCGCACTCCCGCCACCTGAAGTACGCCCCCTGGCCGCCGGCCCCGGTCTCCCACCACAGCTCTGACGGAGGTACCACCATGATCAACAGACGCCAGTTCCTGGCGAGCGCCACCGGTGTCGCGGCGGCGGCGGTCGTTGGCGACGTCCTTGCCGCCGGCGCCGCCCGGGCCGCGACCGCGTACACCGCCACATGGGCCTCGGTCGACCAGCACACCCCGGCTCCCGAGTGGTTCAAGGACGCCAAGTTCGGCATCTACTACCACTGGGGCGTGTTCAGCGTTCCGGCCTATGGGAACGAGTGGTACCCGCGCCGCATGTACATCAGCGGCGATCCGTGCAACCAGCACCACATCGCAACCTACGGCGACCCGTCGGCGTGGCCGTACCACAACTTCATCAACGGCGCGAAGGACCTGAACGGCAACTTCAACAAGTTCGCCCCGAAGCTGAAGTCCGCGGGCGGGAAGTTCGACCCGGACGAGTGGGCGCAGCTCTTCGTCGACGCCGGCGCCCGGTTCGCCGGCCCGGTCGCCGAGCACCACGACGGCTTCTCCATGTGGAACAGCTCGGTCAACGAGTGGAACTCGGTCGCCAAGGGCCCCCAGCTCAACCTGCTCCAGCTGTTCACCGACTCCATCCGCGCCAAGGGGCTGAAGCTCCTGGTGGCCATGCACCACGCGTTCAACTTCAACGGCTACTACGACCACGTGCCCGCGCAGTCCGACCCGAGCCTGCAGAAGCTCTACGGGCAGCTGGGCGCCACGGCCGAGAACCAGCTGTGGTACGACAAGCTCAAGGAGGTCATCGACCTCGCCCAGCCCGACATCATCTGGGAGGACTTCGACCTGAACAAGGTCGACCAGACCCAGCGGCTGAACTTCCTGTCGTACTACTACAACCAGGCCCAGGCGTGGGGCCGCGAAGTCGTCGCCACCTACAAGGACGGCTTCGACGGCCACGGCGAGGTCTTCGACTACGAGCGCGGCGGCCCCGCCGACATCACCGCCCCCTACTGGCTCACCGACGACAGCATCTCCAGCTCCAGCTGGTGCTACACGAACGGCATCGGCTACTACAGCACCCAGCAGATGCTGCACTCACTGATCGACCGGGTCAGCAAGAACGGCAACATGCTGCTCAACATCGCCCCGATGGCGGACGGCACGATCCCCCAGGCCCAGAAGGACATCCTGCTCGGCATCGGCGACTACCTGAAGCGCTTCGGCGAGTCGATCTACTCGACCCGGGCCTGGACCGCGTACGGCGAAGGTCCCACGCACATGGGCGGCGGCGCCTTCACCGCCCCGCAGGTCGGCACCGCGCAGGACATCCGCTTCACCCGGAACAAGAACAACACCGTCCTGTACGCCACGGTCCTCGGCTGGCCGGGCAGCACGCTGAGGATATCGTCGCTCAACTCGACCCGGATCAACGCCAGTTCCCTGACCTCGGCGAAGCTGCTGAACTCCACCGCCGGCAGCTACACGGACCTGCCCGCGCCGACGCAGGACTCGGCCGGGCTGCACGTGACCCTGCCGTCGTCGTCGGCGCCGTTCGCCGCACTCGCCTACGTCGTGAAGCTGACCTTCTCCGGCCAGATCCCGCCCCTGCAGCCACTGTCCGGGGCCGTGGTCTACCAGGACGTCAACTACCTGGGCGGCTCCTCCGTGCTCCAGCTCGGCAACTACACCGCCGACCAGTTGTCGCTCGCCGGTCTGCCCAGCCGCAGCCTGTCCTCGCTGAAGCCGGCCCCCGGCTACCAGATCATCGGCTACTCCGGTGACAACTTCACCGGCACCGCCTGGACCTTCACCGCCGACAACGCCGATCTTCGGAACACCGGCAACAACGACGCCGTTGTGTCGATGAAGGTGCAGCTCGACCCCTCGGCGTGGTTCAGGATCACCAACGTCACCGACGGGCTGGTGCTGGACGGCGGCGGGAACGTCCCCAGCGGCTCCAACCTCAAGCAGTGGACCTGGAACGGCAGCACCAACCTGCAGTGGCAGGCCGTCGAGCTCGGTACCGGCTACTACAAGCTGGTCAACCGCGCCAACGGCATGGTCGCCGACGGAGGGGGCGCCACCACGGACGGCTCCGCCGCCCTGGAGGCCACCTGGAGCGGTGGCAACACCCAGCAGTGGCAGCTCAAGTACCAGGGCGGCGGCCGGTACTGGATCGTCAACCGCGCCACCGGCCTCGTCCTCGACGGCGGCGGCAACGTGCCCTCGGGCTCCGTGACCAAGCAGTGGTCGGGGAACAGCAGTTCCAACGTGCAGTGGACCTTCACCGCGGTCTGAGCGGACACGCGCTGCCCGGCGAGGAGCCTTCGGCGACCGAGCCGGGCGGGCTGTCCCGGCGGTGGCCGGTTCTGGATCACCTGATGTGGTGGCGATCTTATGCCTTAAGGTTTCAGCGCGTTATCGATCCGCTACGTTCTGTGACTCCGGGTGCCGGTGGGGTGGTCGGGGTGTGGAGAGGTGTGCGCGTGAAGAAGGTTGTTGTGGGCGTTGTCGCGGCGGGGGTCTTTCTTGCGGGGGTGGGGACGGCGTTGGCTTCGGCTTGGCGGCCGTTGCCGGATCTGCTGACGACTGGAGCGTACTTTCAGCATGGCAACTACCAGTTCAATCCGCCCGAGCGGAACCACGGTTCCATCGAATGGAACGGCTTCCTGACCGACGGGGACCCGAACGACGGTCACAACGGTTACATGGAGGTCCGTGTCGAAGGTCACGACTGGGTTCGCTACTACGGCAAGCAGGGGAAGCGCGTCTACCTGCACCACTCCAACTGGGACGGCGCCCAGCGGTACACGGACAACGCATACCTCCGGACGTGCCGTGACAAGGGAGCGATCCATCCGGACAACTGCACCAGCACGTACCAGCTCCACCGTCGCTGAGTGGGTCGCGATGTCCCAGGTGCTTGCCGCTCAAGGAATCGATCTCCGCTACGGGTCCTCGCAGGCGGTGAAGGGAGCGAGTATCGCGCTCCAGCGCGGCGAGGTCGCAGCCGTTATGGGCCCCAGCGGCTCAGGGAAGTCCTCCCTCCTGTATTGCCTGGCGGGTGTGCTGCCAGTGAGTGACGGCGAAGTCCGTTTCGAAGGTCGAGCGTTGGGCCATCTCAGTGACGCCGAACTGAGTTCGCTGCGGCGCGACAGGTTCGGGTTCGTCTTTCAGTACGGGGAGTTGTTGCCCGAACTGACCGTGGAGGAGAACGCCGCGCTTCCGCTCAGGCTGGCCGGGCAGCGTAAGGCACAGGCGCTCGCGACTGCGGGGGAGGTGCTCGGCCGCCTCGGGTTGGGGGAGCTGCGGGAGCGGCGTCCCTCGCAGGTCTCGGGCGGGCAGAGCCAGCGGGTCGCCGTGGCTCGCGCCCTGGTGCACCGGCCGGCAGTGGTGTTCGCCGACGAGCCGACCGGTTCCCTCGACAGTGTCAGCGCGGAGGCGGTCCTGGAGGAGTTCCTCACGCTGGCACGCTCGCAGGACACGGCCGTCGTTCTCGTCACTCATGACGCGGATGTGGCGGCTCGTGCGGACACCCGGTACACCATGGTCGACGGTGTTCTCACCCTGCAAGGGCGGTCGGGTCGGTGAAGGAACTCCTTCTGGGGCTGCGACTGCTGTTCGGCAGCGGACGCGGCAACCGGGTGCGGTTCGCGCTCATGACCATCGGCGGCTCGATCGGTGTCTGCTGCCTGGCCATCGTGCTTACGATTCCCGGCGTCCTGGCGGCACAGGACGCTCGGGTCGCGGCCCGGCAGCCGATTGACGCGCCCTCATCCAGGGTGGGCAGCTACCCGCTGTGGCTGGAGCGGACCGACCCCTACGGTTCCAGGCCCCTCACCCGCATCTTCATGGCCGGGGGAACCAAGACGGTAGAGCCGCCGCCGGGGCTGCAGGCCCTTCCGAAGCCCGGAGAGGTCTTCGTATCCCCGCGGCTGCACCAGGCGCTGCGCGCCGAACCAGAATTGGCGCAGCGATTGCCCGGTCGGGAGGCGGGACTGATCGGAGCCCAGGGGCTGGCTCGTCCCGAGGAACTCGTCGCCTACGTGGGCATGAGCCGGGAACAGCTCACCGAGGGCTGGCCGGTGTCCCGGTTCGGTAAGGAGTATCCCCCGACGACGACGGTCGAGCCGTCGACACTCGACATCCTGCGCTTCACGATGGCCTGCGTCGTCCTGCTGCCCCTCACCGTGTTCCTCTCCGTCTGCGCTCGCCTCTCCGCTGCCGAGCGGGCCCGCAGGCTGGCCGCGCTCCGCCTGCTGGGCATGAGCGTCAAGCAGGTGCAGCGGGTGAACGCCGCCGAGACGGTGGCCGCTGCCGGGCTCGGTGCCCTTCTCGGGCTGGGCGAGTACTGGAGCCTGAACCAAGTCGTGTCCCGGGTCGGGCTTCCGGGATTCACCTGGTATCCGGTAGACGGCGCCTTGTCCGGTTCCACGCTCTTCGCGTGCCTGGTGGGTTGCCCGGTGCTCGCCTGGTTCGTCGGGCGGGCGAGTGCCCGGAAGGCGGCTGCGAATCCGCTCGCCGTCCGCAGGGCGGCCCCGGAGAAGTCTCCTTCCGTCTGGGGATTGATTCCCTTGCTGGCGGGGTCGGGCATCGCGGTGGGGTACTGCGTCGCTGGTGTGACCGGGCATGCGCCCCGCAGCACCGGGCTGTCCGCACTGCTCATCCCGTCGGGGGCCATCCTCATCGGCGTCGGCCTCGTGGCGACTCTGCCGATCCTGTGCCGTTTCCTGGCGCGCAACGTTGCCCGGTCCACCCGGTCTCTTGCCCTGGGGCTCGCCATGCGGCGCAACGAGGCCGAGCCGGGAGGTGCTCTACGGGTGGCCGCCGGCCTGGTGCTGTTGGTGTTCGGGGCATCCCTTGCCCAGGGTGTCTTGGTCCAGTTGGACCAGGTCTCCAATAGCACCGCTCGGGTTCAGCTCTACGACATGCCCTACGCGCAGCTCACCACTGCCCAGCGGCGATCCCGCGAACGGCTGCCGGAGACGCGCACCTATCTCGTCACCATGAACTCAGCGCGGGTTGGCGCCGCAGAGCTGGCCTGGTCGCCGCTGCTCCTGTTCGCCACCTGCGCCCAGCTTCGGAACGTGGTGCCGTGGATGGGTAAGTGTGTCGACGGGAGGCCCCTGCGGTTGCGGGACCTTGAGCAGCCCTCGGGTGGGATGAGCGATGGAGGAGGAAAACTCCTGTTCAAGCTGGACGGTGGGCGTCGCCAGGTGACGTTCACGGCCCCTCAGCGAACCGTCCAGTACCGGGGCCAAGCGGAACTGCCGCTCCCGGACAACGGATCCATCCTCGTACCGCCTTCCATGCTGCCCCGCGGAACGCGTCCTCAGGACGCCACGCTCACCCTGATCAGCGGCTCCGATCCGAAGACCGTCCACAAGGTCCTCGACAGCATTGGTCATGTCGCTCCCACCGTCGATCTGATCCCCCAGGGTTTGGACGTAACCGGCCTCCAGCAGATCGCCATCATCCGAACCCTCCTTGCTGTCGGCATGCTCCTAGGCCTACTGATCGGCGCAGCCGCCTACGTCGTAGCCGCCATCGACCGCATCGTCGAGCGCCGCCCGCAGGTCACCGCCCTCACCCTCCTCGGTGCGAGGGCGAGCACGCTGCGGGCGGTGCAGGTGGCCCAGGTCGTGTTGCCGCTCGCCGTGGGCCTCGTGCTGGCCGTGGCCGCCGGGAAGATGGCCGAGTCCAGCTATCTCGTCACCGGAGGCGGTGCGATCTTCTGGGACGGCGCCGGCGTGCCTGCCCTGCTCGGGTGTGCCCTGGGGGTCGTGGCGGTCGCCGCTGTCGGGGCGCTTCCCCTCGTCGGCCGTCGGATCGATCCGGAACTCATCCGGCGGGACTGAGGGGGAAGGGGGTTCACGCGGACGCCCAGCCGCTCCACCGTGTCACCCGGACCGCGACCACCGGCCCCCGTGGAGGAGACTCCTTGTACTGGTCGTACCTGTCGCACAGCAGGTCCAGCGCGCGGTGGACTTCGGGAAGGCCGGGTGGGAGTACTTCCGCGTGGCCGTCGGCGCGGGCCCACCACAGGGTCGTCCAGTCCTCGGCGTAGTGGTCGACCAGTACGGACACCGCCGGGTTCTCCCGGATGTCGCGCAGGCGCCGCAGGTCCCACGTGCTCTTGGGCTTGTCGTCCACCGCGAAGTACAGGACGTCGGCGGAGGCGGGGGCGGCGAACGTCACCGGCACCGCGTGGGGCACCCCCCGCGCGTCCGCCGTCGCCAGCCTCGCGATCCTCGACGCGGTGAAGCGTTCCCGGGCGGTGAGCGGCGAGAGCCTCATGGCGTCCAGAGTAGTCAGCCGCGTCCGGAGTAGTTTGCCTACGCTGAGCGCGGCACAGTCGAAGGCGGAGGGAGCCCGGACATGACCGGCTGGAGCGTTACCGACATTCCCGAGCAGGCGGGCCGCCGTGCCGTCGTCACCGGCGCCAACAGCGGGCTCGGCTACGTCACCGCCAGGGAGCTGGCGCGCAAGGGGGCCCGGGTGGTGCTCGCCTGCCGCAGCGAGGCGCGGGGCAGGGACGCCGTCCAGCGGATGCGGCGCGAGGTGCCGGAGGCCGACGTCGAGGTCGGGCGGCTCGACCTCGGTGATCTCGCCTCCGTGCGGAACTTCGCCGAACTCTTCACCCGCGAGTACGACCGGCTCGATCTGCTCGTCAACAACGCCGGGGTGATGGCCCCGCCGTACGGCACCACCGCCGACGGGTTCGAGACCCAGTTCGGGGTCAACCACCTCGGGCACTTCGCGCTCACCGGGCTGCTGCTGCCCGCGCTGCTGGCCGCCCCGGACGCCCGGATCGTGACCGTCTCCAGCATGATGCACGCCCTGGCCAACATCGACATCGACGACCTCAACAGCGAGGGCCGCTACCGGCGTTGGATCGCCTACGCCCGCTCCAAGAGCGCCAACCTGCTCTTCACGCACGAGCTGGCGCGCCGACTGGCCGGGCACGGCGGGGAGGTCGTCGCGGCCGCCGCGCACCCCGGGTACGCCGACACCAACCTGCAGAGCGCCGGACCCCGGTCCGAGGGCCGACGGGGTGCCGAGTGGCTGATGGGGATCGGCAACCGGGTCTTCGCCCAGTCCGCCGAGGCGGGCGCCCTGCCCTCCCTGTACGCGGCGACCGCCCCGGACGTACGGCCCGACTCCTTCTTCGGGCCCGCGTTCGGCGGGTGGCGGGGGGCGCCGGCGCCGTCCTGGCGGGCCCGCTGGACCCTCAGCGACCCGGCGGCCCGTCGGCTCTGGGAGGAGTCCGCGCGGCTGACGGGGGTGGAGTACGGCGCCCTGAAGGCGTGAGCCCCGCCGGTCGAGCCGCGAGCCACAGTTCCACCCCCCGCCGAAGTGCTACCGCGCCCGTACCTCGTACGAAGCCACCCGTACGGCCTCGTCGTCCAGGCACTGCCCGGTCTCCAGGTCGAAGCGCTGCTTGAGCAGGGGCGAGGCGACGAACGGGCGGCCCCTTTCGGTGCCGGTCAGGCCGCGGGACAGGACCGCCGCGCCGCCGAACGGGTCGCGGTTGTCGATGCCGTACAGCCGGTCCGTCCGGTCCCGGAACAGGGCCACCTGGCGGCCGTCGGGCAGCAGGGCCGCCACGCCCCGGCCCGGTACCAGCTGGTGCAGGTCGCAGACCGTGAACCAGCTGTCTTCCAGCTGGAGTTGAACCTTCAGGTCGGTCGTCTCGGGTGCCAGGGTCATCGCTGGGTGCTCCCTTCCAGGGGACGGTGGCCGATGGTGAGCAGCGGCAGGTCGGGCTTCATCTGGTCGCGCTCCGGGACGAAGCCGACGACCGGGTCGGGGGTGTCGGGCGCGTTGACGAAGGAGACGAAGCGGGAGAGCTTCTCGGGGTCGTTGATGGTCTCCGCCCACTCGTCGCGGTAGTTCGAGACGTGGGCCGCCATCAGGGACTCCAGCTCCTCGCAGATGCCGAGGGAGTCCTCGACGACCACGTCCCGGACGTGGTCGAGACCGCCGGGGATGCGCTCCAGCCAGGTCGAGGTGCGCTCCAGGCGGTCGGCGGTGCGGATGTAGAACATCAGGAAGCGGTCGATCAGGCGGACCAGTTCGGTGTCGGAGAGGTCCTGGGCCAGGAGGTCCGCGTGCCGCGGGGTGGCGCCGCCGTTGCCGCCGACGTAGAGGTTCCAGCCGCCGGACGTCGCGATGATGCCGAAGTCCTTCGACTGGGCCTCCGCGCACTCGCGGGCGCAGCCGGAGACCGCGGACTTGAGCTTGTGGGGCGAGCGCAGGCCGCGGTAGCGCAGTTCCAGGTCGATCGCCATGCGGACCGAGTCCTGGACGCCGTAGCGGCACCAGGTCTGGCCCACGCAGGACTTCACCGTGCGCAGCGCCTTGCCGTAGGCGTGGCCCGACTCGAAGCCGGCGTCGACCAACCTGGCCCAGATGAGGGGGAGTTGCTCGACTCGGGCGCCGAACATGTCGATGCGCTGACCGCCGGTGATCTTCGTGTAGAGGCCGAAGTCGCGGGCGATCTCGCCGATCACGATCAGGCCCTCGGGGGTGATCTCACCGCCGGGGATGCGCGGGACGACCGAGTACGAGCCGTTCTTCTGCAGGTTGGCGAGGAAGTGGTCGTTGGTGTCCTGCAGCGCGGCCTGCTCGCCGTCCAGCACGTAGCCGCTCACGCCGATGGACGGGGCGAGGGAGGCGATGATCGAGCCGACCGCCGGCTTGCAGACCTCGCAGCCGTCGCCGCCCTTGGCGTCGTCGCGGCCGTAGCGGTCCAGCAGGTCCTGGTAGGTGTTGATGCGCAGGGCGAGGACGATCTCGTACAGCTCCTCGCGGGTCTGCGAGAAGCAGCCGCACAGGCCCTTGTCGACCTCGACGCCGCTCGCCTCCAGCTCGGCGGTGACCAGCTGGCCGAGCACCTTGACGCAGCTGCCGCAGGTCGTACCGGCCTTGGTGCACTTCTTCACCTCGGGCACGGTGGTGCAGTTGTGCTCGGTGACGGCGCCGCGGATCGTGCCCTTGCGGACGTTGTTGCAGGAGCAGATGATCGCGTCGTCCGGCAGCGCGGCCGGGCCGAGCTGGACGGATTCGCCGGCGCCGGCGGGCAGCACCAGCGACTCGGGGGAGACCGGCGGGACCGAGCCGGTGAACGCCTTCAGCGTGCCGTACGCCTCCGCGTCGCCGACCAGGATGCCGCCGAGCAGCGTGCCGTCCCGGCCGATGACCAGCTTCTTGTACAGGCCGGCGCGGGAGTCGGAGTAGACGACGTCCAGGCAGTCCTCGGTGACCCCGTGCGCGTCGCCGAAGGAGGCGACGTCGACACCGAGCAGCTTCAGCTTGGTCGACAGGTCGGCGCCGGTGAACTCGGCCTCGTCCCGCGCGATCGTCGCCGCCGCCGTCTCGGCCTGCTCGTATCCGGGGGCGACCAGGCCGTACACCCGGCCGTCCGCCGCCAGCGCGCACTCGCCGATCGCGAACACGTGCGGGTCGGAGACCGTACGGCACTGCTCGTCGACGGTGATGCCGCCGCGCTCGCCGACCGTGAGGCCGCAGTCGCGGGCGAGCTGGTCGCGGGGGCGGACTCCGGCGCTGAACACCACCAGGTCGGTGGCGAGTTCGGAGCCGTCGGACAGCTTCATGCCGGTCACGGCACCGGAGTCGTCGACGACGATCTCCTGCGTGCCGACGCCCGTGTGGACGGTCAGGCCCATCTCCTCGATGGTGCGCAGCAGGGCCGCGCCGCCGCCCTCGTCGACCTGGACGGGCATCAGGCGCGGCGCGAACTCCACGATGTGGGAGGTGAGTCCGAGGCCCTTGAGCGCACCGGCCGCCTCCAGGCCCAGCAGACCGCCGCCGACCACCGCACCGGTCGTCGCCCTCGACTTGGCGTACTCCTCGATGGCGAGGAGGTCCTCGATCGTGCGGTAGACGAAGCAGCCCCCGGCGTCCTTGTTCGGGACCGGCGGCACGAAGGGGTAGGAGCCGGTGGCGAGGACCAGGGTGTCGTACTCGAAGACCTGGCCGGACCTGGCCGTGACCCTCTTCGCCTCGCGGTCGACCGTCTCGGCCGGGTCCCCGACGTACAGCTCGATGCCGTGGTCGTTGATGAACCCCATGTCCGTCATGGACAGGTCCTCGGGGGTCTTGCCCGAGAAGTACGAGGTGAGGGCGACGCGGTCGTAGGCCGGGCGCGGCTCCTCGCACAGCACGACCACGCGGTGCGTGGCGGTCAGGCCGCGCTCGGCGAGCGCTTCGAGGAAGCGCTGGCCGACCATGCCGTGGCCGACGAGCACGATCGTGGGGGTGCCGGTGGACATCAGGAGCCTCCATCGTTGGTGAGCAGGTGGAGCAGGGGGCCGCCGTCGGACGGGAGCGGCTCTGCTCCCTCCCAGGCGCGCGCGAGGGCGCCGACGGTGCCGAGTTCGCCGACCAGGACCCCGCCGACCAGGCGGTCGTCGCGGACGACGACCTTGCGGTAGGTGCCCCGGGTGGCGTCGGTGAGCTGGACGACGTCGTCGCCGGGCAGTGCCTCGGTCTCACCGAAGGCGGCCAGGTCGAAGGGGGAGTCGGGGCCGGTGAGGGTCAGCCGGGTCAGTGAGCGGGTGCCGGTGTAGCGGGCGGTGGCGCTCGCCGGGTCCCCGGCGAGCAGTTCGGCGAGCGCCTCGGCCTGTTCGAGGGCCGGGGTGGCGAGGCCGTAGACCGTGCCGGCGTGCTGGGCGCAGTCGCCGATGGCGTGGATGTGCGGGTCGGAGGTGCGCAGTTCGTCGTCGACGAGGACGCCCTTGTGGACGGCGAGGCCCGCGTCCTGGGCGAGGCCGACGCGCGGGTGGACTCCGCAGGCGATGACCACGAGGTCCGCGTCGAGGGCGTAGCCGTCGGCCATCTCGACCGAGCGGACGGCGCCGCCCACCGAGCGCACGTCGCGCACCCGGCACTCGGTGTGCACCTCGACGCCGAGGTCCTTCAGGTGGCGCAGGACGAGCCGGGAGGCGTTCGGGTCGAGCTGGCGTTCCATCAGCCGCTCGGCCTGTTGGGCGAGCACCACCTGGGCGCCGCGCGCCGCGAGGGCCCGCGCGGCGGACACCCCGAGCAGTCCGCCGCCGACGACCACCGCGCGCACGCCCGGCCGGACCGCCTTGGACAGGGCCAGGCAGTCGTCCATGGTGCGGAACGCGTGGACACCCTCGGGGAGTTCGTGGTCGGGGGTGAACAGTCCGCGCAGCGGCGGCAGCACCGGGTTGGAGCCGGTGGCCAGGACGAGCGTGTCGTATGCGATCACCGAGCCGTCCGCGCAGCGCAGCAGGCGCCCGGCGCGGTCGATGCCGGTGACCCGGGCGCGGACCAGGCCGGTGGGCGCGGGCAGCGCTATCACCTCGGGCACGTACCGCCCGGCCAGCACCTCGGCGAGCAGCACCCGGTTGTACGGCCGGTGCTCCTCCTCGCCGACGAGCAGCGCGGGCGTGCCCAGCTCGCCGAGCCGCCGGGCGAGACGTACGCCCGCGAGGCCGGCGCCGATCACCACCACACGCGTATTCGAGGTCATGTCCAGGAGCCTGCGGTGCCGGTGTTACCCGACCGCATCACGTCTGTTTCCCGCGGGGAACGCTGCCCTCAGCGGGGGCGGGTGCGGGGTGTGAGGGTTCCGTGCGGGCACCGGGGGAGCGCTGTGAGGCGGACCCGGGGCGGGGGTCAGCGGCTGCCGGTGAGGTGGGCGAAGACGACGACGTTGCCCTGGTAGCCGGTGGTCTTCGAGTATCCGCCGCCGCAGGTGATCACCCGCAGTTCGGGCCGCCGGGCCGCGCCGTACACCTTGTCGTCGGGGAAGTCGCGCGCCTGGTAGACCTCGACGGCGTCGACGGTGAACAAGGCCACACTGCCGTCGCGCCGGTCGAGTTCGACGGCCGCGCCCCGTCTGAGGGCGCCGAGGTCGTAGAAGACGGCGGGGCCGTCGGTGTTGTCCACGTGGCCGGCGACGATCGCGGTGCCCTTCTCGCCGGGGGTGGTGCCGGCCTCGTACCAGCCGGCCAGGTTCTTGTTCCCGGCGGGCGGCACGTCGAGGCTGCCGGACCTCGTCAGGCCGAGACCGGTCAGGGGGGCGTCGACCCGGATCGACGGGATCCGGATGCGGATCGGCGGGGAGGGCGGCAGCGCGGGTGCCGAGAGCCTCTCCGCACCCGGGTCGGGGCGGCCCTCGGCGGCCGGCGGCTGCGGCGGGGCGTGCGTCCCGGTGGGGCCGTCGAGCAGCCAGACCCCCGAGCCGAGGGCGATCACGGTGACGGCGGCTATCGCGGTGTCCCCGATCCTGCGCATGAGAACCCCTCTTCCAAGGACAGCACTGTCCCCTGCCCCCTCCGGGCCACGAGGGGCGTCGGACCCGGAGGGGGCGGGACATGCGGTACCGGCGGACGGACAGCGGAGGGTGTCCGTCAGATCCCGTCGCCTCTCGCCCGGCGATGCAGGAGCCAGGTACCGCCCGCGGCGGCGACGGCCAGAGCGGCCACGCCCGCCGTGGTCTGCACGGGATCGGGGCCCAGTGCGCCGCCGACCCCGGTCTTCACGCTGCCGCGCGGCTGCACCTGCTCGTGCCCCGCGCCGCTCAGCGCCACCATCAGATCGCCCGTCACGCGCCGGTCGCCCTCGGCGCACTTCGCGACGATCTCGTACGTCCCCGGCTGCGCGCTCGGCGGCACCCGGAACTCGCCGATCGCCTCGCCCTCGTGCGTGCTGGGCGCGAGGGTGAAGGTGCCGGCGCCGACCGCGGTGGCGTCGCCCGCCGCCGCGGCGGCCTTGGCCCCGCAGGCCGCCGTGTTCACGGTGACCTGGCTGCCGGGGGTCGCCGTGGCCGGGTACACCTGGAGAGCGCCGCCGTCGGCGCTCTCGGCGGGCGCGGCGGCGAGCCCCGCCGCGGCGACGGCGAGCGCCGTACCGGTCAGCAGACGGGCGGTGCGTCGCATGGTGCTCCCTACGGCTTGTGCGGTCCGTGCCCTTCCGAGATAAGTGGCAGTGGGGCTGGACCGCTTCCTGAGGGAGCGTCAGGACTGGGATGAACGGGTGGCGCCCGCGAGACCCTTATGGACCAGTGTTGGCGGGATTCCGGCTGGTCAGGGGCGTGCGCGTGAATCGGTCAGAAAAGAGTACGAAGGGTGTGGCCGACGGGGGTGAACGGGTGAGGGCCGGCCCCCTCGACGGGGCCGGCCGTGGTGCCCGTGGCGGCGCGGGCCGTTCAGTTCACGTTGACCGCGCTCCAGGCCGCCGCCACCGCGTTGTACTCCGTGCTGCCGGACCCGTACAGGTCCTTGGCCGCGTTCAGGGTCGCGGTCCGCGCCCCCGCGTAGTTCGTCGACGACGTCATGTACACCGTCAGCGCCCGGTACCAGATGGCCCCCAGCTTGTCCCGGCCGATCCCGGTGAGCGTGGCGCCGTTGGAGGTGGGCGAGTTGTAGCTGACGCCGTTGACGGTCTTCGGTCCGCTGCCCTCGGCGAGGAGGTAGGCGAAGTGGTTGGCCACGCCGGAGGAGTAGTGGACGTCCAGGTTGCCGACCGAACTGCTCCAGTAGTCCGCCGAGTTGCCGTCCTTGGAAGGCTTGTCCATGTAGCGCAGGGCGTCCCGGCCGAAGCCGGGGCGGACGATCTTCTCGCCGATCAGGTAGTCGCCGGGGTCGGAGGGGTTGTTCGCGTACCACTCCACCAGCGTGCCGAGGATGTCGGAGGTGGCCTCGTTCAGGCCGCCGGACTCGCCCGTGTAGGTCAGCGCCGCTGTCTTGGAGGTGACGCCGTGCGTCATCTCGTGGCCCGCCACGTCCAGCGCGACCAGCGGGCCGAGGCTCGTCCCGTCGCCGTCGCCGTACGTCATGCAGAAGCAGCTGTCGTCCCAGAAGGCGTTGTTGTAGGCGCTGCCGTAGTGGACCCGGTTGTACGACCCCTTGCCGTCGCCGGCGATGCCGTTGCGGCCGTGGACGTTCTTGTAGTAGTCCCAGGTCACGTCGGTGCCGTACTGGGCGTCCACGGCCGCCGAGGACCGGTCGGTGTTCGTGCCCGTGCCCCAGTGGTTGTCGGCGTCGGTGAACAGCGTGGAGGGTGCGCGGCTGATGCAGATGCCGAAGATGCACAGGTCGGTCTTGTTGGCCGCGTCGCCCGTGTAGGTGTTGCCCCGTGTCGGGTCCTTGAGCTGGTACGAGGAGCCGGACTGGGTGGTCTGCAGCGGGACCGTGCCGCTGTAGAGGGACTGGCCGTCGCCGGCCGCCGTCTCGATGCTGTCCCAGGCGTCGATCTGGGCTCCGGTGCGGGCGTCGGTCAGGACGGTACGGGCGACCGGGTTGCCGAGCGAGTCCTGGGCCACCGCGTTGGTCCGCCAGGCCAGCCTGGGCCTGCCGTGCAGGGCGTCCACGACCAGCTGCGGCTTGGCGGTCACCTTCCGCAGGATCTCGCCGAGGTTCACGGCGCGCAGTGCGTTCACCGCGAGGTCGGCGGCCTTGGGCGCCGGTATCGAGGGGACGACGCTGGGCAGGGATATCGCGGACCTGGTCGCCCGGTCGGCGCCGCGGTACGCGCCGTCCGAGGCCAGGTGGACCACGAAGTCTCCGCCCAGGACGGGGAGTTGGTGGTAGGTGCGGTCGTAGCGGACGTGCTGGGTGCCGTCCTTGTCGACGATCACGTCCCGGACGGAGGTGCCCTCGGCGGAGGTCAGGCCCAGGTTCGTGGCCTGTGCCAGGAGCGCCGAGGCCGCGTTCTCGATCGCGGTGATCCGGGTCGGCCTGCTGTCGGCGTGCGCGGCGGGGGAGAGCGCGGCGGCCAGCAGGGTGGCGGCGGTGGCGGCGACGCCGGCCGTGGTGAGACGGGATCCTCGGGTGTGCCGTGTCCGACTCATCGAACTCCTTGGGGAGGCGCCTCGAAGGCGTGGGGGTGGCGCTGGTGTCGACTGAGATTCAAGGGGCCCGGACATGTCATGTCCATAGCGTCGCCATGGAGATGTGTGTGAGGGCGAAGGGGGTCCAGAATCGTTTCTGTGACCTCGGTGACCCCAGTGACCTCAGGGATTCCAGTGACCGCTCCCGCCCTGCCCTTCTTCGTCTACGGCACCCTGCGCCCCGGCGAGCCGAACCACGCCCTGTTCCTGCGCGGCCGCACGCACGCCGAGGAACCCGGCCGCCTGCCGGACGCGGCCCTCTACGAAGGCCCCGGCTACCCGTACGCCGTCGACGAACCCGGGGCGACGGTCACCGGCGACCTGATCACCGCGCTGCCCGGCGCCTACGCCCGACTCCTCCTGGAACTCGACCGGTTGGAGGAGTACGTCCCCGGCGACCCGGACAGCCTCTACGAGCGCGTCGCACGGGACGTCGTACGCCCGGACGGCACCACCGCCCGGGCCTGGGTCTACCTGGCCGCACCCGCGGTCGCCGCCCGCCTGAGGGCCCGGGGCAGACGCATCCGGGGCGGCGACTGGCTCACGAGCCGCGCGGCCCGGCGCCCGGACGGTCCGTGACCCGGCGCCCGGACGGTCCGTGACCCGGCGCCCGGACGGTCCGTGACCCGGCGCCCGGGCCGTCGGTGACCCGGCGCCCGGGCCGTCGGTGACCCGGCGCCCGGGCCGTCGGTGACCCGGCGCCCGGGCCGTCCGTGGCCCGGCGCCCGGGCCGTCCGTGGCCCGGCGCCCGGGCCGTCCGTGGCCTGGCGTCAGGCGCCCTCGGGGCCGCGCCGCCGCGCCGCCGCGCTGCCCGGCGTCCGGCCTTACCGCCCGGCGCACGGTCGTACCGCCGGTGCCGCCCGGCGTCCGGGCCCCCGCGACCCGGCGTCGGACGCCTTCAGGGCCGTACCGCCTCCACCCGCACCGCGCAGGCCTTGAACTCCGGCATCCGGGAGGTCGGGTCGAGAGCGGGGTTGGTGAGGGTGTTGGCACGGCCCTCGCCCGGCCAGTGGAAGGGCATGAAGACGGTGTCCGGGCGGATCGCCGTGGTGACCCGGGCCGGGGCAACCGCCCGGCCGCGCCGTGAGACGACGGCCACCGGGTCGCCGTCGGCCGCCCCGAGCCGCGCCGCGAGCCGCGGGTGCAGTTCCACGAACGGACCGGGCGCGGCGGCGTTCAGCTCGGCCACCCGCCGGGTCTGCGCCCCCGACTGGTACTGGGACACCACCCGGCCGGTCGTCAGCACCAGCGGATACTCGTCGTCCGGCTCCTCCGCCAGGCCCCGGTGCGTCACGGCGACGAACCGGGCCCGGCCGTCCCCGGTGGCGAACCGGTCGAGGAAGAGGCGAGGGGTGCCGGGATGGACGCCGGCCTCGTCTTCCGGGCAGGGCCAGAACACCCCGTTCTCCGCCGCCAGCCGGTCGTAGGTGATCCCCGAGTAGTCCGCCGGGCCGCCCGCGCTCGCCCGGCGCAGTTCCGTGAAGACCTCCTCGGCGTCGGTCGGGAAGCCCTTCTCCACGCCCAGCCGCGCGGCGAGGCCGTGCAGGACCTCCAGGTCGCCGCGGATGCCCTCGGGCGCGGTGACCGCCCGGCGGCGCAGCAGCACGCGCCCCTCCAGGCTGGTCGTCGTGCCCGTCTCCTCGGCCCACTGGGTGACCGGCAGCACCACGTCCGCGAGCGCCGCCGTCTCCGAGAGCACCACGTCGGCCACCGCCAGGAAGTCCAGCGAGCGCAGCCGTCCCTCGATGTGCGCCGCGCGCGGCGCCGACACCACCGGGTTGGAACCCATCAGCAGCAGCGCCCGGATGTCGGTGCCGAGGGCGTCCAGCAGTTCGTAGGCGCTGCGCCCCGGACCCGGCAGGCTGTCGGGGTCCACGCCCCACACCTCGGCGACGTGCCGCCGCGCCGCCGGGTCGTCGAGCTTGCGGTAGCCGGGCAGCTGGTCGGCCTTCTGGCCGTGTTCGCGCCCGCCCTGTCCGTTGCCCTGCCCGGTCAGACAGCCGTACCCGGACAGCGGGCGGCCCGCCCGGCCGGTCGCCAGGCACAGGTTGATCCACGCGCCCACCGTGTCGGTGCCCTTGGACTGCTGCTCGGGACCGCGCGCGGTCAGCACCATCGCCGCTTCCGGCGCGCAGAACATCCGGACGGCTTCGCGGAGTTGCGGAACGGACACCCCCGTGATCCGTTCCACGTGCTCCGGCCAGTGCGCCATCGCCGCCGCCCGCGCCTCCTCCCAGCCGGTGGTGCGCTCCCGGATGTACTCCTCGTCCGTGCGCCCCTCGGCCACCACCAGGTGCAACAGGCCGAGCGCCAGGGCGAGATCGGTCCCGGGGCGGGGCGCCAGGTGCAGGTCCGCCTGCTCGGCCGTCCTGGTACGGCGCGGATCCACCACGATCAGCGTGCCGCCGTTCTCGCGCAGTTCCCTGAAGAACCGCAGCGACGGCGGCATGGTCTCCGCCAGGTTGGAGCCGACCAGGATCACACAGCCGGTCTTCGGAATGTCCTCGAGGGGGAACGGCAGCCCGCGGTCGAGTCCGAACGCCTTCAGGCCGGCCGCAGCCGCCGAGGACATGCAGAAGCGGCCGTTGTAGTCGATCTGCGAGGTGCCCAGCACCACCCGTGCGAACTTCCCGAGCGCGTACGCCTTCTCGTTCGTCAGGCCGCCCCCGCCGAACACCCCGACCGCGTCGGGACCGTACCCGGCGCGCGCCGAGGACAGCCCGGCGGCGATCCGGTCCAGCGCCTCGTCCCAGCTCGCCGGCACCAGCGCGTCCCCGGACCGCACCAGTGGCGAGGTCAGCCGCACCGCCGAGGACAGCACCTCGGCCGCCGTACGCCCCTTGCCGCACAGCGCACCCCGGTTCACCGGGAAGTCCGGACGTTCGGTCACCTCGACGCCCCCCCGCGGCAGGGGCGTGACGGTCATCCCGCACTGCAGGGCGCAGTACGGGCAGTGGGTGGGCGTCGAGGTGGTCTCCATACCGCCCACAGTGCTTCGCGCGTGTTACGTCCCGTGACGGTTCCCTGTTACACGGCCGGGACGGCGACCTCCCCGCCCCGTCCCGGCCGCGGTGAGGCCGTGATCGGGGCCGGGTCCTTCAGCGCTCTCTCAGCGCTCTCTCAACGACTTCAGAAGCTGTATGTACGCGCTGTTGAACCGAGCGCCTTTGTCCATGTAGGCAGCCCCGACCATGGCGCCTTCCCGTAGGTACGCGACGAGCACGCCCTGTTCCGGTTGATCCAGGTCTCCGCGGACGATCTCCATCGAATCCGACATCCTCGGGTTGCCGGCGATCTGGATGCGCAGTCCGAGTACTTCCGTGGACATGCTGGGGAAGTATCCGATCCGGGAGGTCACCGAACCGTATCCCAAGGACGACGCCAGAGACCTGCCCGCGAGATCACCGGTGTCGATCGCATTCTTCCAGAATTCCATGCGGGTAAGGTTCCCGGCCGCCCACGGGTCGGGGTAGCGAGCGACATCACCGGCCGCGAACACATTCTCCCACGGTGACACACGCATGTATTCATCGACGCGCACCCCGTCGGACAGATCCAGGCCGTTTCCGTGCAGCCATTCAACATTGGGGACACTTCCGATCGCCTCGACGAAAAGAGGCCGACCGGACGGGGGCTCCCGGTTCGACGGTTCCGCGTCACAGAGGAGTTCCCTTGCGGAATCGCCGGTCAGAAGCGTGATGCCATGCTGAACGAGCCGGCGGCCGAGCGCCGTGGAAACAGGCTCACCCAGGATGCTCTCGAACGGTCCGCGTCGCAGCGCTTCGAGCATGAGGACTTCACAACCGTATTCCTTGGCCAGCGAAGCGAGCTCACAAGCAACGAATCCGGCGCCTGCTATCGTGACCTTTTCGCTTGCTTGGAGCCGATGGTGGATGTACCGCGCATCGCCCAGGCCGCGCAGGGTTCGGTGCGTATGGAGCTCGCACTCCCCGTTGCCCCGGACCGAGGTACGCGGGCGTACCCCCGCGGCGATCACCAGACCGTCGTACGCGAACGTTTCGCCTGTACTCAGACGCAGAACCTTGTCACGCAGGTCCGCGCTCTCGACTCTGGTGCCGAGACGCCAGGTCAGGGCGTCGTTCTCGGCTCCGTTCACCTTCACGTCCTCGGCGATCGTCATGTCGAGGGCATCCGACATGGGATACCGCTTCTTCGTCAGACCCGGCCGATTGTAAGTGCGGTGATTCTCTTCTCCGAAGACCACGATCCTGGCGTCGGCCTTGCATTTCAGTATCGCGTTGGCCGCTCGCAGTCCGGCTATACCGGAGCCGACTACGCCGACAAGCGGCCGCCCGTCGGCCACCGGCGGCATCACGATTTCAGGAAGATCGCTTGCAGAGGGCAGGAGTCGACAGCATCCTCGATCTCGCCGATGTTCTCCTCATCGAACGCTTCCTGGTATTGAAGCTGCCCGCCGGCATCGAGCTCGAAGTTGGTCGGGGCCGAGATCGCGCACTGCCCATGGTTCTGACACTTGACCCTGTCGACAAAAATCTTCATGGTCCCCGGTCTTCCATCGCTCGTCCCTTTCGCCGGCCCATTCTCCGGCGATCACGACCCTACGAGCCTCCACGCGGCGAAGGAAGAAGTGCCGGGTGGCCTGAAGCGGTCCTGGCCTGTTCGGGCCCGTGGCAGACGACCCACGGGCCGGGTCCGCGCAGCCGGCGCCGCATGCCGGGTTTCTCCAACCGGCCCTCGGGCACCCGGCGTTGGCCTCGGAGGGGTGTGGGATCCCCGAGTCGCGTAGAACCATCTGTGGGGGTTCTCGTGTGCTTGCGTCGCAAGTGGCAACCGGCTAAGGTGGTTCCATGGCGGTTGTGTATTTTCCCGAGTTCCGTCTGGGCAAGGTGCTGGCGACCAGCTTCACAGGGACCCTGTCGGAGCGTTACGGCGAGGCACTGGAGCGCATTCCTGTGCCGTCCCGGCTCGCGGACTGGCTGGCGGTCCATGGGCTCGCCGTCGACTCCTGCGGCCAATCCCAGCTCGACCACGCCCGGGAGCTACGGGAATCAATTCACGCAGCCGCCACCGCCGTCGCGATCCAGGAGCCGCTACCCTCTTCGGCTGTCAAAGTCATCAATGACTGCAGTACTCACGGTCTGGCCTCGGCGATCTTGACGCCCGAGGGCAGCCGGGAGTGGCGGCTGGGTTCTGCTTCTGTGGAAGACGCGCTCAGCGTGATCGCCGCCGACGCGATCAGCCTTCTCGCGGAAGAACGAGAAGGAAAGATCTCGTTGTGTGCGTCGCCGACGTGCCGAGCCGCGTTCGTCGACACCAGCCGCGGCCACACCCGCAGATGGTGCGACATGAACACGTGTGGAAACCGTGAGAAAAAGGCGCGCCTCCTCGCCAACAAGCGCAAGAAGTCGGGCCTTTCTGACTGACCGTGCTCTCCGACGGCTGGTCATCGTGACTTCGTAGTATCGAGACTCCCGCGCTCCGTGGTCTCGCTACGCACGCTGCCCAAAAGGGGGAATCGCATGTTCGACGTTCTGGGAATGGACGCCACGGCCGAGGTGGTCTACCGGGAGATGCTGGCGCACCCGCACGATGGTGTGGCCGACCTGATGCGCCGTCTCCGACTCACCGAGCAGGCGGTACTGACAGCACTCGACACCCTCAGCGAACTGGCCCTGATCCGGAGTTCCTCCGAAGATCCCCGGAATTTCCACGCTGTTGAACCGCACCTGGCCGCGGACATTCTGCTGGCGAGGCAACGAGCCGAGCTCGCGGCGCATCAGAAGCGTGTGCAGGAGGCCAAGGCTGCCGCCGTACGTCTCAAATCGGAGTTCACCCAGGACAGGGAGGAGTTACTTCGCCTGAACGGGGTCGACTGCGTCCGCGACCACCTGGCGACGCTGTACGACAGGGTCGAGGACGAGCTGTTGACATTCGCTCCGGGCGGAGCCCAGACGGCGGCCAATGTGCGCAGTTCGCGGCCGCTCGCCGAGAGCCTGTTCGAGCGCGGTGTGCGGATGCGCACCGTCTATCTGGACAGCGCCCGCAACGACCCTGCCACGGTGGCGCACGCGGAGTGGCTGGCCGCGCTCGGCGGGCGAATACGAACCGTCCCCTCCTTACCGAACCGCATGATCATCTGCGACCGGAGGATCGCCGTCGTCGCCGCCGACTGCGACGACACCGCTGCCGGGGCAGTGGTTCTGCAGACGCCAGGAGTGGTCTCGTCGCTGTACGCCCTGTTCGATTGTGTCTGGCAGTCCGCCCGGCCGATGGGCGCGACCGCGTTACCCGCGGACACGCAGCGGCTGAGCCCGCAGCAGACGGAGGTCCTGCGGCTGTTGTCCCAAGGACACACCGACGAATCCGTCGCGGCGAGGTTGGGTGTGTCGGCTCGCACGGCACGCCGCATCGCCACGAAACTCATGGACCACCTCGGCGCTCGAAGCCGCTTCCAGGCTGGTGTCCACGCGGTCGCGAGGGGGCTCATCCGGCCATGACGGTCCGTATGGTCGCTGGTCGACAAGCACTGGAAGGGATTGACGACCCGAATAGGACAGTTGCCTCATGTACCTCGTCCATCTCGCTGTCTCCCCTCCAGGCGATGCCCCCCTGCCTGCCGAGATCAGGCAGATGCTGGAAGCCACCGCACCGGACGTCCTCGAACACGTCAGCGTGCATCTCCAGTCACGACCCCACCCGGTCATCGGTCTCTTCCTCCGCGTCGCGTCTCTGAACGAGGCCGAGTCGACCGCCGAGCTGATCTGGGTGCGGGCGGCCGCTGCCTGCCCTCAGCTGGCCGAATGGTGCCTGCGACGCGCCGAAGCGCCGCTCATGCTCTACGAGTGGGACTGAGATCGTGGTCCACGACAGAAAACCGGCTCTTTTTCATAAGTTTGATTCAGCATACATGGGGAATATCGGCGATCGCCGACATCCCGCGGGGCGGATACCAACTCCGTCCAGGGCCTGAATAGGTCAGGACCGATTCAGTCCACCCGTCAGTTCTTCCTTTGCCGCGCGAGAGCTCGCAGAATCGTGATTGCTGGACGACGAACCGGCGAGAGAGGCGAGCGATGAAAAAGCGGACACGACTCGATGACGGCGGATGGCAGTGATTGTATGGCTTCCTCGAATGACCACATTCAGGGCAACGCGGTGGCGGCACTCGCCGAGGAGTTCGGCACCCCGCTGTTCGTCTACGACGCGGACATCCTGGAACGCACGTATCGCGAACTGCGCGGCGTGCTCCCCGCCGGTGTCGATGTCTTCTACTCGCTCAAAGCCAACCCGAACGTCAGCGTCTGCGCACTGCTGAACTCGTTCGGTGCCGGCGCCGAGGTCTCCTCCTATGCCGAACTGGTCACCACTCTGCGAGCGGGGGTCGCGCCCCAGGACATCATCTTCCTCGGCCCCGGCAAGGACGAACGAGAACTCACCGCGTGCATCGAAGCCGGAATTCACGCGATCGTCTGCGAATCACTGGACGAACTCGTCCAGCTGGACTCGCTGCTGGCGACCGCCGACCGCGACGAGTTCCCGGTGCTTTTGCGGGTAAACCCCGCCTTCGCCAGCAAGGGGTCAGGACTGGCCATGGGCGGCAAGCCCCGGCAGTTCGGCATCGACGAAGCCGAACTGCGTGATTCCAAGCACCGACTCGCGGCCCTGCGCCACATCCGGGTGAAGGGGGTGCACGCCTACATGGGGACACGGTTCCTGAACCACGAAGACGTCGTCCACAACACCCGGCAGATCCTCGCCACCGCGGAGGATCTGGCCGGACGACTCGGCTTCCCCCTGGAGACCGTGGACTTCGGCGGCGGGCTCGGCGTCGCCTACTTCGAGAACGAGGACGACCTGGACCTCACCGCGCTGGGAACCGGACTGGCGGACGTCCTCTCCTCGTTCTCCGCACGCAACCCGCACAGCCGGATGATCATGGAGCTGGGGCGGTTCCTGACGGCCATGGCCGGTACCTACCTCGTCAGGGCCCGCTATGTGAAGAAGTCCATGGGGGAGAGCTTCGTGGTTGCCGACGGCGGCACCAACCACCACATGGCCGCCGTCGGCGTCGGGAGCTTCGTCAAGCGCAACTTCCCGATCCGCCACGTGGCGAACCGGGCCGCCGGCGCGCTCAGGCCCTACAGCGTGACCGGGCCGCTGTGCACACCCAACGACGTCATCGCCAAGAAGGTCCAGCTGCCGGAGGTGCGGCCGGGCGATCTGCTGGCAGTGGAGCGGTCCGGGGCCTACGGGCCCACCGCCTCACCCGGGCTCTTCCTCTCTCACGGCTTCCCGGCCGAGGTGATGGTGCACGGGGGGCGGGCCCATCTCATCCGGGAACGCGACACCGCAGAGGATCTGCTGGCCAAGCAGCACCTCGTCGACTTCCGCACAGCGTCCTGATGACCACCGCGGCAAGCCGCGGCGCCCGGGTCGGTGTGGACGTCCTCGACTGCTCGGAACTGCGCCGCCTGGTCGAGCGACCCTGGTTCCTGCGCTTCAGCTTCGCCCCGGAGGAACTGGCCCATGCCGAGACCCTCGGCGGCCACCGGCGCCTGGAGTTCCTCACGGGCCGCTTCGCCGCCAAGGAGGCTGTCCTCAAGGTCCTGGGCATGGGCTTCCTCCAGGGCGTGGCGCCACGGGAGATATGCGTGGAGCACACACCGCACGGCGCCCCCGTCGTCCGCTTCCGCGGGAGAGCCGCCCAATTGGCCCCGCCCTCCGTCTCCGTGTCCATCACCCACAAACAGACCGTCGTAGCCGCAGTCGCCATAGGCGTCCCCGGCGCCGGCGGTGCCTCAGCCGAAAACGGACGAACAGCGTCCACAGAACCCGAGGAGGCCGACGCCGTGTCGCCGCCCAGCATCAACACCACAGCCCCCGCCCAG
This sequence comes from Streptomyces sp. NPDC006739, assembly GCF_042869815.1. Taxonomy (NCBI): domain Bacteria; kingdom Bacillati; phylum Actinomycetota; class Actinomycetes; order Kitasatosporales; family Streptomycetaceae; genus Streptomyces; species Streptomyces sp. NPDC006739. The sequence continues at coordinate 396,902 of NZ_JBIAGM010000005.1, forward strand.
CAGAGTGCCCGCGGTGCACAGACCCCGCAGACCACGGCCTTCCTCCGCCTGCGAGTCGGCCAGGAGGAAGCCCACTACGGGGGTGATCTGGTGGACGGCGCCCGCATCCTGCGACTGTTCGGCGATCTGGTCACCGAGATCACCATCCGCACGGACGGCGACGAGGGGCTGCTGGCCCAGTACAGCGACGTCCGCTTCACCGCACCCGTGAAGCCGGGCGACTACATCGAGGCACGCGGGCGACTGGTACGGCAGACCAGGCTGCGCCGGGTGGTCGAACTCGAGGCGCACAAAGTCCTCAGCGCCCGCCCAGGAGCGGGGGAGAGCGCCGCCGCGGTACTCGACGCCCCCCAGCTCGTGTGCTCCGCCACCGCCACCACTGTCGTCCCCTACCGAAGGACGGACACGGCGACCACCCGCAACCCCGTCGCCGAGGAGACCTGATGGCCCGTACAGCGCAGCTGCTGCACGAACTGCTGGAGGCGGCCGCCGACCGCAGCCCCCGGTCTGCCGCGTTGAGTTCGCAGAGCCGCAGCCTGACCTACGGAGAACTCGCCACCGCCGCCACCAGGACGGCCGCACTCCTGCAACGCGAAGGACTGCGGCGCGGCGACCGGATCGTCGTCACCGCCGCCGACGGCATCGGCATCGCCCTGCTGCTCTACGCGGCCTCCCGCCTGGGCGCCGTCTTCAGCGTGCTGCACGAACAGGTACGCGGCGGGCCTCTGGAACATGTGCTGCGGGACTGCGAACCCAAGCTGCTGGTCTCCGACGATCCCGATGCGGGACGGACCGCCGCGCAGCACGACGTGCGCTTCCTCGGGCTCGACGAGCTCGTCCGGACCGCGCTCGACGCGGGCACCGACGTGTCGCTCGCCCCCAGTGGCGGCGGTGCCCTGGCCGTGGACCCGGTCAGCCTGATCTACACCTCCGGTACCACCTCGCTGCCCAAGGCCGTGGTCAGCACCCACCAGCAGGTGCTCTTCGCCGTCTCCGCGATCCAGGAGTGCCTGCGGTACCGCAGCGACGACGTCGTGTACTGCCCGCTGCCGCTCTCCTTCGACTACGGCCTCTACCAGGTCTACCTCGCGGCACTGAGCGGCGCCCGACTGCACCTGGGCACGGTCGCCGAGGCAGGTCCCCCGCTGCTGCGCAGCCTGGAGGAAGCCGGGGCGACCGTGCTGCCCGCCGTGCCCTCCATCGCCGATCGGCTCGCCTGGCTGCTCCGCCGCAGCAGCGGAGGACCGAGCCGGCTGCGGCTGCTGACCAACACCGGAGCGGCCCTGTCCGAAACCACCATGTCCGCGCTGCGCGCCGCACTGCCCCGGCTGAGGATCCAGGTCATGTACGGCCTCACGGAGTGCAAGCGCACGGCGATCATGCCGCCGGACGGAGACCTCGACCGTCCGGGATCCTGCGGACTGCCACTGCCGGGCACCGAGGTCTTCGTCATCGACGACGACGGGAACCGGCTGCCTCCCGGACAGACCGGCCAGTTCGTCGTGCGCGGCCCGAACGTCATGGCGGGCTACTGGAAACGCCCCGAGCTGACCGCCGAGCGTTTCCCCCGTGCCGAGGGACTGTTCCCCGAGCTGCGCACCGGCGACTACGGCCGGCTGGATGAGGAGGGCTACCTCTACTTCTCCGGCCGCCGGGACGACCTGTACAAGGAGCGGGGGTTCCGTCTCAGCGCCACCGAGGTGGAAGCCGCCGCGACCCGCGTCGACGGGGTGACCTCGGCCGCCGTACTGCCGCCCGAGGGCAAGCGGGGCGCGCTCCTCGCGGTGGTCGCCGACATCACCGCGGACGAGGTGCGCGAGAGCATGCGCGACCACATCGAGCCCTTCAAGATCCCGCGGCGCTGCGTCCGCCTCGACGCCCTGCCCACCAACGGCAACGGCAAGGTCGACCGCAAGGAACTGGCCGCCGTGATCGAACAGACCTCGGCCGCCCCGGTCACCGCCGAGGCCCCGCGGGCCGGCCTCGCCCACTGATCCTCTTCCCACCCGACCGCAGCAACTCCTCACTCACACAAGGACATGACCATGGATCGCCAGAACGTTGTCACCGCCCTCGAGAACGCCCTCACCGACGTCCTCGAGCGCCCCGTCACCGGCCTCACCGGCGACGTCAAGCTCTTCGACGACCTGCACCTCGACTCGACCACCATGCTCGAGATGCTGATGGGCCTGGAGAACTCCATCGGTCTGGTCGTCGACCCGGAGGACCTGGACGCGGACGACTTCGTCTCGGTGGACACCTTCACCGACTTCGTCCTCCGCACTCAGCTCGAGCAGGTCTCGGCATGACGCTCATCCAGCCCGACCTGAGCGTCTTCACGACCCTGGAGTCCGAGGTACGCAGCTACTGCCGCAGCTGGCCCACCGTGTTCGACCGGGCGCAGGGCAGCCGGACGTACGACGAGGACGGGCACGAGTACCTGGACTTCTTCGCCGGCGCCGGATCCCTCAACTACGGCCACAACAACCCGGTGCTGAAGCGCGCCCTGCTCGACTATCTGGAGCGCGACGGCGTCACCCACGGCCTGGACATGTCGACCACGGCCAAGCGCGCGTTCCTCGAGTTCTTCCAGAACATGATCCTGCGCCCGCGGGACCTGCCCTACAAGGTCATGTTCCCGGGCCCGACCGGCACCAACGCCGTCGAAGCCGCCCTCAAGCTGGCGCGCAAGGTCAAGGGGCGCGAGACGGTCGTCTCCTTCACCAACGCCTTCCACGGCATGTCGCTGGGTTCCCTGGCCGTGACCGGCAACGCCTTCAAACGGGCCGGCGCCGGCGTACCGCTCGTGCACGCCACTCCCATGCCCTTCGACCACTACATGGGCGGGAGGACGCCCGACTTCCTGTGGTTCGAGCAGTTGCTCCGGGACCACGGGTCGGGGCTGGACAAGCCGGCCGCGGTGATCGTGGAGACGATCCAGGGCGAGGGCGGCGTCAACGTGGCCCGCCCGCAGTGGCTGCGTGGCCTCGCCCAGCTCTGTCAGCAGCACGACATGCTGCTGATCGTCGACGACATCCAGATGGGCTGCGGCCGCACCGGGGCCTTCTTCTCCTTCGAAGAGGCCGGCATCACCCCGGACATCGTGACCGTCTCCAAATCCATCAGCGGGTACGGACTGCCCATGTCCCTCTGCCTGTTCCGGCCGGAGCTGGACGTCTGGGAACCGGGCGAACACAACGGTACGTTCCGCGGCAACAATCCGGCTTTCGTCACCGCGGCGGCCGCCCTCAACACCTACTGGGCCGACGACAAGCTGAAACTGCAGACCCTGGCACACGCCCAGACCATCGAAGCCGCGCTGCGCGACACCGCCGCGCACCACAGCGGATCCGCCTACCGCGGCCGCGGGATGGTCTGGGGCCTGGAGCTCTCCGACCCCCGGCACGCCGGCCGCGCCGCACGCCGAGCCTTCGAACTCGGACTGCTCATGGAGACCTCCGGAGCGCACGGCCAGGTCGTCAAGCTGCTGCCCCCGCTGACCATCAGCGGCGACGAACTCGACCAGGGGCTGCGCGTCGTACAGCGCGCCGTCTACGAAACGGCATGACCGCGCCCTGTCCCCCCGATGGAGAAAGGATCCACCCCGCCATGACGACCCAGCCGCTGCTGACGGAGACCGAGGCGGTCTTCCGGGCGCCGGTGCCCGAGGACGGCCCGGCCGTGTGGAAACTGGTCGAGAACACCCCCGGCCTGGACTCCAACAGCATCTACTACTACACGCTGTGGTTCCGGGATTTCGCCGACGGTTCGCTGATCGCGACCGTGGACGGCGAAGTCGTCGGCTTCCTCACCGGCTACCGCCGCCCCGACGAGCCCGAGACCTACTTCGTCTGGCAGACCGCCGTCAATCCGCGCCACGGCATTCCCTTCCTCGGGGTGAAGCTCTTCCAGGCCGCGGCCGACCAGCAGGTGGCCCAGGGCGCCCGGTACGTCGAGGCCACGGTCTCCGCCGAGAACAAGGCGATCCTCATGGTGCTGAAGCAGTTCGCCAAGAAGCACTCGGCCCGCATCGAGACGCGCGTGCTGTTCCCCAGCAGCCTCTTCCCCGACAGCCACCACGACGAGGTCCTCTACCGCATCGGCCCGTTGACCGCCGGTTGATTCCGCGGTGTTCGACGATCAGGAGTCGTTTCCCATGGCGCAGCAACCCGCACCCCTGCACCTCGACATCAACGACAAGTACTTCCGCATGGACTCGGAAGAGGTGCGGAAGGCACGAGCCGCACATTGGTACGCGGAAACCGACTGGGGCATTGCCGTCCTCTCGTACGAGGACAGCAGTTTCCTGCTGAAGAACCCCCGTCTGACGCAGGGGTCGGCCAAGTGGCCGGCCCAGCACGGAGTGGTCGAGGGGCGCTTCGACAGCTGGTGGAAGAAGACCCTGCTGGTGCTGGAGGGCGACGAGCACAACAGGATCCGACGCCTGGTGAACCCCGCGTTCTCTCCGCGCCGGATCGAGCCGTTGCGTGCCCGGTTCCGAGCCCTGGCGGACAGCCTGACGGACGAATGGCTCGAAGACGGGCAGACAGAGTTCGCCAGTCGCTTCGCGGCGCCGTATGCGACCAGGATCCTGTGCATGATGCTGGGCATCGACGAGCGCGACTGGAAGAAGATCAATCAGCTGGCGTCCACGATCGGGCTCGGTCTCGGCATCTCCATCCAGGAGAACATCGCACAGATCGACGAAGCCGTCGTCGAACTCACCCGATACGCAGAGTCCTTGGTGAAAAGCAGGAGGGAATCACCTCGGAACGACATCCTCAGCACCCTGGTGGAAACGAGGGACGAGGACGACGGCAGGCTCTCGGATCAGGAACTGATCAATCTCATCATCCTGCTCATATTCGCGGGGATCGACACGACCCGGAACCAGCTGGCGCTGGCGGTCGAATCCTTTTCGAGGCAGCCGGACCAGTGGGAGAAGCTGGCCGCGGACCCGGACCGCTACTCGGTCAGGGCGGTCGAAGAGGTGCTCCGCGTCAATCCGATCGGCCGGTGGATCACGCGCGAAGCGGCAGAAACGTTCCAACACCGGGAGCGCACGATCGAGAAGGGTACAACAGTCCATCTCTTCACGCTTTCCTCGGCCACCGATCCCGCCGAATTCGACAATCCGGACCGTATCGACCTGGACGCCGATCGCTCGCCTCATTTTGCTTTCGGTGGCGGCCTGCATCACTGCCTGGGGCACTTCGTCGCCAGGGCGGACATCGATGTGGCCCTCTCGGCGCTGGCCGCGCGGCTGACCGACCTGCGTGTGGGGGAGGGCGCCGAGTGGCTGCCTGATTCCGGAAACACGGGCGCGAGGAAACTGCCGATCACATTCACCCCGCGTACCTGATGTGGTGAACGGCGAAGCTCCTGGTGGACGGGCCCACGCGCAAGATCGCTTATGTGCATCAGGGCTTCGCGTGTATGGTGGAACCACCTTAGGTGGTTCTGCTTCGACTGGGAGGTCGCTGACGATGGTGGATCTGACGGTGCTGCCGGGCTACGTGGCAGTGATCATGCTCTTCCTCGGTCCCCCCGGGCCCGACATGGCCTACATGCTCGCGGTGGGCCTCGAGGGCGGTCGCCGGTCCGCGGTGAAGGCCATCCTCGGCATCGGCACCGGCATGAGTCTCTACGCCGCCGCCACCGTCGCCGGCTTGGGGGAGATCGCCCGGTCGTACCCATTGGTGCTGGATGCGGTCAGGATTCTGGGTGCGGCGTATCTGCTGTGGTTGGCCTACGTGACGGTGCGTCACGCGCGTCGTGCGATCAGCGGGCACGATGATGTCAAGTCGGGTCGCTGGTACCTGCGCGGAGTCCTGGTCAGCATCACGAATCCGAAGATCATTCTCTTTTTCCTCGCGGTGCTCCCGCAGTTCATCGGAAGCGCGGACGACCCGGGATTGCAGATGACGATACTCGGTGCGATCGACATTCTGATGGAGGTGATTCTCTACGGATTCATCGGAGTCATGGCGGGATTCTTCCACGCACGTCTCGTCGACTCGACCAAAGCGACGGCCGTGCTGAACTACATGGCGTCCACCGTTTACGTCCTGCTGGCCGGGACGATCTGCGGCGAGATCCTGCTCGCTTGATCACCGGCCGTCGGCCGCCAGCGCCCGGGTCACCCCCGACTCCTTGCGCCCGAGGAACCGCGGATCCGGATCGAACACCACGTCCAGGGCCGCCTTGACCGCCGCGAAGACCTCACGGGTGCCGCCGTAGTACCAGGTCAGATCGTGCTTGTCGGCCACCCCGACGCCGTACGAGTCGATGCCCGCCGCCTCGCACAGGGCGACGGCCCGCCGGATGTGGAAGCCCTGGCTCACCAGGACGGCCCGGTCGACGCCGAAGATCTTCTTCGCGCGGACGCAGGAGTCCCAGGTGTCGAAACCGGCGTAGTCGGTGACCACGCGGGAGGCGGGGACGCCCCGCCCGGCCAGGTACGCGCGCATGGCGTCCGGCTCGTCGTAGTCCTGGCGGCTGTTGTCGCCGGTGACCAGGACCACCTTCACCCGGCCCGTCCGGTACAGCCGCACCGCCGCGTCAAGCCGGTGCGCCAGGTACGGCGACGGCTCACCGTTCCACAGACCCGCGCCGAACACGACGGCCACGTCGGCGCGCGGCGCGTCGGCCGTGCTCCGCAGCCGGTCGGCCGTCGACACGAACAGCCAGGTCACCGGCAGCAGCGCCAGCACGCAGCCGGACATCGTCAGCCGTACCAGCCGCCGCCGGCCGGCCCGGGTGCGCGGCAGCCGCGGTCCACGGATCCTCATGCGGTCCCCCGTCGATGTTCGATGAGTCGGTGTCCGACCAGTCGGTGTCCGACCAGTCGGTGTCCGACCATGGAGGACGCGGCCCGGCGTGATCCGGTTCGCCTCACACCGCGCCGACCGCCGCCGTGAACCCCCGGAAAATACCCGTGACCACCGTGCAACGGGGGCGCAACCTCGTGGCGTCAGGATCCTTGCATGAAGGTGTCCACAGCTTGCGCCCCGCTCAGCCTCGTCGCGTCGAACGGCAGGCGCCGCCCCGGCCCGCCCGCCCTCGTCCTCGTGGCCCACGGCAGCCGCGACCCGCGCGCGCTGGACACCGTACGCGCGCTCATGGACCGGGTCCGCCTGCTGCGCCCCGCCCTGCCCGTCCACCTCGGGCACATCGAACTGAACGAGCCCCTGCTCCCGGACACCCTCGCCACCCTCGGCGACGCCCCGGCCGTCCTCGTACCGCTGCTCCTCGCCCGCGGCTACCACGTCAAGCAGGACATCCCCGAGATGGCCGCCGCCTCGGCCGCCCGCACCCGCCTGGCCGCCCCCCTCGGCCCGCACCCGCTGCTGGCGCAGGCCCTGCACGCCCGTCTCGTCGAGGCCGGCTGGCCCGCCGGCATGGACGAGGCGACCCGCCGCACGAGCGCCGTCGTCCTGGCCGCCGCCGGCTCCCGCGACCCCGACGCCGCGACCGACACCCACCACACGGCCCGACTCCTCGCCGCCCGCCTGGGCGTCCCGGTCCTGCCCGCCTACGCCTCGGCGGCGACCCCCACGGTCGCCGAGGCCCTCCGCGCGCTGGCGGCCCGGGGCCGCCACCGGGTGGCGGTGGCCTCCTGTTTCACGGCCCCGGGCCGCTTCGCGACCCAGTGCGCGGCCCAGGCCCCGTGGATCGCGTCGGCCCCCCTGGGCGCCCACCCGTCGATGGCCCGCCTGGTCCTGAGCCGCTACGACCAGAGCCTGGCGGCCCCGGTGAGGACGGCCGCCTAGTGCTGCGACCGGAAGGGTTCACCGGCTCGCGACGCCCGGCACGGCACTCCCCCAGCCTTCGGCCGGGGGTACCCCCACGCCGCGTTGTCGCATCACCCGAGTACATCCAGTACGCGGGCGACGCTCCGCCTTGCGATGTGTTCCCCCACTGCCTGAACGGCGTGGGAGGTGCCCCCAGCACCGGACGCCGCGAGCTTCTCGGTAAACCTTTCCGGCCACAGCACTAGGCACGCGCGGCGGTGCCGGCATGCGGCTTCGCCGCGCGGGCGCCGGCGGCCACGTACGACCCGCGCGCCGCCCGGCGACCCAACTCGGCGGACGACCAGGCGTCCAAAACACCCGAATGTCACAGCCGACCTCTACTGTCGAACCCATGGAAGTCCCCGCGCACCATCTGGCCTACGACCCGGCGTCAACCGACCGCTGGGCCCCGGAGCCCGACAAACGCCCTGGCCGTACCGCCTTCCAACGCGACCGCGCCCGCATCCTGCACTCCGCCGCGCTGCGCCGCCTGGCGGGCAAGACCCAGGTGGTCACCCCGGGCGAGTACAGCCAGGCGTGGGACGCCAGCCCACGCACCCGACTCACCCACTCCCTGGAGTGCGCCCAGGTCGGCCGGGAACTGGGCGCGGCCCTCGGCTGCGACCCCGACCTGGTCGAAGCGGCCTGCCTCTCCCACGACCTCGGCCACCCGCCCTTCGGTCACAACGGCGAACAGGCGCTGAACGAGTTCGCCGACGACTGCGGCGGCTTCGAGGGCAACGCCCAGTCCCTCAGGCTCCTCACCCGCATCGAACCCAAGCGGTTCACCGCCGACGGCTCCGTCGGCCTCAACCTCACCCGCGCCGCCCTGGACGCCGCCACCAAGTACCCCTGGCCGCGCGGCGCCCACCCCACCGACCCCGCCTCCCCGAAGTTCGGTGTGTACGACGACGACCGCCCGGTCTTCGACTGGGTCCGCAAGGAGGCCCCCGGCACCCGCACCTGCTTCGAGGCACAGGTCATGGACTGGTCCGACGACGTGGCGTACTCGGTGCACGACGTCGAGGACGGCCTGCACGCCGGTCACATCGACCCCAACTGCCTGCACGCCGAGCCCGAACGGCAGGCGGTCTTCGAGGTCGCCGCCGGCCGGTACGCCCCGGCCGGCACCGACCCCGCCGAACTCGCCGCCGCCCTCGACCGGCTCATGGAACAGGAGTGGTGGCCGCACGGCTACGACGGCACCGCCATCGCCCAGGGCCGCCTCAAGGACGCCACCAGCCAGCTCATCGGCCGCTTCTGCCTGGCCGCCGAGGGCGCCACCCGCGCCGCGTACGGCGCCGGCCGCCTCACCCGCTACGGCGCCGAACTCGTCGTACCCCGCGAGACCCGCATGGAGTGCGCGGTGCTCAAGGCGGTCGCCGTCCGGTACGTCATGCAGCGCGCCGAACAGGCGCGGCTGCGCGCCGACCAGCGGGTCGTCGTCGCCGAACTGGCCGAGGCGCTCACCGCCCGCGCCCCCGACGGCCTGGACCCCCAGTTCCGTTCGCTGTTCGACGCGGCCGGCGACGACCCGGCCCGCAAGCGGGTGATCGTCGACCAGATCGCCTCCCTCACCGACGCCTCCGCCCACTCGTTGCACGCGAGACTTACGGGGCGGAAGTGAAAAGAACGTGACCCTCCGTGGCCTGATCGGGTCACTCCCTCTTCCCCCATCACGCTGCGTGCGGGACGCTCGCATGTGGCGGAACCCTTACGAGGAGGCATCAAGTGGTCGACGCGGACCAGACATTCGTCATCGTCGGAGGAGGCCTGGCCGGCGCCAAGGCGGCCGAGACACTCCGGGCCGAGGGCTTCACCGGCCGGGTGATACTGATCTGCGACGAGCGTGACCATCCCTACGAACGGCCTCCGCTGTCCAAGGGCTACCTGCTCGGCAAGGAGGAGCGCGACAGCGTCTTCGTGCACGAACCGGCCTGGTACGCGCGCAACGACGTCGAACTGCACCTCGGCCAGACCGTCGACGCCGTCGACCGTGCCGCGAAGACCGTGCGCTTCGGCGACGACGGCACCCTCGTCCACTACGACAAGCTGCTTCTGGCCACCGGCGCCGAGCCCCGCCGCCTCGACATCCCCGGCACCGACCTGGCCGGCGTCCACCATCTGCGCCGCCTGGCCCACGCCGAGCGGCTCAAGGGCGTCCTCGGCGCGCTCGGCCGGGACAACGGCCACCTCGTGATCGCGGGCGCCGGCTGGATCGGCCTGGAGGTCGCGGCGGCCGCCCGCGAGTACGGCGCCGAGGTGACCGTCATCGAACCGGCACCCACCCCGCTGCACGGCGTCCTCGGCCCCGAACTCGGCAACCTCTTCGCCGAGCTGCACCGCGAGCGCGGCGTCCGCTTCCGCTTCGGTGTCACCCTCACCGAGATCGTCGGCCAGGACGGCATGGTGCTGGCCGCCCGCACCGACGACGGCGAGGAGCACCCGGCGCACGACGTCCTCGCGGCCATCGGCGCCGCGCCGCGCACGGGCCTGGCGGAGGCGGCCGGCCTGGAGGTCGCCGACCGCGCGCACGGCGGCGGCATCGTGGTCGACGACCGGCTGCGCACCGCCGACCCCGACATCTACGCGGCCGGCGACGTCGCCGCCTTCCCGCACGCCGTCTTCGACACCCGGCTGCGCGTCGAGCACTGGGCCAACGCCCTCAACGGCGGCCCGGCGGCGGCCCGCGCGATGCTCGGCCGGGACGTCACCTACGACCGGGTGCCCTACTTCTTCTCCGACCAGTACGACCTGGGCATGGAGTACAGCGGATGGGCGCCGCCCGGCTCCTACGACCAGGTGGTCATCCGGGGTGACGCGGGCAAGCGGGAGTTCATCGCGTTCTGGGTCAAGGAGGGCCGGGTGCTCGCCGGGATGAACGTGAACGTGTGGGACGTCACAGAGCCCATCCAGCGACTGATCCGCTCCCGCGCCCAGGTGGACACCGAAGCCCTGGCCGACCCGCACGTCCCGCTCGCGAACCTCGTCCCCTGAGCACCGGAGCAGCACGCCGACGCCCGGGAGTGTCGGTCCGCCCCCGTAGAATCACCACGTGGCAGGACGGATCAACGACGAGGACGTGAAGGCGGTACGGGACGCGGTCCCGATCGACGCCGTGGTGTCCGAGTACCTCCAGCTGCGCAACGCGGGCGGCGGCAACCTCAAGGGGCTGTGCCCGTTCCACGACGAGAAGTCGCCGTCCTTCCAGGTCAGCCCCAGCAAGGGACTCTTCCACTGCTTCGGCTGCCAGGAGGGCGGCGACACCATCACCTTCGTCATGAAGGTGGACCACCTCTCCTTCTCCGAGGCGGTCGAGCGCCTGGCCGCCCAGGCCGGCATCACGCTGCGCTACGAGGAGGGCGGGTACAACCCCGCCCACCAGCGTGGCGAACGCATCCGCCTGGTCGAGGCGCACAAGATCGCCGCCCAGTGGTACGCGGAGCAGCTCGCCACCGGCCCCGAGGCCGAGACCGGCCGGATCTTCCTGGCCGAGCGCGGCTTCGACCAGGCAGCCGCCGTCCACTTCGGCGTCGGCTACAGCCCGCAGGGCTGGGACCACCTCACCCGCTATCTGCGAGGCAAGGGCTTCACCGACAAGGAACTGCTCCTGTCCGGGCTCTCCCAGGAGGGCCGCCGCGGCCCCATCGACCGCTTCCGGGGCCGCCTGATGTGGCCCATCCGCGACATCGGCGGCGAGGTGGTCGGCTTCGGCGCGCGCAAGCTGTACGAGGCCGACAACGGCCCCAAGTACCTGAACACGCCCGAGACGGCGATCTACAAGAAGTCCCAGGTGCTGTACGGCATCGACCTGGCGAAGAAGGACATCGCGAAGGCCAGCCGCGCGGTGGTGGTGGAGGGCTACACCGACGTCATGGCCTGCCACCTGGCCGGCGTCACGACCGCGATCGCCACCTGCGGCACGGCCTTCGGCGGCGACCACATCAAGATCCTGCGCCGTCTGCTGATGGACAACGGCAGCGCCCGCGTCATCTTCACCTTCGACGGCGACGCGGCCGGCCAGAAGGCGGCGCTGCGCGCCTTCGAGGACGACCAGAAGTTCGCCGCCGAGACGTACATCGCCATCGCCCCGGACGGCATGGACCCCTGCGACCTGCGCCTGGCCAAGGGCGACGACGCGGTGGCGGACCTGGTCGAGCCGCGCACCCCGCTCTTCGAGTTCGCCCTGCGGCACATCGTCGGCCGCTACGACCTCGACACCCCGGCCGGCCGGGCCGCCGCCCTCGACGAGGCCGCCCCGGTCGTCGCCCGGATCAAGAACAGCGGCGCCCAGCACGAGGTGGCCGTGGAACTGGCCGGCATGCTCGGCATCCTCGACACCCAGTTCGTGGTCAAGCGGGTGGCGCAGCTGGCCCGTTGGGCCCGCGACCGCGGCGGCCAGGGCCCGGCACCGGCCGCCGCCCGGCGCCCCGCGCAGGAGTACCCGGCCGTACGCACGCCGTCCGGCCCCGCCCTCAACCTCCGCAACCCCGTCTACGCCACGGAACGCGAACTCCTCAAACTCGCACTCCAGCGCCCCGAGCTGGTCTCCCCGGCCTTCGACGCGTACGGCGTCGACGAGTTCACCGCACCCCCCTACGCGGCCGTACGGCTGGCCGTCATGGAGGCGGGCGGCGCCGAGTACGGCACCCGGGACCCCCAGGAGTACCTGGTCCGCGTCCGTGAGGCGGCCCCCGACGACGCCGTCCGCGCGATGGTCACGGAACTGGCGGTCGAGGCGATCATGCGCCGTACGGTCGACGAGTCCTACGCGGGCGAGCAGCTCGTCACGGTCCGTCGCCGGGCCGTGGCCCGCCGGCTCACTGATCTGCAGGGCACGTTGACCCGGGTCGGGCACTCGGATCCGGCCCAGTCGGCCGCCATCCAGAACGAGATGATGATCCTGACCAGGTACGACAGGGCCCTCCAGGACGAGGGGCCGTCGGCTCTCTGAGCGCCGGGCCCAGCACGCGGTCACGGTCCGATCGCAAAAAGTCACCGCAAGCCCCTCGTGGCGGCGATGTGTCTTACCCCACACTGGGGTGCGGTGCCTGAGTCCTCGGAGCGCGGCGGATCCGTCCCCCACGGATCCCACCCCCGCGGTTCCGCTCAGCAGCGATCATCCTGGAGGTCGCCCCCCGTGCAGACCCAGACCCTCACCCAGACCGACAGCGGTACGTCGGACGAGCCGGACGCCGAGAGCGACGTCCTCGCGGGCGTACCGCCGCAGAGCCGTGCCGCGCACCACCCGGAGATCGACGTGGAGCCGGAACCGGAGCCGGCGGAGCCGGTCGAACTGCCCGTCGAGGCACCGGCGGCAGCCGCCCGCGCCGACACCGGCGGACCCTCCTCGGACCTGTTCCGCCAGTACCTGCGCGAGATCGGCCGGATCCCGCTGCTCACCGCCGAAGAGGAGGTCGAACTCGCCCGCCGGGTCGAGGCCGGCCTGTTCGCGGAGGAGAAGCTGAGCACCACCCCCGACCTGGACAGCCAGCTCGCCCAGGACCTCGACAGGCTGGTCGTCATGGGCCGGATGGCCAAGCGCCGGCTCATCGAGGCCAACCTGCGGCTGGTCGTGTCCGTGGCCAAGCGGTACATCGGGCGCGGGCTGACCATGCTCGACCTGGTGCAGGAGGGCAACCTCGGGCTGATCCGGGCCGTGGAGAAGTTCGACTACGCCCGCGGCTACAAGTTCTCCACCTACGCCACCTGGTGGATCCGCCAGGCCATGTCCCGCGCCCTCGCCGACCAGGCCCGCACCATCCGGGTGCCGGTGCACGTCGTCGAACTCATCAACCGGGTCGTGCGGGTGCAGCGCCGGATGCTGCAGGAGCGCGGCTACGAACCCACCGCCGACGAGGTCGCCGCCCACCTCGACCTGCCTCCCGAGCGGGTCGGCGAGGTGCTCCGCCTCGCCCAGGAGCCGGTGTCGTTGCACGCGCCGGTCGGCGAGGAGGACGACGTGGCGCTCGGCGACCTGATCGAGGACGGCGACGCCACCTCTCCCGTCGAGTCGGCGGCGTTCCTGCTGCTCAGGGAGCACCTGGAGGCGGTCCTGTCCACCCTCGGCGAGCGCGAGCGCAAGGTCGTACAGCTCCGTTACGGCCTCGCCGACGGCCGTCCGCGCACCCTGGAGGAGATAGGGCGCATCTTCGGCGTGACCCGGGAACGGATCCGCCAGATAGAGTCCAAGACCCTCAACAAGCTGCGGGACCACGCCTTCGCGGACCAGCTGCGCGGCTACCTGGACTGACGAAGGGGGCCGCCCCCGACGAGAGCGGCCCCCTGATCAGGACGACCTGCTCAGTCGACCTCGGCGACCGCCTGCGCGAACTGCGCCTTGTACAGCCGCGCATACGCCCCGTCCGCCGCCAACAGCTCGGCGTGCGCGCCCTGTTCCACGATCGAGCCGTTCTCCATGACGAGGATGGTGTCCGCGTCCCGGATCGTCGACAGCCGGTGCGCGATCACGAACGAGGTCCGCCCGTGGGCGAGTTTGGCCATCGCCTTCTGGATCAGCACCTCGGTCCGGGTGTCCACGGAACTCGTCGCCTCGTCCAGCACCAGGATCACCGGGTCGGACAGGAACGCCCGGGCGATGGTGATCAGCTGCTTCTCACCGGCACTGACCCCGGTGCCCTCGTCGTCGATGACGGTGTCGTACCCGTCGGGCAGCGTGCGCACGAACCGGTCCGCGTGGGCCGCCCGCGCCGCCTCCTCGATCTCGCCCCGGGTGACCTCGCGCGAGGCGCCGTACGCGATGTTCTCCGCGATCGTGCCGCCGAACAGCCAGGTGTCCTGCAGCACCATGCCGATCCCGGCCCGCAGTTCGTCCCGGGACATGCGCGCGATGTCCACCCCGTCCAGGGTGATCCGCCCGCCCGAGACGTCGTAGAACCGCATCAGCAGGTTGACCAGGGTGGTCTTCCCCGCGCCCGTGGGGCCGACGATCGCCACCGTGTGCCCCGGCTCCACCGTCAGCGACAGGTCCTCGATCAGCGGCTTGTCGGGGTCGTACCGGAAGGACACGCCCTCCAGCGCCACCCGCCCGCGCAGCTCCTCGGGCCGCTCGGCCGGCACCGGATCCGCCTCCTGCTCCTCCGCGTCCAGGAGTTCGAAGATCCGCTCGGCCGAGGCGACGCCCGACTGCACCAGGTTGGCCATCGAGGCGACCTGGGTCAGCGGCATCGAGAACTGCCGGGAGTACTGGATGAAGGCCTGCACATCACCGATGGACAACGAGCCCGAGGCGACCCGCAGGCCACCGACGACCGCCACCAGCACGTAGTTCAGGTTCGACACGAACATCATCAGCGGCTGCATGACCCCGCTGTTGAACTGCGCCCGGAAACCGGCCTCGTACAGCGCCTCGTTCTGTTCGGCGAACTGCTGGGCCGACTCGTCCTGCCGCCCGAACACCTTCACCAGGGTGTGACCGGTGTACATCTCCTCCACGTGCGCGTTCAGCTTGCCCGTGGTGCGCCACTGCTGCACGAAGTGCGGCTGCGAGCGCTTGCCGACCCGGGTGGCGACGACGAACGACAGCGGAACGGTGACCAGCGCGACCAGCGCGAGCAGCCAGGACACCCAGAACATCATCGCCAGCACGCCGATGATGGTGAGCACCGAGTTGATCAGCTGGCCCATCGACTGCTGCAGCGTCTGCCCGATGTTGTCGATGTCGTTGGTGGCGCGGGAGAGCACCTCGCCGCGCTGGCGCTTGTCGAAGTACGACAGTGGCAGCCGCGACAGCTTCGCCTGCACGTCCTTCCGCATCCGGTACATCGTGCGGTTCACGGACCGGTTCACCAGCCGGGTGGCCACCGCCATCAGCAGGCCCGCCACCAGGAACGTACCGAGCGCGAGCAGCAGGACGTCGCCGACGGCACCGAAGTCGATGCCCTTGCCGGGGGTGAAGTCGGTGCTCCTGAGCATGTCCGCGATGGAGCCCTGGCCCCGCGCGCGCATCGAGGCGAGCACCTGCTCCTTGGTGGCACCGGCCGGCATCCGCCGCCCGATGATGCCGGCGAAGACCAGGTCGGTGGCCTTGCCGAGGATCTTCGGCCCGATCACGTTCAGGGTCACGCTGACGACCACGCACAGCAGCAGGCCGTAGATGGTGAACCGTTCGGGTCGGAACCGGGCGACGAGCCGTTTGCCCGACCCCTTGAAGTCCATTGAGCGCTGGTCGGGGCCGCCCCCGGCCATCATGCGTCCCATGGGCCCGGCCATCAGGCAGCCTCCGCTTCCGTGAGCTGGGAGAGCACGATCTCCCGATAGGTCTCGTTGTCCGCCATCAGCTCGTGATGCCGGCCGGTGCCCACGACCCGTCCCTCGTCCAGGACCACGATCCGGTCGGCGTCCCGGATGGTCGCCACGCGCTGCGCGACGATCACCACGGTGGCCTCGGCGGTCTCCTGGGACAGCGCGGCACGCAGGGCCGCGTCGGTGGCGTAGTCGAGGGCGGAGAAGGAGTCGTCGAAGAGGTAGATCTCCGGGCGCTGCACCAGGGTGCGGGCGATCGCGAGCCGCTGGCGCTGGCCGCCGGAGACGTTCGTACCGCCCTGCGCGACGGGCGCGTTCAGCCCGCCCTCCAGCTTCGACACGAAGTCCTTGGCCTGCGCCACCTCCAGCGCGTGCCACAACTCCTCGTCGGTGGCGTCCGGATTGCCGTAGCGCAGGTTGGTGGCCACCGTGCCCGCGAACAGGTACGGCTTCTGCGGCACCAGACCGACGGTCCTGGCCAGCAGACCGGGATCGAGGTCCGCGACGGCGACGCCGTCCACGAGCACCTCGCCGTCGGTGGCGTCGAACAGCCGCGGGACCAGTCCGAGCAGCGTCGACTTGCCGCTGCCGGTCGACCCGATGACGGCGGTGGTCTCACCCGGCCGGGCCACCAGGTCGACGGCCCTGAGCACCGGCTCCTCGGCACCCGGATAGCGGAAGCCCGCCCCGCGGACCTCCAGATGCCCGTGCCGGCGCAGCTCGACGACCGGCGCCGTCGGCGGCACCACGCTGGAGTCGGTGCCGAGGACCTCCTCGATGCGCTCGGCGCACACCTCGGCGCGCGGCACCATCATGAACATGAAGGTGGCCATCATCACGGACATGACGATCTGCATCAGATAGGCGAGGAACGCGGTCAGGTCGCCGATCGCCATGTGTCCGGAGTCGATGCGGTGCGCGCCGAACCAGACGACCGCGATCGACGACACGTTCACCACGGTCATGACGATCGGGAACATCAGCGCGAGCATCCGGCCGGTGGCCAGCTGCATCTCGGTCAGATCGGTGTTCGCCTCCCCGAACCGGCCCTGCTCGTACTCGTCCCGGACGAAGGCGCGGATCACCCGGTTGCCGGTGATCTGCTCGCGCAGCACCTGGTTCACCTTGTCCAGGCGTACCTGCATGGACCGGAACAGCGGCCGCAGCCGCCGCACGATCAGCGTCACACAGATGCCGAGGACGGGGACCACCGCGACCAGCACCCCGGACAGCGGCACATCCAGGCCGAGGGCCAGGACGATACCGCCGACGCACATGATGGGCGCCGACACCATCAGGGTGAACGTCATCAGGGCCAGCATCTGGACCTGCTGTACGTCGTTGGTCGTACGGGTGATGAGGGTGGGCGCTCCGAAGTGACCGACCTCACGCGCCGAGAAGGACTGCACACGGTCGAAGACGGCGGCGCGGACGTCCCGGCCGAGCGCCGACGCGGTGCGGGCGCCGTAGTAGACCGCGCCCATGTTGCACACGACCTGGGCCAGCGAGATCCCGATCATCAGCGCGCCGGAGGACAGGATGTAACCCGTGTCACCTTTGACGACACCCTTGTCGATGATGTCGGCGTTCAGTGTGGGCAGGTAGAGGGTGGCGCAGGTCTGCAGGAACTGCAGCAGCACCACGAGGGTGATGGATTTCTTGTAGGGCCTGAGATAGGTCCGCAGAAGTCGTATGAGCACGCTACGTCTCTCGGAGTCGGCGGTGGGCGGGGTGTTGCCCCTGGCCCCTATCGTCGGACACTCCACCCGCGTTACCTCAACCGATTAAGCCAACAGCATCAGTGCCCGGCCACCCGCCCGTCGGCTCTCAGGGCCGGAACGCCCCCGGATGGGTCTGCTCCCGCACCGACACGAACTGCTGGCGCACCGCCTGTCCCACCGCCAGCTCGTCGCCGGGGTCCAGGACCTGCGCGGCCGCGCCCTGCCAGGCCGGCGGGTTCCGCGGATCGAGGGTGCCCTGGGACACGCCGAGCGCCCAGGCGGCCTGCCGGGCGGCGCCGATCGCCGCGTAGTCGGCCGGCTGCGGTACGACGACCTGCGCGCCGAACAGCGCGGGCGCGGCTGCCTGCACGGCGGGCAGCTCGGCGGCCTGCCCGAGCAGGAAGATCCGCCGAACGTCCACGCCCCGCCCGCGCAGCACGTCGAGCGCGTCGGCGAGCCCGCACAGCATGCCCTCGAAGGCGGCCCGCGCCAGATGCTCGGCCTTCATCGACTCGCGCCGCAGACCCGCGAGCGTCCCGGCCGTGTGCGGCAGGCTCGGCGTGCGCTCGCCCTCCAGGTAGGGGAGCAGCACCAGCCCGTGCGAGCCCGGCGTGGACTTCATCGCCAGGTCGGACAGCGACTCCAGGTCGGACAGTCCGAGCAGCTCGGCGGTGCCGCGCAGGGTGCGGACGGCGTTGAGGGTGGTGACGACGGGCAGGTGCATGCCGGTGGCGTCGGCGAGGGAGGTGATCATCCCGGACTGGTCGGCGAGCGCCTCGGGGTGGACGGCCATCACCGACCCGGAGGCGCCGAGGGACACCACGGCGTCCCCGAGCCCGAGACCGAGCCCGAACGCGGCGGCCATGGTCTCCCCGGTCCCGGCGGAGATCAGCAGCCCCTCCGGGGTCGTACCGGCCGCGTCGGAGGGCCCGATCACCTCGGGCAGCATGGCCTGGTGACCGAGCGCCAGCTCGACCAGGTCGGGCCGGTAGCCACCGGTGGCCGCCGACCAGTACCCGGTCCCCGAGGCCCCGCCCCGGTCGGTCGTCCGCCGCACCGGCCGCCCGAGCAGCTGCCACACCAGCCAGTCGTGCGCCTGCAGCAGTACGGCCGTACGCCGGGCGTTCTCGGTCTCGTTCTTGGCCAGCCAGCGCAGCTTGGTCACCGGCTGGGCGGCCTGGGGCACGGAGCCCACCGCCTGCGCCCAGGCCTCGCGTCCGCCGAGCGCGTCGATCAGATCGGCCGCCGCGACCTGCGCCCGCTTGTCCCCGCCGACCATCGCCGGCCGCACGGTGTTGCCCTGGGCGTCCAGCGGTACGACCGCGTTCTGCTGCGCCGACACGCCGATGGCCTGCACGCCCTCCAGGAGTCCGCCGCCGGCCGCCTCGCCGAGGGAGAGCAGCCAGGCCTGCGGGTCCACGTCGCTGGGGCGGCCGCCCTCGGGGCCGTCCACCGGATGCGGGGCGTACCCCTGCCGCAGCACGGCCCCCGTGTCCGTGTCGCAGACGACGATGCGAGTGAAATCGGGCGAACTGTCCAGCCCGGCGACTATCCCCATGGCGAAAATTCTGCCGTACCGCGGCGCTTGCTTGGGCCGTGGGCGCCGCGGATGTGGCCGACGCCCGAAGAATTGCTGCTGGGGCCGACCGGGCCCTAGGTGTTGCTGGTGCCCCAGTCGTCCCCCGCCGCGCCGTTCGCGTTGCGGTCGCGCAGCGAGCGGACCCGGTGGGCCACGGCGGCGGGGACGTGGTCGCCCACCTTGTGGCTGACCGTGTGGAAGGCCTTCCCCGCGTACTGGCGGCCCTGCTGGGCGGCGGTCTCGGCGGTGTTGCGGACGGCGGGGTTCTGCGCGACCTGGCGAGCGGACTTCTTCAACTGCTCGTAGCGCTCGCGTCCGGCCTTCGTGCCGAGCACGTAACCGAGGGCGAGTCCGGCGATGAACGTGAGCCGGTAGCGCATGGCGGCCACCCTTCCCATGTGTAGGTCTCTGTGCGGCGTCGGGGCCGGGGAGTACCGATTGGCGGAGCACCCCCCTGCTTGCGCTAATGTATGTGTCGCAGCGAGCGCCCGCCCCCTGGCGAATACCCAGGTAGGTACGTTCGATGCAACGAGGCATTCCTCCGTAGCTCAATTGGCAGAGCAGCCGGCTGTTAACCGGCAGGTTACTGGTTCGAGTCCAGTCGGGGGAGCTCGGTCCTCCGTAGCTCAATTGGCAGAGCAGCCGGCTGTTAACCGGCAGGTTACTGGTTCGAGTCCAGTCGGGGGAGCATGCTGAACGAGGACCCTCCGGGGTCCTTTTTCATGCCCGCGGGAACCACCGGGCCCGTGCCGAAGTCTCAAGGTCACGAAGGCACCGCAGAAGCCGACCAGCCGAGGCAGGAGATCGTATGAGCGGCTATGCTGCGGCAGACGGCGCGCACACATGTACGCGACACGCCGCTATGGGGCGGTAGCTCAGCCGGTTAGAGCAGCGGACTCATAATCCGTCGGCCGTGGGTTCGAGTCCCACCCGCCCCACCAAGCGCAGGTCAGAGAAACGTTCTGACCTGCGCATACGTCTCATCGGCTGCCGGATTCCGGACTTTGACCCAACGAAGTGGTCTCCGTTGGGCGTCACTTCGGCGGACGCCTGGGTCTGCAGTTGTCCTTGGGGCTGTGACCTGAGGTGATGTAGTGGCTGGAGGGGCGGAAGGCTGGAGTGGAACCGCGGCCAGGGGACGCCCAGGGGACGCGAGGTTTTAGAGGCGGCAAGCGGCCGTTGGTGAACCACCGTCGGGGCGTCAGACGGGCATCGTCCCGTGGATCCGCGACAGCGCGAATATCCGTTCGTCGTCGCGCAGATGGAACCAGGCATACAGGTCCGGTAGGTCGGGGTCCGGGTCGCTGATGGTGCGGACCGTGCAGTCGTCGCTTGCGGCCTCTCATATGCGGGCAGCCGAGGTCGTTCGTCTCCCGGGCCTGCCCCTTCGCGGTTGAATACCCGTGTGGCTCGGAAAGTGGTGGGGTTCGGCGAGGACGATCTACGGGCGCTGGCCGGGGTTCGGTCCTTCGAGCGGGGGCAGGGGTATCTGGACGCGGTGAGCGGTCTTGAGGTGGGGGACGGCTCGGTCACCGCGGTGGTGCACGGTACGGATGTCTACGAGGTGGAGCTCACCCTCGGCGGGGGCGAGGGGATCTCGGGGTGGTGCGACTGCCCGTATGGGCAGGAGGGCAACTTCTGCAAGCACTGCGTGGCGGTGGGGCTCACCGTGCTGCGGCGGGCGAAGACGATTCCGCATCAGCGAGCCGCTGCACGGGCACGGGCTTCCGGGCTGGAAGCGTGGCTCTCGGAGCTGTCGCGCGACGAACTCCTGGCGCTGGTGCGGCAGCAGATCGCCGAGGACCGTAGGCTGCGTCGGCGACTGGAACTGAGGGCCGCTGCCGCTCGCTCCGACCTCGGCACCGTCCGGGACCGGATTCTGGCGCTGATCGATCCGCGGCCTTTCGTTCGGTATGGGGACGTCGAGTACGCGGATGCCCCCGGGTATGCGCAGCAGGTGGCGGAGGCGGCGGCCGCGCTGCGCGCCCTGAGCGCCCACGGGCGGGCGGCGCACGCGGTCGGTCTGGCCGAGGAGGCGATCCGGCTGCTGGGGGAGGCATACGGGGAGATCGACGACTCCGACGGCGTGGTCGGGGAGGCCGCCGCCGCGGTGGCCGAGGCCCATCTGGAGGCGTGCGGAGTGGCGCGCACCGATCCGGAGCGGCTGGCCGAGTGGCTGGTCGGCCAGACGGTCGGCGACAGCGACGGCGTGACGGACCTGGATCCGCTCGACTATGCCGAAGTGCTGGGGCCGAGCGGACTTGCCCGCCTACGGCAGCTGGCGGCCGAGGCGCGGCGACGCAGGCCGTCCGGCTGGGCGGAGCGGCATCTGGTGGAACGTCTGGTCAAGGCGGAGGGCGACGTCGACGCGCTGGTCGCCCTGTATACACAGGACCTCGACCCGTCCGGTGCCACGCATCTGCGCATCGCTGAGGAACTCGAATCGGCGGGCCGCGCGGACGAGGCGCTGGTGTGGGCGGAGCGCGGACTGCGGGAGTACGCGGCCGAGACGCACGTCGACGGCCGTCTGGTCGACTATGTGTGCGCCCGGTACGCCAATGCGGGGCGGGCGGCCGACGTCGTCGCGGTGCGCCGGGACCGGTTCCGTGTCGAGCGGTCCCTCCCTGCCTACCAGCAACTGCGGTCCGCTGCACAGGCGGTGGAGTGTTGGGAGGGCGAGCGCGCATCCGCGCTGGCCACCCTGGCAGAAGACGCCCGCCGTGAGCGCGGCGGCTGGTACGGCGGGCCCGTGCTGATCGACGCGCTACTCGACGACGGCGACCTGGACGCTGCCTGGCGGGATGCGGCCGGGCGGGCCGACGACCGGCAGTGGGAGCGGCTCGCCGACCTGTCGTGTGAGACGCGTCCGGGTGAGGCGCTGGACGTGTACCGCCGGCTGGTCGAGGGGGCGAAGGAGCCGACCGGGGACCGCGCCTACGAGCGCCTGGCACGGCTGCTGCTGGGTGCCCGCGACTGCCATCGTGCGCTGGGGACCGAGGAAGCGTTCACCGAGTATCTCGCCCGTCTGCGGACGGAACTGAAACGCAGGCGGAAGCTGATGACCATCCTGGACCGATGCGGGCTGTGACGGTGGGCGTGCCTGGCGCCCGCTCACTGCGTGCCGGTGGCGTCTCTCAGTCCTTGAGGTCGATCATCCGTACCGGCTGTCCGGTCGTACGGGCGATCGTCTCGAAGTCGCGGTCGTAGTGGAGCAGCGTCAGCCCCGCCTCCTCCGCCGCGGCGGCGACCAGCAGGTCGATGGGACCCGCACTGCGATGCTCGCCCTTGATGGTGAGCATTTCCTGGACGACGCGAGCGCGTCGGTAGATGCCGTCGGGCATGGGGCACCAGGTGTAGTGGGCGTTCAGCGTGCGCTGCACGTGTTCCCGGTCCGCCGCCGAGCGTGCCGAGTAGAGGATTTCCAGTTCGGTGATGTCGCACAGGGCGACGAGCCCCGCGCCGATCCTGTCGTCCCACTCGGGCGTGGTCCGGCCCAGGAGGACGCGGGCGACGGCGGAGGTGTCGATCAGGTAGTCGGCGACGGTCACTCATCCGCTCCTGCGTCGCGGACACCGTCCGGCTCGCCCGTGGGCCGGTACGTGCTCTTGTCGAGGAGGAGGCTGATGTCCAGGGCGCCTTCGGCGACCAGTTCGCGGGCTTCTCCGAGAGCGCGCAGTCGTCGGTAGCGGGCGGTGACCTCCCGAAGGGCGGTGTTGATGGTGTCGCGCTTCGTCGTGGTGCCGAGTTCCTTGGCGGCGGCCTCCAGTGCCTCGTCGTCGAGATCGATCACGGTGCGGCTCATGGCGCCCCCTTGTATATACGGCGACGTATATCAATATACCAGATCCAGTATGTATGGTGGTGGGTGCTCGCGGGCTCTGAGGTGACTCCGCGGGGCAACCCAGGGAATATGGCCGGGATTGCCTGTGCAGCGGCCTCATCGGGAAGAATGCCAGGACGATGACCTCACGCCCTGCCGAACCGGACCGCATCGGCCTCGCTGATGCCGCTCTGTCCGTGGAGTCGTCCACGGAGACCTCGTACGCCCCCTTCGCCCACCTCGCCGCACCCAACGCCGCTTTCTACCGCCAGGTGATGCGTGTGTTCCTGGCGGCCAAGGAGCGGTTCACGGTGCATCTGCGGCCCGAGGACGTGCACGCCGCGCTCCCACCGGAGTACCGCTCCGCCGGCCCGGACGGCGTTGTGAAGGCGCTGGACAGCCTCGTCGGGTGGGGCAACCTGCGGGCGGATCCAGACACGTCCCGGGTCACTGCGGTCGAGGACTTCTACCGCAGGCGCTTCATCTACCAGCTCACCCAGGCCGGTGAGGCCGCCGAGCAGGCGCTGTCCGCGTACGACGAGGCGCTGGGGCGGCGCGGAGCACTCCAGGCGGTGGCGCTGCACGACATCGTCATGCATCTGCGCGCGCTGCTCGTGCTCGCTGCAGAGGAGGAACCGGACGCGGCCAAGGCACACCTGGCGTTGTCCGCCCTGACGAGCCGGTTCGAGGCGCTGGCCGAGAACGCGCGGGCGTTCATGGGGTCGCTGCAGCGCACCATCGACCTGCACGGCGTCGAGGTGGAGGTGTTCCTCGCCTACAAGGACCGGCTGATCCAGTACCTGGAGCGGTTCATCCAGGACCTGATCACTCTGGGCGGGCGGATCGCACTGCTCATCGGGGAACTGGAGGACAGGGGCGGGGTGGGGCTGCTGCTGCGGCTGGCCGCGGCCCGGGAGGCGACCGATGCCGCTCCGGACGAAGCCGACACCGCCGAGACGCAGGCGTATGAGCGGTGGGCGGGGCGCTGGGCAGGACTCGCCGCATGGTTCGTGTCGGCGGGCGGCCGGGAGTCCCAGGCCCGCCTACTGCGCGGACGCGCGCTCGGAGCTATCCCACAACTCCTCTCCGTTGTCAGGCAGTTGAACGAGCGGCGGGCCGGACGCTCCGACCGCTCGGCGGACTTGCGCACCCTGGCCCGCTGGTTCGCCGAGGCCCCGGACGACGCGGCGCGGCACCGGCTGTGGCGCGCCGCCTTCGGCCTCTATCCCGCCCGTCATCTCACCGTCGACGCTGACGCCCTCGCCGAACGCGTGGCGCACCCGGTGGCCCCTTCCACCCCCTGGGCCGAGGCGCAACCGCTGCGGATCAGCCCGCAGCTGCGCCGTACCGGAAGCTACGAGCGGCGCGGCAAGCCCCGCAGAGTGCAGGACCGCTCCGAGCAGCGGCGGCTGCTGGCCGAACTCGCCGTGAAACAGGCGGAGGAGATCGCGGCCGCCCGCGCCCGGCTGGCGACGGACAGCACCACTCGCCTGTCCGCGCTCGGTGAGCTGGACCCGGTGGCCTTCGGCCTGTTCCTCCGGCTGCTCGGCGACGCCCTGGCCACCTGGCGGCCTGGGACGACCACGACCGTGGCGACCAGTAACGACGGCACGATGGAGATCCGCCTCACCGCCCTCGACGACGGGACGACGGCCGAGATCCACACGCCGGGCGGAGTGTTCCGGGGACCCGACCACACCGTCGAGATCACCGACCTCACGCAGAGCATTCCCGCGCAGGAGGCACGATGACCACATCCCTGGGTGAGGTGCTGGACAACCGGCGCACCGCCGAGTTCCACAGGGCCGCCCGCGCCCTGCTGAAGGAACCGCTGCTGCTCGCCCGCGGCCCGAGCGCCGACGCCTACCGCCTGGTCCGCCGGTACGCCGCCGAACTGCGCGACTGGTTCGAGCGCAACACCGGCTGGTCGCTGCGAGTGGACGCGGAGTCCGCCCGGCTGCGTAAGACGCCCGGCACCCTGGCCGATGCCGCCCACCCGGCGCGCGAGGCGTCCCGTGCCTGTGTGCCGTTCACCCGCCGCCGTTATGTGCTGCTGTGCCTGGCCCTGGCAGCACTGGAACGCGGGGAGGCGCAGATCGCGCTCGGCCGCCTCGCCGAACAGGTGGTGCTGGACGCCGCCGACCCGCATCTGGCTGCTGCCGGCGTGGAGTTCACCCTTGAGCGGCGCGAGGAGCGCCTGGACCTCGCCGCCGTCGTACGACTGCTGCTGCGGTACGGGGTGCTGCGCCGGGTGGCCGGGGACGAGGACGCCTACGTCAGCGGGGCCGGCGACGTGCTCTACGACGTCGAGCGCCGTGTGCTGGCCGGGCTGCTGGCCGCCCGCCATGGCCCGTCGCTGATCGACGCCGAAAGATTCGAGGAGCGGCTGTCCGCACTTGCCGCGGAGAGTGCCCTGGACAGCGACGAGCTGCGCTTCCGCGCGATCCGCCAGAATCTCACCCGCCGACTCCTCGACGACCCGGTGCTGTACTACGACGAGCTGACCGACGAGGAGCTGGCCTACCTGACCCGCCAGCGCGCCTTCCTCACCGCACGCGTCAGCGAACTGACCGGTTTGGTGCCCGAGGCACGGGCCGAGGGCATCGCCATGGTCGACCCGCACGACGACCTCACCGACGTACGCATGCCCGAACAGGGCACTCACGGGCACGTGACCCTGCTGCTCGCCGAGCACCTCGCCGCCGCGGACGGTGAGGTCAGCCGGGGTGAACTGGAGCGCCGCGTTCGGGAACTGGCCGCCGTCCACGGCGCGTTCTGGTCCAAGAATGCCAAGCAGCCGGGTACGGAGGGCGAGCTGGTCGAGCAGGCGCTGGCCAAGCTGACCGCGCTCGGCCTGGTGCGGCGCACGCTCGCCGGCGTGGCCCCGCTGCCTGCGCTCGCCCGCTATGCGGTCGGGGAGACCGTCGTCGTGGAACCCACGAGCCGCACCTCCCAGCGAAAGGCACAGCAACCGTGACCGCCCTGCCCCACCCCGTGCCCGGCCGGTGGCGGCCACTGCGCATCGGCTTGGTCGACCTCTTCTACTACGACACCGAGGAGTTCTGGTTCCGCGACGGACGCCTGCTGCTGCGCGGCAACAACGGCACCGGCAAGTCCAAGGTGCTCGCCCTCACGCTGCCGTTCCTGCTGGACGGTGACCTGTCGCCGCGCCGGGTGGAGCCCGACGCCGACCCGGGCAAGCGTATGGAGTGGAACCTGCTGCTCGGCGGGGAACACCCCCACTCCGAGCGGCTCGGCTACACCTGGATCGAGTTCGGCCGCGTCGAGGAGGACACCGGGCGCGCCCACTTCCGCACCCTCGCCTGCGGGCTGAAGGCGGTGGCGGGCCGCGGCATCGCCCGCCACTGGTACGCGGTCACCGACCAGCGCATCGGTCAGGACCTGAGCCTGCTCGACGCGACCGGCACCGCCCTGTCGCGGGACCGGCTCGCGGAGGCGGTCGCCGGGCACGGCATGGTGTACGACACGGCCACGGCGTACCGACGGGCCGTCGACGAGGCGCTGTTCGGTCTCGGAGAGCGACGCTACGCCGCCTTGGTCGACCTGCTCATCCAATTGCGCCAGCCACAGTTGTCGAAGCGGCCCAATGAGGTCGCCCTGTCCCGTGCGCTGACCGAGGCGCTGCCGCCGATGGACCAGGCCGTGATCTCCGACGTGGCCGAGGCGTTCCACTCCCTGGACGAGGAGAAGGAGGAGCTGCGGGCGGCGAGCGAGGCCGAGCGGGCCGCCTCCGCCTTCCTGGACCACTACCGGCGCTACGCCCGCATCGCCGCCCGCCGCCGCGCCCGGCTGCCGCGCAGCGAGCACGCCCGCTACGAGCAGCTGCACCGCGAACTGGCCCAGGCCCGCTCCGAGCGGGAGCAGGCCGAGAGGGACCGGGAGGCTGCGG
Source organism: Streptomyces sp. NPDC006739 (assembly GCF_042869815.1). Taxonomy (NCBI): domain Bacteria; kingdom Bacillati; phylum Actinomycetota; class Actinomycetes; order Kitasatosporales; family Streptomycetaceae; genus Streptomyces; species Streptomyces sp. NPDC006739. The sequence goes on from NZ_JBIAGM010000005.1 coordinate 423,990, forward strand.
CCGGGCGGATCTCGGAGCTGGAGCAGACCGCCACGCGGCTGAAGGCACAGCAGGCCGCGTTGCGCGAGGGTCCGGAAATGCGCAGTGCCCGTGAGCTGGAGCAGGCGGCGGCCGAGGCACGCCGCACTGACGAAGAGCTGAAGCGTGCCGAGGCCGACCGCCAGGACGCGGCCCAGGTCCACACCCGGGCCCTCGGGCGCCTCGGCACGGCGGAGCTGCGCCTCGCGGCAGCCGAGGAGCGCGCCCAGGACATCGCCGCGCGTGTCCGGGACACGGCCGCGGCGGCCCGCCTCGACCGCGGTCCGCGCACCGAGGGCGCGCCGGAGGCCGAACTGCGCCGCGCCGCCGGGGAGTCGGTGGCCCGCAGGCGGCGCACCATCGAGCACGTCGAGGGGCTGGCGGACCGTGTCGACCGGGCCACTGCCGAGCGGCGCGCCGCCGCCCGCCGACTGGACGAGGCCGAGACCGAGGCCGGCCACACCGCACAGCGGCAGGCCGAGACGGAGGAGAGTGCCGAGGTGGCGGGTGCGGACCTCGTCGCCCGCGTCCGCGCCCACCTGGACGCCTGCGAGGAACTCACAGTCTCCGATCCCACTGGGCTGCTCGACGCCCTCCAGGACTGGGTGACCCACTGCCAAGGCCCGTACCCCGCACGGGAAGAAACCGGTCACGCCCATCGCGCACGCGCCGCGCAGCTCGCCGACCGGGCCGCCGCCCTCGGGCAGGAACTGACCGGCCTTGAGGCCCGGCGCGCCGAGGCCGAGCGGGAGCTGGCCGAGCTGGAGGCCGGCGACCAGCGTGGGCCGGTGGCGCCTCACACCCGTACGCTTGGCCTGCGCGAGCAGATGCCAGGCGCGCCCCTCTGGCGGCTGGTCGACTTCCAGGACCATGTCACGGCGGGTGAACGGGCGGGTCTGGAGGCCGCGCTGGAGGCATCCGGGCTCCTGGACGCCTGGGTGTGCCCGGACGGCACAGCCCTGCGCGCGTACGGGCACGATGTCCTGCTGTCGCCCGCCGGTCCGCTGACCGGCAGCACGCTCGCCGACGTGCTGCGCCCGGCCGCGGACCATGGTGATCCCCAGGCGGCGGCGGTGGGCGAGCAGACCGTCGCCCGTCTCCTCGCCGGTGTCGGCCTCGGCTCGGGCGGTGACACCTGGGTGAGCTCGGACGGCCGCTTCCGCGTCGGCGCGCTGACCGGCAACTGGTCGAAGCAGACCGCCGTCTACGTGGGCGAGGGCGCCCGCGAGGAGGCCCGCCGCGCCCGGATCACCGCTCTGCACGGCGAACTGGCGGCATATGCCGAGAACATGGCTCGCCTCGACGCCGAACGCGCCACGGTCGCCCGGCGACGCAGCACCCTGGACGCCGAACTGACCGGCGTCCCCGACGACGCCTCCCTGCGCCACGCGCACGCCCTCGCCGCCGCGGCCTCGGACGCAGCTCACCGGGCCCGCGTCCGCCGTGACGAACGCGCCGCCGAACTCGTCGAGGTGTCCCGGCAGGAGGCCGGGGCCGCCACCGAACTCGCCGACACCGCCGCCGCGGTGAACCTGCCCACGGGCCGGGCGGACCTGGCCGCCGTCCGCCAGGCCCTGGCCGACCACACCGCCGTCCTCGCCGGCCTGTGGCCCGCGCTGCGCGAGTGCGCCGACGCGGCACGGGCCCTGACCGACGAGCGCGCGGAAGCCGTGCGGGCTGGGGAAAGGGTGGCGGAGCTGGCGCTGCGCGCCGAGGAGGCCGCCCGTGTCGCGGCAGCCGCCGACGAACGCCACGCCACCCTGCGCTCCACCGTCGGCGCCGCCGTGGCCGAGCTGGAGCGGCGCCTTGCCGACACCGCCGACGCGCTCGCCGCGTGCGACCGCGAGCAGCGCCAGGCACGCGAGGACCACACGGCCGCCGACCGGCGCGCCCATCTGGCGCTCGGGCACATCGAACGCCTCGAAGTGGACGTCCGCGAGGCCACCGCGACCCGCGCCGAGGCCATCGCCGCCCTCCAGCGGTTCACCGCCACCGGACTGCTGGCCGTCGCCCTGCCCGACACGGCCGTGCCTCCCCTGGACACCGGACCCTGGGCCGCCACCCCGACCATCGCCCTCGCCCGCGCGATCGAGAGCTACCTGTCCGGTACCGACGACTCCGACGGCGCCTGGGAGCGCGTGCAGAAGCGGCTCAGCGAGGAGTACAAGAAGCTCCAGGACGCGCTCTCCCGGGGCGGCCACAGCGCCTCGGCCCGGATGACCGAGGACGGCATGGTCGTCGAGATCGTCTACCAGGGCCGTACCCGGGCCGTCCCCGACCTCGCCGAGGCCCTCGCCGCGGAAGTCGCCGAGCTGACCCGCATCCTGTCCGCGCACGAGCGGGAGATCCTCGAAACCCACCTGCTCACCGAGGTCGCCGGCACCCTGCAGGAGCTGATCGGCGCCGCCGAGCGCCAGGTACAGGCCATGAACGCCGAACTGAGGGAGCGGCCCACCTCCACCGGCATGAGACTGAGGCTTCTGTGGCGCCCCTCGCGCAGGGCGCCGGCAGGGCTCGCGCAGGCCCGCGAGCGGCTGCGCCAGTCCGCCGACGCCTGGACAGCCGAGGACCGGGCCGCGGTCGGCGAGTTCCTGCAGGCCGAGATCGCCCGCCGACAGGCCGACGACACCGCGGGCAGCTGGCTGGAGGTGCTCACCGCGGCCCTCGACTACCGTGCCTGGCACGAGTTCGGCATCGAACGCCATCAGCACGGCAAGTGGGTTCCCGCCACCGGGCCGGCCTCCGGCGGCGAGCGCGTCCTGGCCGTGAGCGTGCCGCTGTTCGCCGCGGCCTCCTCCCACTACGCCACGGCCGCCCCCCATGCCCCGCGGCTGGTCACCCTGGACGAGGCCTTCGCCGGCGTCGACGACGACTCCCGCGCCAAGTGCCTGGGCCTGCTGCACGCCTTCGATCTGGACGTGGTGATGACATCCGAACGCGAATGGGCCTGCTATCCGCAGGTCCCCGGCATCGCCATCGCCCAGCTCTCCCGCGTCGACGAGATCCCGGCGGTCCTGGTGACCCGCTGGGAGTGGGACGGCACCGCGCGGGCCAGAGGCGGTGAACCGGGCCACCTGACGGTGGCCATCCCCGCGCAGACCAGCCCGAACACCGGCCCGCGGGCAACGCCGGACGCGGCCGAAGCCCAGGATGCCTTGTGGACATGAGCGAGTACATGGACATCCCCCATCAGCCTGCGGCACCCGTCGACCGCGACCGCCTGACCCGCCTGCTGGGCAGCCCCGACCTCGTCTGGCTGGTCGACCGCGTCCGCCGGCGCATGGCGCGGGACGAATCCCTCACCGGGCCGGTCACCCTGACCGCCCCCACCGCCGGGCAGCGGGCCGCCGCCGAACGGCTGCTGGGCCGCGCCCCGGGCGCCGGACGCGCGTTGACTGTCCGCCTTGACGCCGTGGACGCCATCCTGCGTCGCTCCGGCGTGAGCCCCGACGGCCTGGGCGCCGCCGTCACCGTCCTCACCGGACCCGTCGCCCGGCTGGCCGACGTACGCGAGCGAGAGGAGCGCGCCTGGCGGGACGCGTACGCCCCGCTCGACGAGCTCATCCGCACCCACAGGTCCGAACTGGCCGACTGGGTCGAGCGGCTGCGCGGGGACGGCCTCGTACGCCGGCTCGCCCGCACCCCGCAGACAGCGACGAACCTGCTGCGCGACACGGCCGAGGCCCTGTGCCGGCTGCCGGCCGAGCCCGCAGTGTCCCTGCCCGCCTTCGCCGCCGGCACCTTCGGCGACGCCCACGCCCTCGACGACGGCACCCCGCTCGCCACCCTCGTCCTGTCCGGCGCCCGCGCCCTGACCGGTTTCCCGGACGGCAGCGGAGCCGAGTGGCGCCGGGAGGCATGGGCCTCGGCCGGGCTCCTCAAGGACGCCCTGTCCTCCACCGTCCTCACCCTGGGCCTGCGCGGCACCCCGGCTCTGGAGTGGACGGCGGACGCGGGTGAACCAGCCGTCCTCACGCTGCGTCAGCTCACCCGGCACCCGCCGCGCACCGCACCCGCCGTGGTCCACGTGTGCGAGAACCCGGCCGTCCTGGCCACCGCGGCCGACACCCTGGGCGCGGCCTGCCCGCCGCTGGTCTGCCTTCAGGGTCAGCCCTCGGCCGCTGCCCTCACCCTGCTGCGCCACCTGCACGCCCACGGAAGCATGCTGCGCTACCACGGCGACTTCGACTGGGGCGGCCTGCGCATCGCCTCCGCCCTGCAGCGCCGGGTCCCCTGGCACCCCTGGCGCTACACGGCCGCCGACTACCGCACCGCGGTCGCCGCCACCCCGCTGGCCCCGCCCCTGGACGGCACGCCGGCCACCGCCGGGTGGGACCCGGACCTGTCCGCGGCCCTCAGCGAACTCGGCGTGCGCATCGAGGAGGAGACGGTTCTCTGCGACCTGCTGGCCGATCTCGGCCATTGAGCGGGGCGGCGAGGGCGCCCTAGCCATCTCACCGCGTGCCCAGGGCCGCGGCAGGGGCCTCGCCGACGGTGGTCCCATGGCGGGCTCGGGTGATCGCCAGGGGACGCGCAGGGGACGGAAGGACCCGGAAGGATCAGGAAGGCCAGGACAGAGCCAGATCGGCGAAGGGCCTTCGACCTGCTGCTATAGGAAAGATGAGGCAAGAGCCGGGACGGATCGGAAGATCCGAAAAGGACTCATAATCCGTCGGCCGTGGGTTCGAGTCCCACCCGCCCCACCAGTGCATTTTTCTGACCTGCAGAAACGTCCCTTCCGGGGCGCCCGGCCAGCCGGAGTGGGGAGCTCTCTCATGGACCTTGGGCATGCCCGCGGCGCTCACCCCGACCTGCGAGAGCGGTGGTTGCTCGTCGTGATGGTCGGAGCGAACGCACGGCTCCCGTCTGCCTCTACCGGTCGTGGAGCACCTTCGGTCGGGTTACGGGGACGACGGTGAGGAGGTCGTCCAGGCCCTTGAAGTCGTCAGGGTGGGTGGTGAACAGAGGGAGATCTTCGGCGATGGCGATCGAGGCGATCATCAGGTCGGCGATGCGGCGGCGGGGTTGGCGGCCGGTGCTGATGACGGCGGCGCAGACGCGGCCGTAGATGCGGGCGGCGTCGGCGTCGAAGGGGATGGGGTCGAACTCGTTCTCCGCGCGCTGGAGGATGTCGGTGCGTCGAGCGCGTTCGACGTGTTCGTCGTAGTCGTCCTGTTCGGCGTTGCTGCGCACCTGATGGGGTCCGGCGGAGAGCTCGGCGAGGGTGATGGCGGTGATGGCCATCTCGGCGGGCAGCTCCTCTGGGGTGATCCACTTGCGCAGGATCATGATGTTGGTGTCGAGAAGGCCCTGCTGGTGCTCACCGGGCATAGGGATCGTCCATGCCCTGCTCAGCGGTGGCGTCCTGGTCGGCGCGGTAGGCGTCCGGGGAGATGTCGGGGGCGCTGCGGGACATGGCGGCGAACTCGCCGCGGGGGACGAAGCGTCGGCGGCGGCGCAGGGGGATGAGCTCGCCGATGCGGTGGCCGTCGCGGGTGACGGTGAAGGACTGGCCGCTCTGGACCGCGTCCATGATCTCTTTGGACTTGGTGCGCAGGTCGCGCTGGGTGATCTCGGGTTGCGCGGTCATGCGTCCAGGTTGCGTGCTATCAGGTGCCACCCTGTAGCACACCGGGTGCTCCATCGAGGTCGGCAGGCGCGTACACGGCGAGGGGGCGGTCCGCCGTGCCCGTCGCGGTTCAGTCCCCGGCCCGTATCAGCCCGCTCTCGTAGGCGAAGATCACTGCGTGGATACGGTCGCGGAGGCCGAGTTTGGTCAGGATGCGGCCGAGGTGGGTCTTGACGGTCGTCTCCCCGACGAAGAGGCGGTCGGCGATCTCGCCGTTGGCCAGCCCCCGGGCGACCAGGGCGAGGACTTCCCGTTCCCGGTCGGTGAGCGCGGCCAGGCGGCCGCGCTGGGCGGACGCGGACGTGGAGGGCTGCAGGACGAAGCGTTCGACCAGGCGCCGGGTGAGTGAGGGCGCCACCATGACCTCGCCACGCAGCACGGCCCGGACGGTCACCAGGATCTCCTCGGCGGGGGCGTCCTTGACGAGGAAGCCGTTCGCGCCGGCGCGCAGGGCCGCGTAGGCGTACTCGTCGAGGTCGAAGGTGGTGACGACGAGGATCCTGGGTGCGTGGGGCTGCGCGCAGAGGTGTTCGGTCGCGGCTATCCCGTCCAGGCCCGGCATGCGTACGTCCATCAGGACGAGGTCCGGCGCCAGGGCGGCCGCACCCGCGATCGCCGCGTCGCCGTCGGCGGCCTCGCCCACCACGGTGAGGTCGGGCTGGCTGTCGAGGACCATGCGCAGTCCCATCCGGATCAGTTCCTGGTCGTCGCAGATCAGCACCCGCGACGGCGACGGGCCGGGGGTGGGGGCGGGGGCGGGGGTGGTCATGGGGTCGCCGGGGTGGGCTCGGGTTCGGTCGGGCGCAGGGTGGCGGTGACCCGGTAGCCGCCGTCGGGTGTGGGTCCGGCGTCGACGCTCCCCCCGTACAGGGCGGTGCGCTCGCGCATGCCGGTGAGTCCGTGACCGCGGGAGAGCAGCCGGGCGGGGTGCTGCGGGACGGCTCGCGCTCCGGCTCCGGCCGAGTTCTCCACCCGGACGCGGACCAGCCGTCCGGGCCCTTGGGTACCGGTGTCGACCCGTACGCGGACCGTGGCGTCCGGCGGCGCGTGCTTGACGACGTTGGTGAGCGCCTCCTGCACGATGCGGTACGTCTGCGCGCTGAGATCCGCCGGAAGGCCGCCCGGCTCTCCGCGTAGGTCCAGCCGGGCGCGCGTGCCGTTCGCGTCGAGGCGCCCGACCAGCCGCCGCAGATCGGCCGAGAGGGACTCGCCTGCCCCGCCGGGTCCGGGGCCGGGTCCGGGCTCGCCGGGCAAGGCGTGCGCGTCCGGGGCGCGCAGCACCTCCAGCAGTCGGCGCAGTTCGTCCAGGGCCTCACGGCCGGTCGCGCTGATGACCCCGAGGGTGCGGTCGACGACCGTGGGGTCGGCGTGCCGCATCAGCCTGCCGCCCTCGGCGTTCAGCACCATCACACTCACACCGTGTGCGAGGACGTCGTGGATCTCGCGTGCGATGCGCGCCCGCTCCTCGGCGACGGCGACCCGGGCCAGCGCGAGACGCTCCGACTCGGCAAGCGCGGCCCTGCGTTCGAACTCGGCGACATAGGCGCGCCGGGCACGGACGTACTCGCCGAACACCCAGGCCCCGGCCAGCAGGAGCCCCACCGCGAGCGGGGTGAGCCAGGCTCCGCGGGCACCCGCGCCCCCGTAGTCCCGCTGCCAGGCGGGAAGCCACAGCACGACGCAGCCGGCGGCGCAGACAACCGTCGCCGCGGCGGCCCGGCGCAGGCCGCGAACGGTGAGGGTGGCCAGGACCGCGGCCAGGGCGACGGCCCCGCGTCCCGGTTCCTGTCCCCACACCTGGCCGAGGTACTGCGCCCAGAAGGCGGCCGTCACCAGGGCCGCGACGAGCACCGGCCGGCGGCGGCGCCACAGCAGTGGCAGCACCAGGGCGGCGTAGACGCCCGCCTGCACCCAGACCGGTCGCCAGCCCGGCTGCGGGCGGATCGCCGGGGGCACGGCGACCAGCACGAGCAGCAGGACGTCCGTCAGCCACGGATGTTCGCGCCGCAGGCGGGGCAGGGTCTCGATCAGCCGTTGCACCGCCTCACGCTACGGCCGGGGCCCGCACCCCGGCATCGTCCTGGCGGGCGTCACCAGGTCCTCCCGCAGTCGTACGGACACCGGCCGGGGATACGACGTGCGGCCACCCGGGGCGCTTCCAGCATGGCCGCCATGTCGATCACCACCGAGTTCCTCAGGCGGCCCCTCATGACCGGTGCCGTGGCGGCCAGTTCACGGCGGCTGGCGCACGCGATGACCGAGGGCATCGGCCTGGAGCGGGCCAGGCTCGTCGCCGAACTGGGCTCGGGGACCGGGGTGTTCACCGACGCGATCCTCGCCCGGCTCGCCCCCGACGCACGTCTCGTCGCGGTCGAGCTCAACCCGCTGCTGGCCGCCCGGCTGTCGGCCACCCGACGCGACAGCCGGCTGACCGTGGTCCAGGGCTCGGCCGCCGGGCTGGCCGACGCGGTGGGCGAACCGGTCGACGCGGTGGTCTCCGGGCTGCCGTGGACGGTCATGCCGCAGGACCGGCGCGGGTACGTCCTGGACGCCGTGACCGAAGTCCTCGCGCCCGGTGGCCGGTTCACCACCTTCGCCTATCTGCACGCGGCCTGGACCCCGCCCGCCCGTCACTTCACCGCCGAACTGGCCTGCCGTTTCGACCGGTTGGAACGCTCTAGGACGGTGTGGGCGAACCTGCCGCCCGCTTTCGCGCACCGGGCCACCCTGGGGCCGAGGATCGCACCGAGGTGAGGGGCAAGGCCGGGCTGCCCGGGCGGATCGCCGCGGGTGAGGAGTCCACGCCGGCCGTCACCGTCGCCGGCCGGTGGTGCCTTGGCCGCGGCCTGAGGGCGGAAGGTCGCCGGACGTACCACTGTGCGCCGTCGGCGGAGCGAGTACGTGTCCCGGAGGCCCCCGACTCGGGCGGCGCGGGGCGCAGTTGCGCCGGTCGGTCGAGTCGAGGGCCTGCGTGCAGGGCGCGGTACGTCAGAGGACCGCGGTGGTGATCTCCTGCTGAGTGCCGAAGCCCCCGTTCTCGTCCCAGTAGAAGACGGTGACCTTCACCTTGTCGCCCTTGGCGAAGCCGCTGCCGGCCGGGCGGAGATTCATCTGGACGCTGCGGCTGACGAAGTCACAGGTGACCTTGGAGGCGTCGATGGCTCCCGTCGCGTTCCGCTTTCCGGTAGGCGAGTCGGTGACCTTGGAGGCGTAGCCGACCATCTGCATGTCCACGCCGGTGTCGCAGGAGTACTTGATGTCCAGCCGCAGGCCCGGCTTGGCGAGCGAGACCTTGGTGATGTCCAGCAGATTGGCCTTGGCCGCGGCCGTGGGCGCGGTGGCCACGCCGCCGGCGACGGCCAGCGCGGCGACAGTGGCGGCGACGGCCACGCCGCGTCTGATCCGGAATGCCTTCATGTGGTTCATCCCTTCCCCCTGGCGGTCACAACGATGGTGACTGCAATAGTTGTTCGGTTTGGTCAGGATGGACCTTACGCGATCTTTCCGGGCGCCCCGGGCCTTTTCGGCGTGCTGCCCGAAGGTGACCGAGCCGCCACCCCGGAGGTCGGTCGAAGGCAGGGGCGTCCTACCGCCCGGGTCCGGGTTCGGGTGGTGTGCGGCGAGTGCCGTGCCAGTCCAGTATCAGGACCGTGGCGTCGTCCTTGAGGTTGCCGTGGCAGGCTTCGAGCACCGCCGCGGTCAGGGCTCGGACGGCTTCTCTCGGGTGCAATGGGCGGGTGTCCCGGACGAGTGAGGGCAGGTCGACGGTCGCGGCCTCGCGTTCCTGCATTCCGTCGGTGAGCAGGACCAGGCGGTCGCCGGGCAGCAGTTGCAGTTCCTGTACGTGGTAGGAGCTCGGTGCCGCCACACCGAACGGCATGTTCACGGCGAGCTTGACCTCCTCGACGGTGCCGTCGCGCAGCCGCAGCGGCCAGGGATGGCCGGCGTTGACCAGTTCGCACAGGCCTGTTCCGAGGTCGACGCACAGCAGCTGGCCGGTGGCGAGGCCCCGGCCGTGGCTCAGCATGGCGTGGTGGGCGTGGTGGGCCTGTCTGAGGGCGTCGCAGCCGCTGCGGCGGGCCCGTCGCAGCGCGCCGACCAGCAAGGTCGCCAGCAGGGCGGAGTTCGTGTCGTGGCCCATGGCGTCGGTGATGGACAGGTGCAGGGTGTCCCGGTCGAGGGTGTAGTCGTAGGTGTCGCCACCGATGTCATCGGCCGGGACCAGCCCGGCGGCGAGGGTGAACTCGGAGGCCTCGCAGCAGGGGGCCGAGGGGAGCAACTGGTGCTGGATCTCCGCGGCCAGGCTCGTCTCGGTGGTGCGCCGTCCCAGGTGGTACAGGTCGGTGAAGCGGCCGTCGGTGACGATGATGTAGGCCAGCGCGTGTGCCGCGTCGCGGACCTGGCGCAGCACGGTGCCGTCGGCGGACTGCAACGTCACCTCCAACAGGCCAAGACAGTCACCGCGGTTGGTGACCGGCGTGATGACGCGCTGTCCCTCCTGGCCGTCCGGCTCCACGTGCTGGCGCTGGCTCCGCAGAACGCTGTCGTAGACGCTGCCCTGCAGCGCGATCGGCTCGGCGCGGTCCGCGCTCTCGGCGCCGGTCGCGGCGAGCCGTACCAGCCGCTGACCGATGAGGTCGACGAACAGGAAGGACACGCGTGCCGCACCGAACCGCTTTTGCAGGTCCTGCGCTATCACGTCGACAGACTCGCTGGGCGGGGCCGCCTCCGCAGCGGCCAGCAACTCGCCCAGTTCCAGATCTCCACCCTCCACGGCATCCTCCTATCCGCTGCCGCAACTTATTCCCCGAGTTTTCACGGCATCACCTCATGGGACCGTTTCGCCTGGTCAGGCAGCGGGTGGGGCCGGAGGGGACCTGACGGATCGGGCCGGACCGGCGCGGACGGCTCGTGCGGACGGTTCGGTGCCCGTCCTGTTGCGAGCCACCCCCGGGATACATACAGTGATCATGTGAGTGCTCCCGGTGGTCAGTGCCGGGTGCGCGGCTGTGCCGGGCCGATCCGGGGAGAAGTGACGTGACGACCGACACTCGGCCGCCGGACGTCGGTGCCTGGCGCGCGTCCCTGAAGTGCCGCCGTTGAGCCGGCCGAGCGAGGCGGGCCCGCGCGGCCCCGCCGAGGCGCCGGCGGAGCTGCTCGCTCCCTCCCCGCACGGACGGACGTGGGCCCGGAGCGTCGTGGAGATCGTCGCCCGGCCGGCGGTGGCCGTGGGCCTCGCGACGGCGGGGATCGTCCTGCTGGCACTGGTGGGGGCCGGCGCCCCGAACGACCACACGCTCAACACGCGGATCGGACCGGGCTGGCCGGGCATGCTGCCCGGCATCGGTTCCACGGTGCTCGTCTACCCGGCCCTCGTCCTGTCCTCCCTCGGACTGGCGGGCATGCTCGCCGCGTGCGGCCGTGGCTGGCGCCCCAGTCCCCGCCGTCTGTTCGGCGCCGGTCTGGTCGCGGTCCTGGTCGTCGTCAACCTCACGCCCGTCGGATCCTCCGATGTGGCCAGTTACGCGGCCTACGGCCGGATCGCCGCCCTCGGGGGTGATCCGTACACGACGACACCCGACGAACTCGGTGGCACGTACGCCGACTTGGTCGGGTCGGCGTGGAGGCACGCGCCCTCCGTGTACGGTCCCGTCGCGACCTGGTTCCAGGAAGCGGCGGCCATGGTGGGCGGCAGCGAGGCCAGGACGACGATCTGGCTCCTGATGCTGGCCAACGGCGCGATGTTCCTCGCCACCGGCTATGTGCTGCTGCGTATTTCCGACGACCCCGTCCGGGCGGCCCTGATGTGGGTGGCCAACCCCCTCCTCATCGTGCTGCTGGTGGGGGGCGGCCATCTGGACACCGTCGTCGCCGCGCTGGCGGCCTGCACCGTGCACTGCGCGCGCAGGTCCGGCCGGCCGCGACAGGACGTCCTGGTCGGCGTCCTCGCCGGGCTGGCCTGCGGGGTGAAGATCAGCGCCGTGCTGGTGGGGGCGGCGCTGGTGGGGGCTCTGCTGCTGAGGCACCGCTGGCGGGCGGCCGCGCGGACGGCGGGAGCCGGTGTGCTGACCCTCGTGGTGCTGTACGGCCGCAACTGGCCGCATGTGGCGCAGTCGCTGTCGAGCGCGTCCTCCATGGTCTCCTCGCCCTCGCTGTGGGCGACGCTCCGGCCCCTGGGCGAGGCGGTGTTCGGCCCCCGGGGGACGAGCGCGGTCATCACGGTCGTATGGCCGGTCCTGACCGTCGCGCTCGCCCGGTGGCTGCACGGCCGCTTTCCGCCCGGCGCCCCGTCCTTCCGCACGATGCCGTTCGCGCTCAGCTTCGCCTGGGTGCTGGTGGCGCCGTGGTCGATGCCCTGGTACGGGGCGACCGCCTGGGCGACCGCGGCCCAGTTCCTGCGGGGCCCGCTCCTGCGCTGGCTCCTGCTGACGACGACCGCCCTGGCCATGGTCCACATGAACGGCGGCCACGCCTGGAGCGGCTGAGCCGGGGGCAGTAACCCGTAAGCCGTAACCCGTAAGCCGGAAGCCGGAAGCCGGAAGCCGGAAGCCGTAACCCGGAAGCCGGAAGCCGCGCGCCGTACGCCGTGACGCCGAGGCGCGGTCCGGGGGGTGGCCCCGGCCCGCGCCTCACCGACGCTCTTCACCGACCGGTCTGGTCCTCACCGACCGGTCTTCGGCCGCCGTGTCAGCCGAGCAGCTTCTTCGCCAGGGTGGCGGCGTTGTACGAGCCCCATCCGCTGGTGAAGTCCCAGCCGGTGCCGGCCGAGTAGGCGCCGTTGCTGCCACTGGTGATGTCGTGGAAGCCGGTACCGCTCGCCGTGTAGAGGGCGGGGTCGGCGAAGCCGAGGTTGGCCTTGCCTGCCGCCGCGGCCTGCTGGTTGTACAGCGCGGCGAACGCCGCCCACTCGGGCGCGGCGGCGCTGGTGCCGCCGACCGAGGACCAGGAACCCTGCGAGTAGATCGACACGCCGGGGCTGGGGTTGGCGTGGGCCGAGACGTCCGGCACCTGGCGGAAGCCGCCGCCGGCGCTCTTCTGCACCGCGGTCTGCCAGCTGGGGATCGTGAAGACGGAGGACTTGCCACCGCCACCGCCGGACCAGGCGACCTCCTTGCTGAAGGCGTTGGACGAGGTCACGGTCAGCTTGGTGCCGCCGACACCGGTGACGTACGGGTCGCTGGCCGGGTAGTCGACGGAGGTGCCGCCGTCGCCCGCGTCGTCGGAACCGCTGTCGCCGGAGGCCGCGTAGAAGCCGAGACCCTGCGCCGCGCCCGCCTTGAAGACGGCGTCCACCGCGTTGATGCCGGACGTGGTGCGGGCGCTCTCGGCGGCGCCCCAGCTGATCGAGGTGGTCGGGATCCCGGAGTCGACGATGGCCTGGTAGGTGTCGACCTCGCCTGCGTCGGAGTTGGGGCCCTCGAACACGGTGACGTTCGCCTTGGGGGCGATCGCGTGCAGGACCTCGATGTCCAGCTCGACCTCGACCTGACCGTCACCGAGCGCGCCGGAGCCGCCGTCCACCTTCTGCACGGTCGGGTTGGGCGAGCCCAGACCGTAGTTGGTGTCGTACTTGGTGATGTTGGACTGCTGGAAGCCGTCGAACTCCAGCAGAGCGATCTTCTGACCGCTGCCGGTGTACGTACCGGAGACGTTGTAGCCGCCCTTGAGCTGGGCCGGGGTGTAACCGCCGCCCGGGCCGTTGTGGGGGGTGACGGTGGAGGGCGCCTGGTGGTGCAGGTGGAGGCGGTTGTTGAGGCCGGCCACGTCACTGACCAGGGAGGCGATGGAGGCCGGCAGGGTCGGTGCGGCGTCGTTGGCGTAGAACGAGCGCCCCGACGCGGCGTCCTTCCAGGTGGACAGCCTGGTGCCGAAGGCCTTCTCCAGTTGGGCGGCCGTGCCGCTGGCGTCGACCAGCAGGTTCCCCGAGTGGACGGTGGTGACGGTCAGCCCGTGCGCGCGCAGATAGTCCTTGAGCTGCCCGATCTCGGCGTCGGTCCGCCCGAAACGGGCCGCGAACTGGCGCTTCGTCAGGTAGTGGCCGTAGGAGCTCGACCTCGGGTCGCTGACGTCAGCGACGAAGGTGTCGAGTGCCCTGTCGTTTCTGGGTGTCAGGCTGATCGCCACCGATATCCGCTTCCCGGCGGCGACCGCTCCGGTGCGGGTCGCGTCCCTGCCGAGGCCCTTGAGGACGTCTCCGGTGACGGCCGCGCGAGTCGACTGCGGCTGGGGGGTTCCGGCGGCGTAGGCGGCGGGGACGGCGGCGGCGAGCAGGGCCGGCACGGCGACCAGACCGACCAGTTTCAGGCGTGACTTCACTGAGGTCCTCCGGAGAGTGGGGGTGATGTCCGGGAAGCGGAACGGCTTCACCGTAGGAACACCGGCCCCACCCGCATAAGCGGGGGAACCCTTGCTTCACGTGTTAACTAGAAGTGTCACGTCCCGTGTTCACCCCCCGTTTTCACGTTTCGTGTTCACGCCCGTGCTGACGAGGGATGTCACGTCCTGACCGGGGACGGCACGTCGACGGCGACCGCCATCGCGTGGGCGAGCGCGGTGCGGGAGCGGACCCCGAGCTTGCGGTAGACCCGCGACAGGGCGCCCTCCACCGTCTTGACGCTGATGAACAGCTCCGCGGCCACCTCCCGGTTGGTGGCCCCGCCGCCGACCAGCCGGGCGATCCTGGCTTCCGTGGGCGTGAGTTCGGGCCCGCCCGCGCCCGTCTCGGCGTGTCGCTCGCCGGCTTCCAGCCGCGCCAACTCGTCCCGGGCCCGCGCCGCCAGCGGAGCGGCACCGATCCGCGTCGCGGTCTCCAGTGCCTCGGCGAGGGCCGTCCGGGCCGCGTTCCTGCGGCGCGAACGACGCTCGACCGCGCCGAGCGCGATCAGTGTGCGGACCAGCTCCACCGGCAACGGGAGCCGGCGCAGCCGGTCCACGGCGGCGCGCAGCCGGACCGCCCCCTCCCTCGCCCGGCCGAGCCCCGCCTCACGCAGTCCTTCCGCCCGTTCGAGAGCCGCCAGTACGCTCCCGGGCGCGTCGCCGGACACCCTTGCGCGGGCCTCGCGGATCACGGCGCCGGCCGCGTCCGTCTCGCCCAGCACGACCATGGCCTCGGCCAGGTCGCCGTACCAGTGCAGCAACGGCGGGTCGGCGGCGGACATGGCCTCGCCGATCTCCTTGACCCGCTGCAGCGCCTCGACCGCGGCGGCGGCACCCCGCGAGTCGCCCATGAGCAGTTCGGCCTGCCCGAGCACCGCGAGCGCGCGCAGCAGGAACAAGCGGTCGCCGTCCGCCTCCGAGGCCCGTACCGCCTGCCCGGCGAGGCGCCGGGCCTCGTCGGCGGTGCCGCCCGCGGTCGCCGCGAGCGCCGCCGCGTACAGCGCCGGAGCCGCCTGTACGCCCGTGCCGGCCAGGGTGCGCGAGCAGCGGGCGGCGGTGCGCAACGCCTCGCGGCAGTGGCCGGAGCGCACCTGGATACGGGTCAGCGACACCAAGGTGGCCACGACCTCCTCGACACCGGCGAACTCGCCGATCTCCGCCAGGAGTCCGGTGACCTGTTCCCGGGCCTCGGTGACCTTGTCGGAGTCCAGGGCGAGGATCGCCCGCATCCGGATCAGTCCCCAGCTCTCCGGGCCGGCGTCGACGCCGCCGGCCAGGGCGAGCGCCTCCTGGAGGGCGGCGTCGGCGGCGACCGGTTCCCCGGCCAGGGACCGCACCCGGGCGAGGGTGGCGAGTGCCCCGATCCGGGTGTCGGTGTCGTCCGCCCGGGCCGCCTGCCGGGCGGCGCGCCGGGCGTGCCGGGCCGCCTCCTCCAGCTCCCCGCACAGCAGGCCCCGTACCGCCGCCCAGTGGTGCAGCCAGCCCTGCGCCTCCGGGTCGCCGTCGGCGTCCCGCAGGCCCTCCTCGATCAGGCCGTGGGCGCCGTCCAGCGCCTGCCCGGCGTTGCGCAGCAGGACGAGCCGGGCCCGCACTCGCCGCCGTGCGGAACTGGACCCGGCGAGGACGGTCCCGGCCGCCTGCCCGGCCGCCTCCAGCTGTCCGGCGTCGCACGCGTACTCGGCGGCGGCCAGCAGCCGGTCGGCACGGTCCTCGGGGCGGGCGCCGGGCGTGTGCCGGGCGGCCAGCTCGGCCAGTTCGAAGGCGGTGTCGGGAGCGCCGTCGTGGCGTGCGGTCCCGGCCGCGGACATCAGGGTGCGCGCGGTGCCCTCGTCCTCGTACGGGTGGGCGAGCGCGAGGTGGCGGGCCCGCTCCACGGGGTCGGTGACGGCGCGGGCCAGCAGGGCGTGCGCCTGCCGGCGGGTGTGTTCCGGGGCGTCGGCGTAGACGGCGGCCCGGAGCAGCGGATGCCGGAAGCGTACGGTGCCGTCGGCGTGGGCCGTCGCGACGCCCAGCCGGTCGGCCGCCGCGAGGTCGGCGGCGGGGTCCTGGAGATGGGCGGCGCGCAGCAGGGTGAGGCTGGGGCGGTCGGCTGCGCTCGTGACGAGGAGCGTGTGCCGCGCTGCCGGCGGCAGCGTACGCACCCGTGCCAGCAGCTGGGCGCGCAGCCTGGGGGGCACGGGCGGGGTCCGGCCGAAGCCGGTGGACGCCTTCTCGCGCCGCGCCTCGCGCGCCAACTCCAGCGCGTACCAGGGGTTTCCGGCGGCGGTTTCCAGGACGGCGCGCAGCAGCGCCGGTGACAGCTCGGCACCGGCACCGGGACCGGCACAGGTGCGCAGGAGGCGGGCCACCTCGGGGTCCGTCAGCGGGGGCACGGGGAGTTCGACGGTGCCCGGCGGGCAGCAGCGCAGCCGCTCGGGCTGCTCGCCGTCGGCCACCCGCTCGGCGGCCAGCATCCGTATGCCGAGGCCCTCGACACGGCGTACGGCGAAGGCGAGCACCTCGGCGCTCGGCCCGTCGAGCCACTGGAGGCCGTCGACGACCAGCAGGACGGGTCCGGTGGCGGCCAGGGCGCGCAGCACGTCGAGGACGGCGACGCGCAGCGCGAGGCGGTCGCGGTCGACCGCCGGTTCCCGGCCGCGCAGCAGGGCGGCGTCCAGCGCCGCCCGGGGCTCGGGCGCCAGGGCCGCCGAGCAGCTCTCCGGCACGTGCGCGAACAGGTCGAGGAGGCCGGCGAACGGGAGCCGGGCGTCCTCCCGGGCCGGCGAGCAGCGCAGCACCGTGCCGGCCGGCCGGCCGGGCGCGGTCATGGACGCCATGAGTGCGGCCACGAGCACGGACTTGCCGATCCCGGCGGGACCGTGGAACAGCACTCCGGGACGGTCCCCCAACTCGGCCCTGGCGGTGTCCAGCAGCTCGCGGCGCCCGGTCAGTGACCGTACTTCCACGGCAGCCGCCCGCCCTTTGCCCTGAGGCCGAGCGCGGAGCGGTCGGCCGGGCGGGTGCGGCGGGTCCCGAGGCATCGAAGCATGTGTTCATGACAACCTCGGGGGATTCGGCTTGTCAATGACCTCCGGCGTCCGGGTGGGCCCAGCCGTGGTCGCGCAGCCGTCCGACCTCCCAGCCCTCCTGCTCACAGGTGTCGAGGATGCGGGGGAGGGCGCCGAGCGCCGAGCGCCAGGCGCCCGGGGCGGACGTGCAGTCGGAGTCGTGGAGCAGGATCGTGCCGCCGCCGTCCAGGTCGGACACGACGGTGCGGTGGACGGAGCCCGCGGTGGCGCGGGCGGTCCAGTCCTCGCCCCAGCTGGTCCACAGCACGGGGGTGAGTCCGAGGCGGCGGGCCGCCAGGTGGGCGGCGGTCGACATGACACCGTAGGGGGGCCGGAACAGGGAGGGCCGACGCCCTGTCAGGTCGGCGACGGTGTCGCGGGCGCGGGCGAAGTCGTCGTACGTGGCGCGCGGGCCGCGCAGCAGCAGGGGCCGGTGCAGCCAGCCGTGGATGCCGATCTCGTGTCCCGCCGCGGCGATCTCGCGGACCAGACCGGGCGAGCGGCGGGCCTCGCGGCCCAGCAGGAAGAAGGTCGCCCGGACCTGGCGCTCGGCCAGCAGGCGCAGGAAGAGCGGGGTGGACAACGGGTCGGGTCCGTCGTCGAAGGTGAGGGCGACGTGGCCCGGGCGGCCCCGGCCCGACAGGCGGGGCATGCAGCGGTTGCGCAGCGGCCCGAAGGTGGAGACGACGGGGGCGGCATGGGCCGTCACCAGGGCGGGCAGGGCGGCGAGGGCGGCGGTGCGCAGCAGCCGGGCGGCGGTCACGAGTGGTGGCCTTCCGGGTGAAGGGCGCGGCCGGCGGGGTGGTCGTCCAGGTCGAGGCCGTGTCCGATGGCGTGGATCACGCCCGGGCCGTCGTACGCGGTCGCCATCCCGGTGCCGACGGCGCACGCCCATACGGTGCACGCCGCGGCGGTGGTGGTGACCAGCCGGCGGGCCGGACGGCGGCGGGGCGCGGCCGGCCGGGGCGGCAGCGGCGGCGGTCCCGAGCGGCCGACGCGCGCTATCTCGGCGGCCGGACCACCGTCCGGGCCGGTGGCGAAGAGGGCGAGCCCGGTCGCGCGTTGGCGCTCCCCGAGCGGGCCGTCGATCAGATCGCACAGGACGGTTTTCAGGTCGGCCGGGTCGCGGATCCAGACGGCCGCGCCGGCCTCGTCCAGGGCGGCGGCGTTGGTCAGCCCGTGCCCGGGTATGCACCGGTAGCCGGCGACCGGCAGGCCGGTGGCGAACGCCTCCAGGGAGCTGAGGCCGCCCGCGTTCTGGACCAGGACGTCGGCGGCGTGCATCAGGGCGGGCATGTCGTCGACCCAGCCGTAGGCGTGTTCGATGCCGTCCGCGCGCAGTCGGGCTGCCAGCGCCTCGTTGCGGCCGCAGACGACGACGGGTACGGCGGCACCGCAGTCGCGCAGCTCAAGGGCGACCTGACGGACCGGTCCGACGCCCCACGAACCGGCGACCAGCAGCGCCAGCGGAGCGCCTGCCGGCAGCCCGAAACGGGTCCGGGCCGCCGCCCGTTCCCGCGCGCCGCCGGGGCGGAACCGCGGGTTCACCACCGGACCGGCCACCCGGACGTCCCGTGCCCCGGCGGCCCGGGCCTGGGCGGCGGGCACGGCGTGTGCGGCGAGGTGTACGTCCACGCCGTCGGCCACCCACAGGGGGTGCACGGAGAAGTCGGTGAGGTACGTGAGGACGGGCACGGCCAGCCGTCCCTCGCGCCGCAGGCCGCCCAGGACCCGGCTGGCCCCCGGGTAGGTGGAGACGACCGCGCCGGTCGCGGGGTGCAGTGCCCGCAGCATGCGGCTCTCGGCGGTGCGCAGCAGCGCCCTGGCCAGCGGACCGCCGCCGCCGGCGCGTTCGGTGCTGCGGTAGACCCGCTGGTAGGCCCAGGGGGCCTGGACGAGCATGCGGTGGTAGCCGTCCCGGACGAGCCGTCCGAGGCGGGCCGGCAGCAGATCCAGCAGGTCGAGCCGGTCGACGGTGAGGCCGGCGGCGGTGAGCCGGCGGTCCAGTTCGGCGGCGGCGCCGTCGTGGCCGGCACCGATGCTCGCCGAGACGATCGCGACGCGCTCGGTCCGTGCCGTCGCGGGCACCGGCTCGGGACGCAGAGCGGCGGCCGCCAGGGCGCGCAGATGCACCGAACTTCCGAGGTAGGGCATGGGGCTCGTTCCTCCGCTGGTGGAGTGGGCGGCCGAACTCTACAACATGTAGTAGGTAAACTCGTACGAGATGTAGTAGGTCCGTCGGCGGGTCCCGGTCCGGCTTCCTACAAGCCGTAGTAGCCCGCCCGGTAGGCTGGGGCGCCGAGCGGGAAGGCGGTGCACGGTGCGCGACCGGAAGAGCGGCGAGAGTGGCGAGGCGTCCGGCAGGAGGGCGCGCGGTGAGCTGGAGAGCGGCGTCCTCGCCGCCCTGTGGGGCGCGGACGAGCCCCTGACCGCACGTCAGGTCCTGGAGCGGCTGCCCGGCGACCTCGCCTACACGACGGTGCTGACGATCCTGACGCGCCTGCACGACAAGGGCAGGCTGGTACGGCATCCGGCGGGCCGCGGATACGCCTACGCGCCCGTCCGGGACGAGGCGTCCGACACCGCCGTACGGATGCACAGCCTGCTGGAGCGCGGCTCGGACCGGGAAGCGGTGCTCACCCGCTTCGTGTCCGAACTGTCCCAGGAGGACGAGCAGTTGCTGCACCGCCTGCTCGGTGAGCACGACGCCGGACGCGGCGACGACGGGCGGTGAGGGGGTGAGGTTCAGCGTCTACGTCCCGCTCCTGGTCACCGTGGTCCTCGCGGTGCTCGCCCCGTGGGCGGCCCGACGGCCGGCCCCCCGGCCGGCGGCCTGGTCGCTGGCGTGCGCCGCGCTCGTGACGGCGACCGGCTGGCTCGGCTCCCTGGCCCTGCTGGCGTTCAACGGCTTCGCGCAACTCCCCCCGGTCGCGCGGGAGGCCCACTGGTCGGTGGACACGCTGCGCACCCAGGACCCGGTCTCCCTGGCCGTCGCCGCCGTCAGCGCCGTGACCCTGGCGGCGGGGCTCGTGTCGCTGGCCGTGGCGGCCGCACGGCAGGTCCGCCATCTGCTGTGGGCGCGCCGGGAGTGCGGACGTATGCCCGGAGACACCGAACTCGCGGTGCTCGACGACGAGGCGCCGCACGCGTTCGCGCTGCCCGGTGCGCCCGGACGGATCGTGGTGTCCCGGGGGATGCTGCGCTGCCTCGGTGACGCCGAGCGCGAGGCACTCCTGGCGCACGAACGGGCCCATCTGCGCGACCGCCACCACCTCTTCCAGACCGTGTGGCGGCTGGCGGCGGCCGTCAACCCGCTGCTGCGACCGCTGGCCGCGGCGGGCGGGTTCGTACTGGAGCGGTGGGCCGACGAGGAGGCCGCGGTGCACGTCGGCAGCCGTACGGTCGTCGCCCGCGCCGTCGGCCGGGCGGCTCTCGCCACCGCCGACGCCGCCCGCCCCGCCGCCCTGGCCGCGACCGGCGGGGCGGTGCCCCAGCGGGTGCGGGCCCTGCTGGCCCCGCCCCCGCCGCGCCGCACCCTGCCCTTCGTGGCGGGCGCCCTCCTGCTCACCTTGTGCTGCGGCTGCCTCGCCAACGCCGCGTCGGACAGCGAGAACCTGGTCGAGGGCGCGGAGCGGGCCCAGTGCGCCGCGGACGCCGGGGCGACGGGCGTGACGTGGACGGGGCACCCGACCCCGAGGCCGGACGCCTGCTGCCACCACCGGGAAGACGCCCCCCACGGCAGGCACAGCAGGTAGCGGCCGGTCCCGGCGTACGGCGCACCACGCACCGCTCGCAGCCCATACCGCCGGCCCTGGCCCGGCGGACCGGTCGCGCCGGTCGGCGACGCCCGCTGCCTACCCCGTAGGGCCGTCGAGCAGGGGGCCGGCGGTCGCGACCGTGCCGAGGACGATGTCCTGGTAGAGGTGGAACCCGGCCTCCAGCGGCGGCAGTTCCCGCTCCGGCTCGTCGGACGGGCCGGAGGCGGGAGCGGTCATGCTTCCCAGATCGCCCGCGATGCCGTCCAGCGCCGCCTTGGCCGTGGCGGTGAGGAAGCGCAGGGGCAGGTCGAAGGCGGCTGCCGTGCGCTGCGTCGGCACCCCCCGCAGCACGGCCGGCGCGGTGTCGACGGCCTCCGACAGCAGCCGCAGCGGCAGGCGCAGCGCGGCCGCGAGGTCCTCGGCCCCGACCGGCGGGGGAGGGGTGCCGTCGAGCAGGAAGTCCTCCCATTCCAGCAGGTCGAACAGGAACTGTCCGCCCTTGTACACCGGCCACACCCCGAGCGCCTCGAGCAGCCGCGCAGCCCGCTCGGGCTCCTCGTGGCGCATCGCGACTCCGAGCCGGGCCAGGGTGCACAGGACCGCGCGCGTGCGGGCGTTGGACCGGCGGACGAGGTCGAGCACCGCCGCGTCCTCGCTCTCCGCGGTCGCCGACGTCTCCGGCGCGTCGCAAGCATCGGATTTCTCCGAAGTGTCTGATGTCGCCGATGTCGCCGAGGGCTCCGCTGCCTCCGGTACCTCCGGCGTCTCCGCAGTCTCGGGCGATTCGGCGGACCCGGAGGACTCGGGCGTTTCAGGGGTCTCGGTCGTCATCGGGGCCTCGTGGTGACGTAGTGGGCGATCTGGCGGAGCACGGCCTTGCCCTCGTTCTCGGGGATCACGTCGAGGTCGCTCTCGAAGCGGGCGATGCCCTCGTCGGCCAGCCGGTCGGCGAGGCCGGCGGCGTGGTCGAGGGAGCCGTGGCGGCGCATGGCGGCGAGGACCTCCTCCGCGTCGCCCAGCGTCCTCTCGGACCGGGGGCGCTTCAGGATCTGCCGGATGCCGGGGAGTTCGACGGCGGACATGGTGCGGAAGAGGTGGATCAGCATCACGGTGCGCTTGCCTTCCAGCAGGTCGCCCAGGAGCTCCTTGCCGTACAGCTCCTCCTGGCCGACCAGGTTGAGGAGGTCGTCACGGATCTGGAAGGCGATGCCGATCAACCGGAACGCCTCGTCGAAGCGGCCGAGGAGCGCGGGGTCGGTCACGCCCGCGCACACCGCGCCGACCCGGCACGGGGTGATGCAGGTGTACCAGCCCGTCTTCTTGGTGCTCATGGTGAAGTACGCCTCGTCGCGCTCCGGCACCACGTTCCGGCTGATCCAGCCGAGTTCCACGGCCTGGCCCTCGACGGACTCCCGGCACATGTGGACCGCCTCGTGCACCAGGGCCAGGGTGCGGGCGAGACCGAGCGTCTCCAGGTTGGACAGGAGGGCGTCGAGCGCGAGCAGGTTGAGCCCGTCACCGCAGTTGAGGGCGAGCCCGACGCCGTGCTGCTCGTGCAGGGTGGGCAGACCCCGCCGGTGGGTGGACTCGTCGGCGATGTCGTCGTGCACGAGGAAGCCGTTGTGGAACAGTTCCAGCGCGGCGGCGGCGCGTACGGCGTCCTCCGGCCGTCCGCCGAGGGCGGTGCAGGCGGCGATGGCGAGCGTCGGCCGCAGCCCCTTGCCCTGCCGGGACGGATACTGCCGCATCAGGTCGTACAGCTCGGCCCTCGGCTCACGGTCCGGGACGAGGGACGCCATCACCTCGCCGGTGCGGGCGCGGCAGGCCGCCATCGTCTCCAGCAGGTCGGCGTCGTGCACCGGCGACTCCTGCCACCAGGGCGACCCGCCGCGGCCGTCCCACAGCACGCGCGGCCGGGTCACCACCGTCCCGCCGACCAGCTCGGGCTCCCTGCCGTCCTCCCTCGGGCGCCCCGCGAAGGGCACCTCGTCCCGGTAGGACCGCCACAGCTCCTGGACCGAGCGCAGTCCGGCGGCGCGCCGGGCGAGCAGGCTGAACGCCCGCCAGACCGCCAGCACCTGCTCCCTGGGGCCGCGGGCGTCCAGACCGTCCGGCAGGGGCTGGTCCGCCGGGCGGTGCTCCAGGTCGAACAGGAGGTTCATGGCCCGGTCGTCGAAGACGACCTCGACATCGGGGCCGGGCAACTGGGCGCCGCCGGTGGGCCGTTCGACGACCAGGCGGCTGTGCCGGGCCGAGAGCAGGACCCGGCTGCCGTCGTGGAAGCCGAGCCCGAGCCGGATGCCGCGCAGCTGTTCGGCCGCCGCCGCGACGATCGCCGGCGCCCGCCGCGCCAGTTCGTCGACGGTGGCCGTCAACAGGGCCGCCCCGCTACGGGGCACGGGCCGCTCAGCCATCGCCCGCACCACCGGCGAACTCCACGAGACCCATGGCGCAAAAGGACGTACGCCGTCCCGAGACCCGGGCCTCCACCACGTACTCACCGAGGGTCTCGTGCACGCTGAACGGGTTGACGCCCGTCTCCGACGGACCGGCGACCCGGGCCGCCGTGCGGGCGAGGAAGTCGATGACGAGCCGGTCCTCGCCCATCCGCGCCGTGACGAGCAGCCGTCGGGGAACGGCGGCGGCCGGGGCCGCGCCCAGCAGCCCCGCGAGCGGCGGGACCAGGGTGACCCGGTCCCTGGGCAGGGTGTCCCGCACGGTGACGCGCAGGCCGCGACGCGGGAAGTGGCGTACGGGCCGGCCGTCCCGCCACAGCATGACCGAGCCGTTCGCCGCGTCGGCGGCGCGGCCCGTGCGGGACGGCTGGACGAGGGTGAAGACCACGGCGGACGGCGGCGGTCCGCAGGGGTCGCCCGCCGGGTCGTGCGCGAAGCCGGACACCCAGCCGCCCAGCGCGGGCCAGCTCCACCGCCCGCGCACCCGTTCGTGACAGCCGATCAGCTCGGTCGGCCGTCCGGCGCCGGTGCCGTCCGTGTCCTCGCGCGACCACCGGACGGTGCCGGTCGCGAGGACGCCCGGTTCGCACTGCCGGCGCAGGTGCTCGCCGTCGCCGAAGGACGCGCACTGGGAGACGGACGGCCTGCCGGTGCGGCGCAGCCGCAGGTCGGCCAGCGGGCCGACGCCACGGCCGGCGACCCGGAACCCGTCCGGCGGCCCGGTGCCGCCCTGCGGACGCGGGCGCGGTAGCCGGAACGCCGACCAGGGGGCGGCCGGCTGCTCCGCGTCGAACCGGCTCGACGACCAGCCCCGGCCCTCCTGGTGGACGAGCAGGATCGCCGTGCGCTGCGGTCGCGGGCCGGTACGGCTCTCCGCTCCGCCCTCCCCGGCCGCCCCCGGCTCACCGAACGCGACGCCCCTGGACGCCCCGAGCACCGAGAGGTTCGCGATGACCGCCTGGCCGCCCTGCCGCGACAGGAAGGCGTAATGGAGCCATCTGCGGTCCAGCGGATGACTCAGCGGAGCGAGCGGAAAGGGCCCGGACACACCGAAATCGGTGCCCGGCCGGAGCGTGGGCGTCGTCGACACACCCCGGATGGTAACGGAGTGAAGCGACTCGACACTCAGGGTGACCGAAGTGCGGGACGCGGTCCGGGGTGAACGACGCGGGGCCGCCCGGACGCGGTGCGTCCGGGCGGCCCCGTGCGTGGCGGCAGGTCAGCCGGTCGGCCCGGCCGGGGTCGTCGTGACCTTGAAGCCCTCGTCCTTGTTGGCCTTGAGGGCGAATTCGTTGGTGAACGTCGTGCCGAGGTTCACCTTCGAGGTCGCCTGCCCGACCAGTTCCTCGGTCGCCAGAACGGTCTTCGGACCACCGGCCGGCATGATGCCGTCCGGGAGGAACTGGCCCTTGTCCTGGGTCAGCGCCGAGATGTAGTCGGCCTTGGTCACCAGCTGGTTCGACACGTACGACGCCGGCAGCTTGTTCGCGATGTCGGCCGCGCTGTGCGTGTTGATCCAGTGCATGGTGGCGACGAGCGCGTCGACGACCTTCTGCGCCGCGTCCTTGTGCGAGTTGACCCAGCTGGTCTGGGCGATGACGGACGCGGCCGGCCAGGCGCCGCCCAGGGCCGCCTTCGCGCCGTCGGTGCTGGCCAGGTTGATGGCGGAGGAGCCGACGCCCTTCTTCTCCATCGCGGCGACGGTCGGCTGTGTCGTCATGACGCAGTCCGTCTTGCCGTTCTGCAGCGCGGCGACGGCGGTGGCGCCCGCGCCCACGCCGATCCGGTGGAACTGGCCGGCCTTGACGCCCTTCTGCGCGGCCATGAACTGGGTGAGGGTGTCGGTGCCCGAACCGATGTCGGTGACGCCGAACGTCTTGCCCTTGAAGTCGGCGCCCGAGTGCACGCCGCTGTTCTTGGTGCACATCTCCCGCTCGCCCGGCGCACCGGACAGCTGGACGATGTCCTCGACCGCCTTCCCCTTCACCTGGAATTCGATGGTGTGTTCGTACCAGGCGCCTGCCATGTCCACCTGACCCGAGGCCATGGCTTCCTCGGCGCCGATACCGCCGTTCTGCTCGGTGCTCAGCTCGACGTTGACGCCGTACTTCTTGTAGAAGCCGAGCTGCTGGGCGAGCTGGTACGGCAGGTAGATCTGCTTGTCGATGCCGCCGACCATGAGCTTGACGGTCGGGACGGAGCCCGAGCCACCGCTGCCGGCGGAGGTGCTGGAGCTGCCGGAGTTGCTGGAGCAGGCGCTGACGGCACCCAGGGCGAGAACGGTGAGGAGAGACGCGGCGACGGCGACGGGTCGTCTGGACATGACTTGCCACATTCCTTTGCTGAGGTGGAACCCGGGGAGGAACAGAAGGGGGCGGGGTGGGGACGGGGAGGGGTGGGGACGGGGTGGCCGGATCAGAGGCTGTTGGCCTCGGTCGGGGCCGGCGGACGCCAGGAGAGCAGCCGGTGTTCGAGCTTGCCGATCAGCCACTCGGCGCCGAGCACGATGACCGCGATGACGAGCATCGTCGCGAACACGCCGTTGGGGTCGAACTGGTCCTGCGCGGTCTTGATGACCAGGCCGAGGCCGCTCTGCGCACCGAGCACCTCGCCGACCAGCGCACCGACGATGGCGAAGCCGAAGGCGCTGTGCAGGCTGGCGATGATCCAGGTGAGCGCGGACGGCACGGTCACGTGCCGGATGATCTGCAGCTGCGAGGCGCCGAGCACCTTGGCGTTGGCGAGGATGTTGCGGTCGACCTCACGGACGCCCTGGAAGGCGTTGAAGAAGACGATGAAGAAGACCAGCACCGCGGCGAGAAGGACCTTCGGCAGGGTGCCGATGCCGAACGCGACGATGAAGATCGAACCGAGGACGATACGCGGGATCGCGTTCACGATCTTGATGTAGGGGCCGAGTACCTCGGAGAGGAAGCGGCTCTGGCCCAGCGCGACACCGAAGATCACTCCGGCGACGGTGCCGAGGGCGAAACCGATGAGCGCTTCCTGCAGCGTCGTCCAGATGTTCGAGTAGAAGGAGCCGGTCTCGGTGCCGTGCTGGAACAGCTCGACCAGCCGCTTGGCGATGCCGGTCGGCTGCCCGAAGAAGAACTTGTCGACGATCCCCCAGGCGGTGAACGCCTGCCAGCCGCCGATGACGATGGCCGCGAGACCGACGCGGCCGGCCCACACCAGTGCGACGCGCTTGCGGACCTTGCGTTTGGCCGCGGCCGCGGCCGAGGTCTGTCCGCCGCCCGTGACCGGAGCGGTGGAAACGGTCGTCGTGCTCATGCCTTACCTCCTGCGGTGCGTGCGTAGGCGCGCTCCACCTCCTCGCGCAGCGAGTCCCAGATCTGGTGCTGAAGTTCGATGAAGCGGGGCTGGAAGCGGATCTCCTGGACCGAACCGCGCGGGCGCGGCAGATCGATGTCGAAGACCGCCTTGACCGACCCGGGGCTGGACGTCATGACGACGACCCGGTCGGCGAGCGCCACGGCCTCGTCGAGGTCGTGGGTGATGAAGATGACCGACGGCCGGATCTGCTCCCACAGGCCGAGCAGCTCGGTCGACATGATCGCCTTGGTCTGCACGTCCAGGGCGCCGAACGGCTCGTCCATGATCAGGATCTTGGGTTCGTTGATCAGGGCCGCGGCCATGGCGACCCGCTTGCGCATACCGCCGGAGAGCTGGTGCGGGTAGCGGTCCTCGAAGCCGGACAGGCCCACCCGGCGCAGCCAGTCGCGCGCCGAGGCCTGCGCCTTCTGCTTGGGGACACCGCGGAAGACGGGCCCCATCAGTACGTTGCCGAGGACGGTCTTCCACGGCAGCAGGGCGTCGGCCTGGAACATGAAGCTGACGCCGTCGACGACGCCGTCCACCTCACGGCCGCCGACCTTGACCGAGCCCTCGCTGGGCCGGTCGAGCCCGGACACCATGCTCAGCGTCGTCGACTTGCCACAGCCGGTGGGGCCGACCACCGCACAGAACTGGCCGGGCTCCACGGTGAACGACACGTCCTGCAGCGCGGTGAACACCTCTCCCGCAGGAGTCAGAAACCGTTTCGTGAGCCCGGAGATCTCGACTCGTGCGCTGTCCTGGCCGGCTGTCTCGGCGACCGGGCTCGGCGCGATGTCGTTTCGCGAAGCCATCTTGGGGTCGTCTCCCTTCTCACCTCGCAGTTCGAGGTGATGGCAGACGCTAGAGGTCCCCGAGTGTGACGTCGCTGTTTCAGCCGTATCTCGTGTTAGTGGCGTTAAGCGGGTTTCTGCTCGCCTTAATCGGGGTTCTGCTCGTTCTGCCAAGCGGACCGAGGGGTGGGCAGAATGTCCGTGGTGGGGCACAATCACGCCACCACGGGTACGGCGCAGGGGCCGCGCCCGGTATCCGGACAGGGCGAAGAGAGACCTTGATACCCATCCGTTTCCGGATCGGCCGCGGCGGGAAGGGGAGGCTCTCCGCGCGGATCCTGGCCAACCAGCTGGTCATCCTCGCGCTCACCGGCGCGATCGGCTTCATGCTGTTCGCGGTCGCGCAGCGCGGGGAGATCGACCGTGCCTACGAGCAGCGGGCGCTGGCCATCGCGAAGACCACGGCCGCCGACCCGCAGATCAAGCGGGCCATGGAGTACGGGGGTGGCGGCGACGTGGTGCAGACCGTCGCCGAACGGATCCGCAAGGCGTCGGGCGCGTCCTACGTCGTGGTGATCGACCTGCACGGCGTCCGCCACTCGCACCCCACCCGGGCACTGATCGGCCGGCCCGTGGACGAACCGCTCGCGGTGCTCGACGGGAAGCCGCACGTCGGCACCGACCAGGGCGCCACCGGCAGGTCCGCCAACGGCAAGGCCCCGCTGAAGGGGCCCAGCGGGGCCCTGGTCGGCGAGGTGTCAGCGGGCATTCCCGAGCACTACGTGCTGGGCGAGCTGTGGCGCGAGCTGCCCACCTTCGGGCTGTATACGGCGATCGCCTTCGTGCTCGGTTCGGCGGCGGCCTTCCTGCTGGCCGGCCGGCTCAAGCGGACGACGTTCGGCCTGGAGCTGGAGGAGATCGCCGGACTGCTGCAGGACCGTGAGGCGATGCTGCACGGCATCCGGGAGGGCGTCATCGCCTTCGACCCCGACGGCCGGATCACCGTCGTCAACGACGAGGCCCGCAACCTGCTCGGTCTCGGCACGGCGCTCGGCAGGCGACTGGAGGAGGTGCTGCCGGACGGACGGCTGCGCCGCGCCCTGGACGGCACCCTGACCGGCCCCGACCTCAGCGTGCTCACCGACGACCACTGCCTGGTCGTCAACCGGATGCCGGTGCAGCTGCACGGCCGCGAACTGGGCGCCGTCGTCACCGTGCGCGATCGCACCGAGCTGATCGGGCTGCTGCGCGAACTGGACTCGGTGCGCGGCCTGACCGACGCGCTGCGCGCCCAGCAGCACGAGTTCACCAACCGTATGCACACGATGGCCGGGCTGCTGGACATCGGCGACCACGACGCCGCGTACGAGTTCGCCGTCGAGTCGGCCGGCGCCGAGCAGGCGCTCACCGAGTCCGTACGCGAACGGATCGGGAATCCGCTGCTCGTGGGGCTGATCGTGGCCAAGACCACGGTGGCCGCGGAGCGCGGGGTGCGGATCGTCCTCAGCGACGACTCCGCCGTCGGCGCGGACCCGCAGCATCTGCGCCGGCTGCTGACCATCGTCGGCAACCTGCTGGACAACGCGATCGACGCGGCCATGACCGGACCGGCCCGGCCGGGCGGTCCCGAGGTGCGGCTGTCGCTGGTCGAGGCCGTCGACCAGGTGATGGTGCGGGTGGCGGACAGCGGTCCGGGCATTCCGCCGGGCGCCAGCGAGTCGATCTTCGAGGACGGCTTCTCGACCAGGCCGGACCGGGGCACGGCGCGGCGCGGGCTGGGGCTGGCCCTCGTGCACCGGCTGGTGCAGCGGCACGGCGGCACGATCACGGTCAGCGAGGGCCCGGGCGCGGTGTTCACCGTGCTGCTGCCGCTGCCGGACCACGCGCCGGCACCGGCGGGCGCCCTGTTCACGACGGCCCTGCCGGTACCGGCCGGCGCGGGCGACGCAGGCGAGGGAGGCGATCGATGGTGATCCGTACCCTGGTGGTGGACGACGACTTCCGGGTGAGTCACATCCACTGCGACTACGTGTCCCGGGTGGAGGGCTACGAGGTGGTCGGCCGGGCGTCGACCGTGGCCGAGGCGCTGGAGGCGGTGCCCAGGCTCCACCCGGACCTGCTGCTGCTCGACGTCTTCCTCCCCGACGGCAGCGGCCTCGACGTGCTGCGCCGGCTCAGCGGTGACGCGGGCGGCGACCGCCCCGACGCCATCATGATCACCGCGGACCGGGACATCACCTCCGTGCGGACCGCGATGAAACTCGGGGCGGTGGGTTACATCGTCAAGCCCTTCGGCTCCGCCGACCTGGCCGAGCGGCTGACCGCCTACCGTGAGCTCCAGCACCGCATGGACGCCCTCGGCTCGGTGCCCGAGACCGAGCAGGCCGACGTGGACGCCCTGTTCAGCGCCGCCCGGCCGCCCGCCGTACCGCGCATCCCGGCCAAGGGGCACTCCGCGCCGACCCTCGCCCTGCTGCACCAGACCCTGCGCACCGCGCCCGACGCCCTGTCGGCCGCGGAGGCCGCCGAACGCACCGGCGTCTCCCGCGCCACCGCCCAGCGCTACCTCTCCTACCTCGTCAAGGAGGGCATGGTCCGCCTCGAACTCCGCTACGGCGCCGCGGGCCGCCCCGAGCACCTCTACCGGATCGCCCACTGAGCCCGGGGGCTCGTCGTCCGAGGGCCCCTCGCGCGGCCGGCCCTACGACGCCGGGCAGTCGGGCACGGACGTGTCGACGTCATGGGTGTACGGGCCGGAGACGGGGTCGCCGTTGAGGAAGGTGTTGGCGACCGCGAAGTAGCCGCCGGACCACGGGGGACTGGCGATGAGGTACCAGTAGCCGCCGGGGCTCGCCGAGCCGATGGCCGGGTCGTACACCTTGCAGGTGACCGTCACCGTGACGAGGTAGCCGAGGTGCGGGCCCGCGCCGGACGCCGAGGTGTGGTTGGCGAAGGTGTCGGCGCCATGGCGGTTGCCCTCCGTCTCGGCCCGCCCGGTGCGGCGCGGCGGGGCGGAGGTGCCGCTCCCGCTCCCGCCCGGCGTCGGTGACGTGCCGGTTCCGCCGTGGCGCGGCCCGGTCGTCCGGCCGCCGCCCGTGGTGCCGGACGGTCCCGGCCCGGGGCCGGCACCGGGGCCGGTGGCACGGGCCGGGCCGGACGGCGGCCGGGCAGCGGCCGTCGACGCGGTCGTCGAGGCGGTCGACGTGGGGGTGCCCGACGGCGACCCGGTGGACGAGGCGGACGCGCTGGAGGTGTTCCGCGCCCGAGGGCCGGTGTCCGTGGCCGTCGGTGCCCGGGTTCCGGTGTGCGTCCGGGTCGGTGTCGCGGTGCTCCGGCCGGGGCCGGGCAGCACCAGCGCGGTGGGCCGGTGCTCCGGCTGGGTCAGGAACCACGTCAGCGACAGCGCGGCGCCCAGCGACACCAGCACCGCCCCGACGGCCACCAGGACACGCCGGCCGCGCCGGTCCGGGAGGCCGCGCCGGAACGCCCTCCGGGGCCGTGCGGTGCCCGGTCGGCGGGTGAGTGCCACCGGGGGCAGCTCGTACGACTCTCCGCGCCCGTCCTCCTCGTCCACGAAGTTCCCGTTCGTGAAGTTCCGGTCCATGAAGCTCCCCCCTTCCCCGACGGCCGGTCTCAGCAGACGGGGACCGACCAGTCCGTGTTGTGCGTGTACGGCGTCTTCCCGGGCGTGTCGCCGTTCCAGAAGGTGTTGGCCACCGCGTAGTAGGTGCCGCTCCACGGGCTCGACGCGATGCGGTACCACCAGCCGTCCGGGTTGGCGCTGGCGATCTGCGGCGCGTAGACGCGGCAGGCGACCGTCACCGTGCTCATCGCCGGGACCCGGGGGCCCTCGCCGGACGCGTTGTACGGATCCGTGAACGTCGGCGAGCCGTGCGAGCCGGACTGCTCCTGCCGGCCGCCGGAACCTCCGGGCGGCCGCGTGGCCGGATCCGACACGGGCGGCCTGGACACCGGCGGGTCCGACACGGAAGGGGCCGCCGAGGTGGTGGGAGCCGTGGCCGTGGGTGACGGCGGGGGCGGCGGCGCGCTCGTGGTGGCGGGCGGCGGCGGACTGCCGGGCGGTGTCGTTCCGGTGCTCACGGTCGGCGCGGGCGGCACGCTGCCGCCCAGGCCGGGCGGGTCGACGCAGCGCGGGGTGGCGATCTGCCCGGCGACGTACGGCGCGTCGACGAAGCCGTAGTAGTCGCCGCGCGGGTCGTGGACCTGGACGTAGAACCACTTGTCGCTGGGGACGTGGGCGTACGCGGGCGGCTCGCTCGTCGTCCAGCACTTCATCGTCACACCGGTGCCGTTGGGCACGTACGCCCTGATACCGCACCGCGGACCGCCGCCCACGGTCGGACAGTTGCGTACGTTCGTCGGCCCGCTGTCGCCGGAGTCCGTCGTGCTGACCCGGCCGGTCGACCACAGGGCGCGGTGGTCGGCGCCGTAGACGAC
Source organism: Streptomyces sp. NPDC006739 (assembly GCF_042869815.1). NCBI lineage: Bacteria > Bacillati > Actinomycetota > Actinomycetes > Kitasatosporales > Streptomycetaceae > Streptomyces > Streptomyces sp. NPDC006739. The sequence continues at coordinate 455,859 of NZ_JBIAGM010000005.1, forward strand.
GGCGTTGGCGTCGGACTGCACCACGATGCGGGCTCCGGGGTGCCCGGCGGTGCCGCTGGCCCACAGCGGGTGCCCGTCGGGCGCGTAGACCACGAGATTGCCGTCGTTCTGCATGACCGCTCGCGCGCCCGGATGCCCGCCGGTGCCGCTGCTCCAGATCGGCTCCACGTGCTCGCCCACCAGGATGCCGCCGGCCGCGTTGCCGCCGCCGAAGTACGCGTTGCCGTAGCGGTCGTTCACCTCCTGGTAGATCGGTGAGACCCCGAACAGGGAGTTCTCCACCAGGTCGCCGTCCGTGCCCATGCGCAGCTCGTAGTCGCCGTCCGCCGACAGCAGCGACTCGCCGGCCGCCAGCACCTGACCGCCGGGCAGCGTGGTGCTCGCCGCGTCCGCCACATGCAGCTGCGAGGCGACGGCACCGGCCGCGCCGAGCACGACGAGTGCCGCGGTGATCACTGTCGTACGGCGTCGACGCATGCCGCTCGACTCCTTCCGGTTCGTGAGGTTCATGAAGCGCACCGGGGGACCTTCGGGTCGATGTCGTGGCTGCCGCCCTGTTCGCCGACCGGATCCCCGTTCGCGAAGGTGTTCGCCGGGGCGTACAGGCCCTTCCAGGCGCCGCCGCCGATCAGGTAGAACGCGTTGACCGACGCCATGCCGGAGGCGTCGGCCGTCCAGCAGGACACCGGCACGGACGTGTTGAACGGGATGCTCTCCTTCGCGGCGGTGGCGCCGCGGGGGTTGGCGAAGACGGGCACGCCGTTGTGGTTGTCGGCGATCTCGACGGTGGTGCGGCCAGGGCCGGTCGTGGTGGTCGGCGTCGCGGTCGGGCTGGTGGTCGGGTCGGCGGTCGGGCCGTCGGTGGCGCTGGTGGGCGGGCTGCTGGTGGCCGGGCCGCCGCCGTCGTCGCCGTTCTGCAACAACGGGGGCAGCACGGCGGCGAGGATCCCGCAGACTCCGCCGATCAGGGCGACGGTGATCGTCACGGAGAAGCGCCGGCGCCTGGGCCCGGGCCCGTCACCCGAGCCGTCGGAGCCGCCCGAGTCGCCGGAGTCGTCCGGGTCGTCCGGTTCGTCCGGGGCGCCGGACGCCCGGGAGGCGTCCGGTTCCGCGGCCGGCACCCGGGGCGCCCTCGGTGCACCGGGCGCACTGGGGGTACCCGGCGCCCGCGTGGCTCTGGGCGTCCGCGTGGCACCGGGCGTCAAGGGAGCCGCCGACGCCGGGGTCAGCCCCGCCGCCTCCAGGTCGACGCGGAGCTTCTCCAGGTCCGCCGGAAGGGCTCCCGGCACGGTGAGCCAGGCGCCGGCGCGGAACGCCTTGGCGGGAGCGTCCACCACCACCTCGATGAACCGGCCCGGGTCGCCCGCGAGCCGTCTGGCGACGATCCTGCGGTAGGTGTCCTCGTCGGTGATGAGTGAGACACACGCCTCGGGCAGCACGGTCAGCGCCCTGCGGCACGCCTCGGAGTCCACCAGCCGGGCGAGCAGGACGGGCGCGGTCCCGGCCCGGGCGTTCCCGACGGCCTCCGAATACCCGTCGACGACGGCCAGCCGCAGCTGGATCCGCGCCTCGGCGGTGCGGGTGCCGTTGACCGCGAGCAGCTCCTCGTGCAGCGTCGACGGGTAGGTGGACAGCATGGCGCGCGGCGGGGTGTCGCGCGGCCAGACCGACTGCTGTCCGTCACCCGTGGACCGGTGGAGCGCGCCGGGGTAGTCGAGACCGGCGTGCAGCGCGGAGCGCTCCCTGACCGGTTCCATCGTGTGCAGGATGTAGGCCTGCTCGTCGTCGAAATAGGCCTGGCCGTAGCCACGGATGTCGTCGAGGGAGTGGAATCGCGACTGCGAAAAGCTGTCGGAGGGAATGGTCACGTGGCTCTCCCGGGAGTTCACGTGCGCGCCTTCGGCCGTGGCGGGGCGCGACTCACCAATGGGTGAGAGCAGTATTGGCGCGCGCTGGGCGGATCGTTGAGGCACCCGTCAAATGGCGGACCGGGCAGGCCGGTCGGGGCGCGGGGTGGGGTGAGTGGCGAGGTGTGCCGGGGAGGTCAGACGCCGACGCCGGCCCTGGGATAGGCCAGGGCCCGCAGCCCCTCCATGTCCAGCACCGTGACGCGGCCCCGGCCCTCGCCTATCAGCTTCCGGTCGCGCAGCGCGCCGATCGCGCGTTCCGCGGTCCGGGTGCTCACGCCGATGAGCGTCCCCCACTCCACCTGGGTGAGGTCGACGCCGATGACGATGCTCCGGCCGTACGCGGTCGTCCCGTGGTCGTCGGCCATCTCGGTGAGCACGCGCGCGAGCCGTACATGGGGCTCGACCCCGCCGTAGTCGACGCGGCGACGGGTCGAGGTGCGCAGCTTCTCGGCCACGGCCGTGCCCAGCTGGAGCAGGGCAGGGGGCGACGACGCGAGGATGCCGACGAAGTCCTGCCGGGTCACCCGCACGGCCCGCACCGGCGTGTTCCCGCACGCGGTGACGGTCGCCGAGCGCGGTTTGCGGTCCAGTGCGGCCAGTTCGCCGACGATGTCGCCGCCCACGCGGACGGCGAGCAGCGCGTCACCGCCGCGAGGCAGCCGTCCGGTGACCTTCACACAGGAGGACAGCAGGAGGAAGACGTCGGTCTCCGTGCCGCCCTCGACGGCCAGCGGCTGCGTCCGGTGGAACTCCATCAGCTCGCCGGCCCGGCTCAACTCGCCCAGCAGGTGCGGTTCCAGGCGTGACAGGAAGCTGTGGGCCGGCCAGCCGGGCCGCGCGGCACGCGTCATCGCGTAGGAGTCGTTCACGTCCCCGTTGTCCGTGTATGACCGTATCATGCGCGTCCCCCCGCCTTGGCGCACGAATATCGGTACTATTGTGCATTTTTGATCTTCTCGTGTCTCCGGATTGACGGAACAACTCGCTCAGCGGGTATGGCGGGCCACCGCCGTGCGCAGGGCCGTGCGCAGTCGCTCGGGCGGCGGCGGGCCGTCGGGTACGGCGCTGGCGGTGACCGTCTCGGCGACCGCGCGCAACTTGGTGTTGGTCAGTTGGGAGGTCTCCCGCAGGATGTCCCACGCCTGGTCGGAGGTGCAGCCATGGGTGGCCATGAGGACGCCCCGGGCCTGGTCGATCACCGGGCGCGAGACGATCGCGTGCCGGAGCTGCTCGATCTCCAGCCGCAGGCAGCGCAGTTGCTCGGCGCGTTCCAGCGCCACCGCGGAGGCGGTGCCGGCGGGGGCGGTGTCGGCGCCGGCGTCGATTCCGGCCAGTTCCAGGATGCGGCGGGGCTGGCCCTGCCAGCCCGTGACCGTGATCCGTACACCGTGGCGGTCGGCGTACTCGTCGAGCAGGTCCAGGAACGCCAGCCCCGCCGTGTCCATGAAGGCCACGTCCGTCATGTCCAGCTCGATCCGGCCGACGCCCGCCGGAAGGCCGTCCAGGGTCCGGGCCAGGGTGTCCGCACAGCCGTGCACCAGTTCGCCGTAGGCGGCGAGCATGGCCCGGTCCTCCTCCCCGTGGCAATCGATGACCAGGGAGTTCAGCCGCCCGGTGAACGGTGCTCGTGCCGCTGAGGTCATGTCCCCGCCCTGTAAGTACCCGACAGTCGATGGTCCGGACTCGCCGTTCGCCTGCCCCTTCGGCAGCGGCCTACACACGGCGGGAATGACCCAACCCCCGGCGGGGAAAAAGGGATATCCGACGGGTGATCGGCAGGGGGTGCGGTGGGGCGTGGGGGACCCCGGCATACTGGTCGTCCGTGTAAACGACCAGCCGACCACCTGGGAGACGGCGTGAGTGTCCCGGAGCCGGTGCCGCAAGTGCCGCGACTCGAGGTGTACCCGCTGCCCGGACGGACGGGGGTCCGGGCAGCGGGCGAGGTGAGCCTGGCCACGCGCGGGATCTGGGAACGCGTGCTGGAGAGGGCCGTTGGTGAGGGTGAGGACGTGTACTGCTTGGAGCTCTCCGCGGTGACGTTCGTCGACGTCGCCGGCGCCGGCGCGCTCGTGTCCGCCGCCCGGCGCCTCGACGGCGGCCGGCGGATCCTGCTGTTCCGGCCGCCGCCCACCCTGCCGCGCATACTGGACCTGCTGTGGCCCGGTCTCCCGGCGATCGAGGTGTCGATGTCATGACCGCGGCCGCCAACTCCGCCAACCCCGTCGACCCCTTCGTTCATCCGGCGCTCTTCTACGCCGACGCCCACGAGTACCTGGCGGGCACCGTCCCCTTCGTCCGGGCCGGACTCGCCGCCGGCGAGCCCGTCGCGGTCGCCGTGCCCGGCGAGAACCTGCGGCTCATCCAGGACGAACTGGGCGCCGACGCCGAGTCGGTACGGTTCCTGGACATGCGGGAGGCCGGCCGCAACCCCGGTCGCATCATCCCCGGCGTGCTGCGGGCCTTCGCCGACACCCAGCCGCCGGGCCGGCGCGTACGGATCATCGGCGAACCGATCTGGGCGGGCCGCAGCACCGCCGAGTACCCGGCCTGCGTCCAGCACGAGGCGCTGATCAACGCCGCGTTCCAGGGCCGCGAGGCGACCATCCTGTGCCCGTACGACACCGTCCGCCTCGACCCCCGTGTCCTCGCCGACGCGCACGCCACCCACCCGACCGTCATCCCCGCCGGCGCCGTGGCGGAGCACGTCAGCGACGCCTACGCCCCCGAGCACGTCGTCGCCCGCTACAACGAGCCGCTCCCGCCGCCGGTCCCCGACGTCCTGTCCTTCTCCTTCGACGCGGACTCCCTCTCCACCGCCCGCCACCTCGCCACCGACGAGGGCGCCCGGCTCGGCCTGTCCGGCATCCGGCTGGAGGACCTGGCCCTGATCACCGCAGAGCTGACCACCAACAGCGTGGTGCACGGCGGCGGTTCGGGCTCCCTGCGGGTGTGGGCCGAGGACGGCCACGTGCTGTGCGAGGTCCGCGACAAGGGACGCCTGACCGATCCCCTGGCCGGCCGCCGCCCGGCCGAACGGGACCAGCGGGGCGGCCGGGGCCTGCTGCTGGTGAACCTGCTGGCGGATCTGGTGCGGGTGCACACCGGGCAGGACGGCACGACCATCCGGGCCTACCTGGGACGGTGACCGGGGCGTGCCGGCGTGTGCCGCGCCACCGGCTCGGGCGCGGGCACCGGGACCACCCCGCCCAGCAGGTCCCGCATGCCCGCGTGGACCACGGGCAGCACGGCGGCCGGAAGGCTGCGGTGGCCGGTGACGCCGATCCTGGTCGCGACGGTCATGGGGACACCCTCTCAGAGCGGGGTCCGCCGGGGAGCGCCGTCGCGGTGCTCGCCTCAGGCCGCCAGCGGGTCCAGGACCAGGGGCGCGATCCTGCCCTCCAGCATCGCGCCCATGCCCTGGACGGCGCACACGTCGGGGCGCTCGGCGATGTGCACGGGGATGCCGGTCGCCTGGCGGAGCATCTGGTCCAGGCCGGGCAGCAGGGCGGAGCCGCCGACCATCATGAGCCCGCGCTCGGCGACGTCGGCCACCAGGTCGGGCGGGCAGTCCCGCAGCACCTTGCCGATGCCGTCGAGGACGGCCGTCAGCGGGGTCTGGATGGCGTCGCGCACGGCGGCCGTGTCGACCTCGACGGAACGCGGGAGGCCGGTGACGACGTCCCGGCCGTGGATCTGGGTGGAGGAGGGACCCTGCGGGCTGAGGCCGTTGCCGGACAGGGCCACCTGCAGGGGGCGTACCGACTGGCTGGGCAGTATCAGCTTGTGCCGGTGCCGCAGGTGCTGCACGATCGCGTGGTCGACGGCCTCGCCGCCGACCGGGATCCGCTCCGCGTTGACGATCGACCCGAGGGAGAGGACGGCCACCTGGGTGGCCGCCGCACCACACACCATGATCATGGTGGCCTCGGGCTGCTCGACCGGCAGATCGCAGCCGACGGCGGCCGCGATGAGGGTGTCCACCAGCTCCACGCGCCGCGCCCCGAGCCCGACCAGCGTCTCGATCGTCGCCCGCTGGGCCAGCGGGTCCGCGTCGTGCGGGGTGCAGGCCGCCGCGCGCAGCCGGGGCCTGCGGCGCAGACTGCGGCGGAGCCTGTCGCCGAGCAGGTGGCGCAGCATGCGCTGGGCCATCTCGATGTCGACCACCGTGCCGCCGGAGACGGGCCGTACGACCCGGATGTAGCCCGGCGTCCGGCCGGTCATCCGCTCCGCCAGCTCACCGACCGCGATGAGCGCCCCGGTCCGCGTGTTCACGGCGCCGACGGAGGGCTGGTCGACGACGAGACCCGTGCCCTTGACGTAGACCCGGGTGCGCGCCGCTCCCAGGTCCACGGCGAAGTGACAGCGTCGCAACCGCTCCAGGCTGACGTTCACGGCAGATCCTCCCGAGTGCGGGGCTTTACCTCTGCATCCTGCGCGGGACGCGGGGGTCGGCGCCTTCTGGAGGGGGCCGGGCGGGGTGCCGCTGAATGGGGGGCCGCGGGCGGGCGGGAACGCTCAGCCCGCGTTCCCCGGCGGCCTCGCCCCGGGCGCGGACCGTGGTTCCGACGCCCAGCTCAGCCGTACGACCAGTTGTCCCTCGGCGGCGCCCTTGGCGATGACCGCCCCGGCCTCGGCGGTCAGCTTCACGCCGAACTCCAGCTCCACGGCGTCGGGGCGCAGGGTGCCGTCCCGGAAGACCCGCAGCGCGGACTGGGCCGCCGCGCGCACCCCGTCCAGGGCGCCCTCGAAGGTGCGGGCGGTCAGCGCGGCCGTTCCGCCGGCCTGTCCGGGCGGCCTGTCGTCGCGTGAGACGAGCCGGGAGCCGGACGGCCCGTCCACGCTCTCCACGACGACGACGGCGCCCTCCTCGGTCGTGAACTCCACCAGCCTGTTCATGCTTCCGCCCGCCCCCCGTGCTCGACCTCGGACCAACTCCCCTGCAGCGGCTCATTGTTCACGATGCCCCGGACCACCCCCAGTTCCACCAGGTCCTGCGGCCGGATGCGCAGGTGCCCGGCCGTCGCCTCGGCCTGCCCGGGCGGCCGCTTCAGGATGGCCGCCGCCAGTTCCGGGGCGATCACCGAGAAGTAACTGTCCGCGGTGGCCCAGGTGCTGCCGGGCGCGGCCAGTGCCAGCGCCCCGCCCGAGCCGCCCTCCCCGATGACCAGCGTGGTGACGGGCGTCCGGGCGGCGGCCACGGCCCCGAACAGCTCCGCGATCGCCGCGCCCGCGCCCTGCCGCTCCGCCTCGGCGTCGTTGGCCGCGCCCGGTGTGTCCACGAGGGTCAGCACCGGGATGCCCAGCCGGTCCGCCAGCCGGACCAGGCGGGCGGCGGTGCGGTAGCCCGCCGGGCGGGTCGCGGCACCGGTCTGCGCGGCGTAGGCGACCGTACGGCCCCGATGCTCGCCGAAGCCGCACAGCATCCCGTCGGGATCGGTACCGCCGCAGCGGTCACCGCTGATCGCCACCCGGGCGGTGAAGTAGGCGTCCAGGTAGGCGCGCGCCCGGGGCCGCCGGTCCGAGCGGGCCCGCAGGACGGCGTCCCACCCGGTGTCCGGCAGCCCCTCGGCACCGAGACCACCGGGAACCGGCGCGGGTTCCGCCCCGGGGGAGTCCGGGGAGGGCCCCCGCACCACTCCGGGGGCGGCCGGTGCCTGCAAGACCCCGGCCTCCCTCGTCGCCCCGCCCGTCAGCAGTCTCAGCCACAACCCCAGCACCCCCCGCAGCTGAGCCGCGGACACCACCGCGTCGGCCGCGCCCGCGGCCACCTGGGACTCGGCCGTGTAGGCGGCCGGGTCGGCGTCGGCCGGCCGCACCCGGGAGCCGGCGAAGCCGACCTGGGCGCCGGGCAGGGCGAGGATCACGTCGGCGCCGGCGCCCAGGGTGGCCCAGCCGCCGCCGGTCGTGGGGTCCCGCAGCACGGCGATCTGCGGCAGGCCCGCCTCCCGGGTGAGCGCCGACTGCCGGGCCACCCGCTGGAGTTGGGTCAGCGCGAGCATGCCCTCCTGCATCCGGCTGCCGCCCGTGGCGATCAGGGGGACGACGGGGAGGCGGTGGGCGCGGGCGTACCCGTACGCGGCCTCCAGCCGGTCGCCGGTGCGCTCGCCGAGCGAGCCGCCCAGGAAGCCGAACTCGAAGGCGATCAGTACCGCCCGGGTGCCCTCGACGCTCGCGGTGCCGCACACCACGGACTCGGTCTCACCGGTGCGCTCGGCGGCGCGGGCGCGCGAGGCGTCGTAGCCCGGCCAGGCGAGCGGGCCGTCGGGCCCGGACTCCCGCACCGGACGCGGGAGTTCGGCGAAGGTGGCGTCGTCGGCGACCAGGTCCAGTATCCGCCGGGCCGACAGCCGCTCGGGCGTCCCGGGCCGTCCAGGTTGTTCAGGCATCGCCCAGCGCCCGCTTCATGATCTTCCCCATGTCGTTGCGGGGCAGCGCGTCCAGGTAGCGGACGACACGCGGGCGCTTGTGCGGGGCGAGACGGCGGGCCACATGGTCCGCCAACTCGTCGGCGGACGGGCGGGCCTCGGGGTCCGCCGGGACGACCCAGGCCACGATCCGCTCGCCCAGGTCCGGGTCGGGCTCACCGGTCACCGCCGCCTCCCGCACCCCCGGGTGCTCCAGCAGCGCGTTCTCGATCTCGCCCGCCCCGATCTTGTAACCGCCGCTCTTGATCAGGTCGGTGGCCTTGCGGCCGACGATGCGGACACAGCCGTCGGCCTCGCGCACCGCCATGTCACCGGTGCGGAACCAGCCGTCGGCGGTGAACGCGGCGGCGGTGGCGTCGGGCCGGTTGAGGTACTCGGTGAACAGGTTCGGGCCGCGCACCTGGATCTCGCCGACGGTCTCCCCGTCGCGGGCCGCCACCTCCGTGCCGTCCTCCTCCACCAGCCGCAGGTCGACACCCGGCAACGGCACGCCGACCGTGCCCGCGCGGGCCTCGCCGTCGGCACGGACGCTCGTGTTCATCAGCGTCTCGGTCATGCCGTACCGCTCGATCACCCGGCGCCCGGTGGCCGCCGCGATCCGCTCGTGGTCGTGCACCGGCAGCGCCGCCGAACCGGAGACCAGCAGCCGGGCCCGGCCGAGCGCCTCGGCCAGCTCCGGGTCCTCGGGCAGCGCCTCGGCGATGCGGTGGTACATCGTCGGCACCCCGAACACCATGGTCGCGCCCGCGTTCAACTCCCGTGCCACACCCCGGGTGTCGAAGCGTCCGAGGTGCCGCACCGAGCCGCCGCGCCTGAGCGGGCCGAGGATGCCCAGCACCAGCCCGTGCACATGGAACAGCGGCAGCCCGTGCACGAGGACGTCGTCCCCGGTCCACTGCCAGGCGTCGGCGAGCGCGTCCAGGGTCGTGGCGACGGCCCGGCGCGGGATGACGGCACCCTTGGGCGGGCCGGTGGTGCCGGACGTGTAGACGACCAGCGCCGCGTCGCCCTCGGCGGCGCGCTCCTCGGGGGCCCGGCCGGTGCCGCGCGCGTCGACGTCGACATCGATGCGGGTCAAGTCGCCCAGCGTGGCGGGCAGTTCGGTGCCGGGGGCGGCCAGGACCGCCGAGGGGGCGCTGTCGGAGAGGATGTGGGCGAGTTCCTTCTCGCCGGACTTCGGGTTCAGCGGCACCGCGGCCACCCCGGCGAGCAGCGCGCCCACCACGCCGACCGCGGTCTCCAGTTGCGGGGTCGCCCACACGGCGACCCGGCCCGCGTCCCGGACCCGGGCGGCGACCGCACCGGCCGCCGCCGCCAGTTCGCCGTAGCTGAGCGACCGTTCGCCGAACCGCAGGGCGACCTGCTCGCCCGAACCGCCCGTCAGGGCCGGAAAGAGGGAGGACACGCGGCGCACTCCTTTGCTGTCGGGGACGACAGCACCCTTCCTACACCAGCCTCCTCCTCAGACCGCCACCACGTCCGCGACGACGCAGCTGACGTTGTCCGGGCCGCCGGCCTCGTTCGCCTCGTCGACCAGCGCGCGGACCGCCTCGTCGGGGGTGGCGGGAGCGGACAGCAGCCCCTGGATCCGCTCCTCGGCCACGACCCCGGTCAGACCGTCGGAGCACAGCAGATACCGGTCGCCGGGGAGCGCGTCGTGCAGCTTCAGGTCCGGTGCGGCGGTCGTGCCGGCGGTCGTGCCGGCGCCCAGCGCCTTCAGGAGCAGGGCGCGCTGCGGATGGGCGGCCGCCTCCTCCGGGGTCAGCCGGCCCTCGTCGATCATCGACTGGACCACGGTGTGGTCATGGGTGATCCGGAACAGGCCCCCCTCGCGCAGCAGATACGCGCGCGAGTCCCCGATGTGCACGAGCGCCAGCCGCGACCCCGTCCACAGCAGCGCGGTCAGCGTGGTGCCGACCTCCTCGCTGCCCGCCGCCACGTCCCGGACCGCCTGGCTCGCGCCCTGTACGGCGTCCTCCAGCAGATTGAGGACGCTGCCGGCGGCCGGTTCCGTGTTCTCCAGGAACTTCAGCGCCTCCACGGCGGCACTGCTCGCGTGCGCCCCCGCGGGCCCGCACCCGTCGGCCACGGCGAGCAGCCGCGCGCCCGCGTACGCGGTGTCCTGGTTGGCGGGCCGTACGCGCCCGGTGTCGGAGTGGGCGGAGTACCGCAGTTCCAGCATGGTGGTGTCCTTCCTCGATTCCCCGGTCAGGTGGTCGACGAGGAACGCGGCGAGATCCCGTCGTACGGCCGTCTCCGCCTCGACCCGCGCCCAGTGGGCGCGGATCTCCCGCGCGGCGGCCCGGGGCGGCAGGGCGCACACCTCCCGGATGCCGGCCAGCGGCATCCCGAGCCGCCGCAGCCAGGCCACCAGCCGGGCCCGCTCCAGCTGCCCGGCCGCGTAGTAGCGGTAACCGGTGTCGGGGTCGACGCGGGCCGGCCGCAGCAGGTCCAGCTCGTCGTAGAGCCGCAGCGCCTTCGGCGACAGCCGGCAGGCCCTGGCGAAGGCCCCGATGGTGAGCATCTCCGTACGCATCTCGCGCTCCTCGCTTCCGTCACCGATGCTGGGGCTTCACCAAAGGTGAAGGTCAACGGCCTGTCCGGGTCGGCCGGACGATTGCTAGTGCTGTGACCGGAAAGGTTTGCCGAGAAGCTCGCGGCGTCCGGTGCGGTGCATCGCAAGGCGGAGCGTCGCCCGCGTACTGGATGTACTC